>JAZQMI010000063.1:0-33401 GCA_045543375.1 Eubacteriales bacterium | reverse complement strand
CCCAAAATCACAAGCGGAATCTCGCCCTCAAAATATTCTTTTATCTCAAACGTGCTCTCACAGACCATAAAACCTCCAAAAAACCGCCGCAAAATGCAAAAAACATCTTGAAGCCGCCCATAAAAGTGTGGTATAATATATTCAATTATATTATATCGCAAAACATTGCATTTTTCAACAAAAATCTTCGGAAAGTGAACTTTACTATGGAACAAATTTATACCATCCCGGTCAACGAGGCGTTTGAGGCCTCGCGCGACGATCACAGTTGCGGTTGTCCCGTCTGCGCGCTGTACAACAAGCTGGAAAACGACGAGCTCGATCTGATCCTCGGCGCATCCATGATGGAACCCGATATTCGCATCAAAACAAATGAAAGCGGCTTTTGCCGCACACACTACGATATGATGCTGCAAATGCAGAATCGTCTGGGCATGGCACTGACGCTCGAGAGCCATCTGAACGAGCTGTACGGTGACGTCGTCGAAAAGCCGCTGCCGCTCGTTACGCTCAAGGGCGAAAAGCCGGCAAAGCGCATCGCTGCTCTGGAGCAGGACTGCTACGTTTGCCACCGCATCGAGTACAATTTCTCTCGCATGATCGAAACGGTTGTGCTGCTTTGGGACACCGACGAGGACTTTCCCTCAAAGCTCAAGGCTCAACCCTATTTCTGCCTGCCCCATTATCGCCGCCTGCTTGAATGCGCGCACCACCGTCTTGGCAAGAAAAAGCAAGCCGAGTTTGCTGCCGACTGCGCAGGCGTGGTACTTCCCTATTTTGAAAAGCTGCGCGGCGACGTAAGCTGGTTCTGCAAAAAGTTCGACTACCGCTACGACGAGGAGCCCTGGTACGATTCCAAGGACGCCATCGAGCGCTCCATCCGCTTTTTGCGCTCCGACCTTCACCGCCCACCCCAGAAAAAGAGATAAGATAAAGGTAATTGCATCATGATCGATCTACTCGACCTTCACAAAAAATTTATACTGACTCACTTGCGCGAGGGCGACATTGCCGTGGACTTTACCATGGGCAACGGACACGACACCGCCTTTCTCTCCAAAACGGTGGGCGAGAGCGGCCACGTATACGCCTTTGACATTCAGCAGCAGGCCATCGATTCGACCGCCAAGCTATTGAAAGACGAAGGCTGCCCCGACAACGTCACGCTTATTCACGCCTCGCACCATCTGGTCAAGGACTACGTCAAGCAGCCTTACCGCGCCGGTATGTTCAATCTTGGCTACCTGCCGGGCGGTGACAAGCGCATCACGACCATGCGTGAGACAACCATGCCTGCCATTGAGGCCGCCATTGAGTTGCTCGCGCCCGACGGTATTTTAAACATTGCCGTCTACCCCGGACACGCCGAGGGCGAGGCTGAGGGTAACATGATCTGCGAATATCTGGAGGGCATCTCGCGCCACAAGGTGTGTGCAACGCTCGTCAAAATTCTCAATTCTCCCACCTCGCCGTTTTTCATCATGGTCGAAACCAAGCCGCCCAAAGCGTAAGAAAGGAAACCAACTATGGGTGAAAAAAAGCAAATCGTGCCGCTGCTGCTCACCATCGTGCTGCTGTGCGGCGTATTATATGCGGTGCATCCGAACGGATTGATGTCCTGGCTACCCGATTATCTGGATCGGCTTGAACAGCCCCCCGTGAGCACTCCGACCGACCCCAAAGACCCCGTCGATCCTCCCAAGGACCCCACGGACGATCCGTCGACGCCCGTGACGCCCGATCCGCCCGCGACGGACGATCCTCCCGTCACACCCGATCCGCCCACGCCGTCCGTCGATCCCGACGAACCGGAAGAGCCGGACGAGCCCGAGCAGCCGGACGAGCCCAAGCAGCCCTACCGCTACTCCTACGACATCAGCGCGTATCTGGACGCCATTTATACCGTCTACGACGACGTGCTGCTTGTCAACAAGTCCCATCCGTTGGGGGCAAGCTACGTGCCCGCTGATCTGGTGCCGCTCGATTCAAAGCTGACCAACGGCGGCAAGTGGATACAGCTTGACCGCACAGCAGCCGAGGCGCTGACGGCCATGATGCTTTGCATGCGCGCCGACGGCATCGACGACGTTTTCGTCACCAGCGGCTACCGCTCCTATAACAATCAAAAGCAGCTTCAAAACTATTACGTGACGCAGGAACGGCAAAAAGATCCTTCGCTGTCCCGTGCCGAAGCACTTGAGATCGTCCGCACCTATTCTGCCGAGGAGGGCAAGAGCGAGCACCAATCGGGGCTTTGTGTGGACTTTATCACCAAAGGCATGAACAACGAGCTGGACAATGCGTTCGAGGACTACCCTGCCTTTGAGTGGTTGCAGCAAAACGCCTGCCAGTTCGGTTTCATTCTTCGCTATCCCAAGGACAAGGTGAACGTCACCAAGTATTCGTATGAATCCTGGCACTATCGCTTCGTCGGACGCGATCTCGCCATGGCCATTGCCGAGTCGGGGTTGACACTCGAGGAATATCTGGCCAAATAAAAGCAAGGGAAACTTCCATGGAAGTTTCCCTCTTTTTTATTTCAATATGACGTTGCTCTCGCCAAGCAATCGGACGAATTCGCCAAACAGATAATCGGTCAGTGCGATGCCGCCGCGGTAGGATTGATAGCTTGCCGTCGAGCCGTCGTACAACACGACGGGCGTGTTGCCTTCAAAAATCTCGATGAGTGCCATGGTCTTGCGCCAGAGCAATCCTTGGCTGTCGGGCAAGCGCAGATACAGCTTTTTACCTGCCGTGTTTTCTACGCGGCGCGGCGGTTGAGCTTGCGGCTGTGACGGTGTCGGAGCCGCTTGTGCTTGCGCCTCCACAGGTGCGGGCACGTAGGCATCGTTATCCATGAGCGGCAAAAGTCCCTCGACGATGAGCTTAGGCTCCTCGTTTTCGCGGTGCGTCACCGTGCCGCGCACACACACGGCCGTGTCGGGATGGACGCATTCGCCATAAGTTTCATACGCCTTGGGAAAGACCAGACATTCGATCTCAGCGTAACGGTCCTCGAGCGTAAAGAAGGCCATTCTCTCGTCCTTGCGCGTCGTCTTGAGCGACACGCTGCCGATCATACCCGCCACACACACGCGCGTGCGCTCGGGGACGGCATACTCGCCGCTCTCGTTTTGCTGCATGATCGAGGCAATCTCGCCAACACCGAGCGAGGCGACGTGCGAGGAATAGTTATCAAGCATTTGCCCGGAGAAATACATACCCGAGCATTCCTTTTCCTGCAACAGCTTTTCCTTGAGCGAAAAGTCGGGCAGATCGGGATAGTCAAAGCCTGCGACCGAGCCAAGTCCTTCAACGGGCGTTGTGGCAAACATATCGAGCTGTCCTGCAAGGCTGCCGCGCGAGCGCTCGCTGCTCATATCCATGAGCGTTTCGTAAGATGCGAGCATCTGACGGCGGTTGATGCCGCCAAGGCCGTCAAATGCGCCTGCTTTGATAAGTGCTTCGAGCTGCCGCTTGTTCAGCTCGCGCGAGGACATGCGCGTGATAAAATCGTCAAGTGACGTAAATACTCCACCCGTTTGACGCTCATGAACGACCGCACCGATAAAGCCGACGCCGATATTTTTGAGCGCGCCAAGGCCAAAGCGTATGCCGCCCTCCTCGCCGTCGGCGTGGAACTGAGCAAAGCTGCGGTTGATGTCGGGCGGACAGACGGTAATGCCGCGTCGGTGGCATTCGGCGATATACTCGCCCGTTTTGGGCACGTTGCCGAGCACGCTCGTGAGCAGCGCCGCCATATATTCGCGCGGGTGATGCGCCTTGAGATAGGCAGTGCGGTAAGAAATGAGCGCGTAGGACGCGGCGTGTGATTTGTTGAAGGCGTAGTTGGCAAAGTCGGACATATCGTCAAACAGCGCGTTTGCCACCTCACGCGAAACGCCGTTTTTCTCGGCGCCCGTCAAAAAGTCGGCACGCTCGGCCTCGAGCACGTCGGCCTTTTTCTTGGACATGGCACGGCGCACGATATCGGCGTGACCGAACGAATAGCCCGCTACGGTGCGGAAAATATTCATGACCTGTTCCTGATACACCACGCAGCCGTAGGTCGAGCGCAGGATATCCTCCAGCGCAGGCACGGCGTAGCGAATGCTCTCGGGATGCTTACGGTTTTCAATATAGGTCGGAATCGAATCCATGGGACCCGGTCGGTAAAGCGCGATGCCCGCCTGCACGTCGTCAATGGACGAGGGGCGAAGTTCGGTCAGCATCTGGCGCATACCCGCCGATTCGAGCTGAAATACGCCGCCCGTATCGCCTGACGAGATGAGCGCGTAGGTTGCCTCGTCGGTCAGCGAAATGCTTTCAAGCGAAAATCCGGGGATGCTCTCGCGGATCTGACGCTCGGCGTCGTGGCAGATGGTCAGATAGCGCAGCCCCAAGAAGTCGAATTTGAGCAGACCCAGCTTTGCAATGATGTCCATGTCGTATTGACACACGACGACATCGTTGCTCACAGCCAGCGGCACAAAATCATAGAGCGGCTGCTCGGTAATAAGAATACCCGCAGCATGTACCGACATATTGCGCGGCATTCCTTCGAGCGCCATGGCAGTATCCACCAGGCGTCGCACCTGGGCGGACTCCTCATACATATGCTTGAGGTCGGGCAGCTTGAGCGCCTTTTCGATGGTGATACCAAGCTCCTGCGGCACGGCGCGCGCCACGGGATCGACCGTGCCGTACGGCATGCCCAGTGCTCTGCCCACGTCGCGAATGGCGGCGCGTGCTGCCAGCGTTCCGAACGTGACGATCTGGCTGACGTGATCCGAGCCGTATTTTTCGATCACGTAGTCGATAACCTCGCCGCGGCGGTTGTAGCAAAAGTCCATATCAATATCGGGCATACTGACTCGCTCGGGGTTGAGAAAACGCTCGAATAGCAGATCAAACGCGATCGAGTCAACGTCGGTGATGCCGAGCAGAAAGGCGACCAGGCTTCCCGCGCCCGAGCCACGCCCAGGTCCGACAGGAATGTCGCGGCTCTTGGCAAAACCCACGTAGTCCGCCACGATCAAAAAGTAGTCGGCATATCCCATGCTTTCAATAACCGACAGCTCGTATTCCATGCGCGCACGGTACTCATCCATGGGATGCACCTTGCCGCTCGCACCGTAGCCGAGCATGCCCGTGCTCTGACGACGCGCAAGTCCCTGCTCGGTCAACTCGCGCAGATACTCCGCCGAAGACAGCCCGCGCGGGCAGGGGAAATGCGGCAGATGCACTGCGTCAAAATTCAACGCCAGATTGCACTTCTCGGCGATACGGACGGTGTTTTCAATGGCCTCGGGATAAGCCGAGAACAGCCGCGTCATCTCTTCGGTCGATTTGAAATAAAACTCGTCCGTTTCAAAGCCGAGCGGTCGGCCCTCGTCGATGCTCGTATTGGTCTGAATGCACGTAAGGATCGCCTGATGCTCGGCGTCCTCGCGGCGCAAATAGTGGCAGTCGTTGGTGGCGACCAGCCCCAAGCCGCATTCTTTTGCGATGCGTGCAAGGCTCGGCATGATCTGCCGCTGATCGGCAAGCCCGTGGTTCTGGATCTCAATATAAAAATCTCCCGGGGCAAACATGGAGGCGTACTTTTGTGCCGCCTGCTTGGCACTCTCGTAATCTCCCGCGAGCAATAGCTGCGGGACTTGCCCGGCAAGGCAGGCGGAAAGACCGATCAGCCCCTCGGTATGCGAGGCGAGCAGCTCGGCATCAATGCGGGGTTTATTATAAAAGCCCTCGGTAAAGCCCTTGGAAACGAGATACATGAGGTTGCGATATCCCACCTCATTTTTGCAAAGCAGCACCAGATGGTAGCCGGTGCGCTGTCCCCTGACCGCGCTTTTATCAAAGCGTGAATGAGGTGCCACGTAGACCTCCCAGCCGATGATGGGCTTGACACCCGCCTCGCGGCAGGCGCGATAAAAGGCGATGGCACCGTACATGACGCCGTGGTCGGTCAGCGCGACGGCGCTCTGCCCGCACGATTTGGCGCGTGCGGGAATATCGGCGATGCGGCAGGCACCGTCGAGCAGGCTGTATTCGCTATGCAAATGTAGGTGTACGAAATCCTGCATATGCTTTTTCCTCCTTGGGCGTTTACTTGACTTCTCCCGCGAGCTCGGTCAGCTTTTTCAGGCGATGGTTGAGGCCCGATTTGGTGATGGGCGGATTGTGACGCGAGGCAAGCTCGGCCAGCGTTGCGTCCTCAAATTCAAGGCGCAGCTCGGCCGTCACGCGTAGCTGCTCGGGCAGCTTGTCCCACGCGTGGCTCGCTTTCAGCCGCCCAATGGCAGCGACCTGTGCGCTCGCGGCGTCGACCGCCTTTTGTATGTTTTTTGCCACGCAGTTGGTGGCGCGGTTTTCCTCGTTGCGAATATCACGCTCGATCTTATGGTTGATCAGCGTAAACAGCGCGCCCGTCGCGCGCAGATAGGACAGCACGTCCTCCATGGCAGCGCTGCTCTTATAATACAGATTGACACCGCTCTGTCTTCGGATCGTTCTCGGCGGTGTGGCGACCTCGCAAAGAAGCTGCTCGATGCGTCGTGCCGCGCTCGCGCTGCGGCAGGACAACTCCATGTGATACAGCTTGGCGGGATCGGTCACGCTGCCCGTCGCGACGAATACGCCCTGCAAAAAGGCGCGCGTGCAATCCTCGCAATCAAAGCCGAGAATACGCGGCAGCGGCAGATCGGACATATCGGCGCGTTGTAACTGTGCCATGGTGCCGCGCGAGATGAGCTCAAGCGCCAGATAAGGGCGACCGACGCGCGAAAAGGAACGGCGTTCAACGTCGGTGTGTAGCTGTTGCTCCAAAAAAGCCGCGATCTCCTCGCCGACCTCGCCGCCTGCCACGGTCAGCGAAAACACACCGCCCGTCATGTCGGCACAGAACAGTATGCCCTGCACCATGGCGCGGCGGCAGCACGCTCGTCTGGGCAGTTCCTCGCGCAGCAGCTCTATTTTACATTCATCCGAAAATGACATATCTCTCTCCGTTATCCGTTTCTTGCGTTAAGTGCGGTCAATATCTGGACCTCGGGTTCAAGCAAAACGCCGTGGTCACGCTCGACGACGGTGCGGATATGCTCGATCAGCAGCAGCACGTCGCGTGCTGTGGCTCCGCCCACGTTGATGATAAAGCCCGCGTGCTTGGGCGACACCATAGCACCGCCGATGCGGTAGCCCTTGAGCCCGCTCTGCTCGATCAATGCGCCCGCAAAATGCCCCTCGGGGCGTTTGAACACACTGCCTGCGCTCGGGTATTCAAGCGGTTGGCTCGCGCGTCGGCGTTGCATATACTCCTGCATACGCGCCTCGATCGCCCGGGTATCGTCCTCGCGCAGCGTCACCGTCGCGCCCAGCGCGATCAGATGCGGATGCGAGAGCAGCAGCGAGTGACGGTAAGAAAAATTCATTTGCTCACCGTTCAGCGTCAGCACGCGATCCTTCTCAGCGTCATACACACGGACGGATGTAACAACATCGCTCATCTGTCCGCCGTAAGCGCCCGCATTCATGCACAGTGCACCGCCCAGCGTGCCCGGAATACCGTGGGCAAATTCCATACCGCCAAGTCCCGATCTCTGTGCAAGTCTTGCCAACTCGGACAGCGTTGCTCCGCAACTGCCGCTGACGGCATTTCCCTTGACCGACAGCTCACGCACCGCCGCCGTACGGATAAAGGCGGCGTCTGTTTTGCCGTCGGGCAGCAGCACGTTGCTTGCTTTTCCGAGCAGGAAGGTCTTTTTGCCGCTTGCTTTGGCAAGTGAGATGGCACGTATCAGTCCTCGCTCGTCGGTCGGCTCAATGAGCAGCGCCGCCTCGCCGCCGATATGAAAAGAGGTGTAGGGCGCCATGACCACGTTCTCGCGGGCGGCAATGTTTTCTTGTTGCAATTGCGCTGTGAGTGTCATCATACGGCTCTCCTCCTCTCGTATCTATCAAAGTATATCCAAAAGCTCGCGCAAATGTGCGATCGTATAGGTCGGGTTCAATCCTTTCTCTGCTGCCGCACCGCGCTTTTGCTCGTTCGGGCACAGCCAGCAGGTATCCGTTCCCCAGGCAATACCGCCCGCGATGTCCGAGGTCAGTGAATCGCCAATGACCAACGTGCGCGCTGGATCAAGCGTCGGCAGAGCCGCTCTGACCAGATCAAAATACGCCCCCGAAGGCTTGTCCACGCCCATTTCGTGCGAAATGAACGTTTGATGAAAATAGGGATAGACGGGCGAAGGGTCAAAGCGTCCGTGCTGCACTCTGGCATCTCCGTTGGTAATGGCGCACAGCGTATAGCTCTTGGACAGCTCGCGGCAGACCTCAAGCGCGCCATCCAGAAGAAAGCTCTTTTGGGAGAGCTGACGAACGTAGGCATCGCAAAAGGCGTGGGGGTCAAGCGGTTTTAAGTTACATTCGTCCGAAAACGCCTCAAAGCGCTTCCACATGAGCACCTCACGCGTGATCTCGCCCCGCTCGAGCATCTTCCAATGGCGGTCGTTGACGGCGCTGTACCTCACCAGTAGCTGCTCGTCACGCTCGAAACCGAACATTTCAAGACAATCCATGAATGCATCGTGCTCGGCACGGTCAAAATCCAGCAGCGTGTTGTCTACGTCAAACAAAAGAAAGTCGTATCGTTTCATGCGTACACTCCCTATCTTACAATAATACAGAATAATTATAATATAAAACAAGCAAAATTGCAAGTGCCAAAATTGATTTGTCTGTAAAATGATGGAAATATGCACTTTGCCCTTTCTTTTTTTGGCAGAATGTGTTATAATGGGGTAATTACGGAAACGAAAGGAGATCGGCATGAGCGACATGGGACGCACGGCACAGCAATTCATCCCCGTCATACTCGGCAACAGGCAGGGCGCAAAGACCGCCCGTCGGTTGTACTTGCAGCATGGGCTGATCTCGCATCTGTTTTGTCCGAGCACCCCGTTGCTTCGCCGTCTGACCCCATGGCTGATCTGCCACGAGCTACCAACCACGCCCGCCATGCTCACACTGGCGCTTCGTGATCTCGCCGCCGAGATCGAGGCGGCTGACCGCACGCCGCTGCTCATCGTCTGCGACGATGTACCGATTTCCGATGACGCGTGGTCAAGTAAACTGGAAGATTGCTATATCGTCTGCCGCGACGACGGCACCACCCCGCTGCAATACGATCAAGGAGGACAGGCCGTATGACTGAAAACATAACGCTTCGCACGCTGCTTGCCGCTCTCCCCTTTTCCCTTGACCGCGCGGCAGGCGACGAATGCTTGCTCGACACCGCGCTGCACAGCATCTGCTGTGACTCGCGGCGCGCTGCCAAGAACGATCTGTTCGTTTGCATTTGCGGTGCCAAAAGCGACGGGCACGACTATATCAAGGCCGCCTATGAGCGCGGCTGCCGCGCCTTTTTGGTGCAGTCGGGTGCGACATACGACATGCTCCCCGAGGATTCACTGGTGCTCGCTGCCAACGACACAAGAGAGGCACTTGCCCACCTTGCCTGCGCCCTTTACGGCCACCCCGCGCGCTCGATGCGCGTGGTCGGCATTACGGGCACCAAGGGCAAAACAACGGTCGCCATGGCGTGCTATCACATCTTGAGCGCGCTCGGCGTTGCCACCGGCTACATAGGCACCTGCGGCGTTCGTTACGGTGCAGTAGAGCAGCAAACAAGCAACACCACGCCCGATCCGCTCGAGCTGCAGCGCATGCTGTACGACATGAAATGCGCAGGCGTTGATACCGTGTTTTTGGAGGTGTCCTCGCAAGGGCTTTGGCAGCACCGTGTCGACGGTATTTCTTTTGACGTCTGTGCGCTGACCAATCTCTATTCCGATCACATCGGCCCGACCGAGCATCCGTCCATGGCACACTACGGCGCTTGCAAGCGCCGCCTCCTGACCGAGTTCGGTGCGTCCGTTCTCGTTGCAAACGCGGACGATGCCGCGTCACTGTCCCTGCTTGCCGACGTGTCAGGCGATGTCGTTCGCTGTGGCTTGACCGAGGGCGCGCAGCTGCGCGCCGACAATATTCGTACCGAGCGCGATGGCGCGCTGCCCTACACCACCTTCGACTGCTGTGACGAGCAGGGTGCACGTGTGTGCGTTCGTCTGCCCTTGCCGGGTGCGCACAACGTGCAAAACGCGCTGTTTGCGCTGGCTATCGTGCGTGCACTCGGCGTTTCGATCTCGCAAGCTGCACCTGCCTTGCCTTCGCTGCACATTCCCGGTCGGTTTGAAATGATCGAGGTCAAGGGTGCGCTTGTCGTCGTGGACTATGCCCACAACGGAGCGGCGCTGCGCGCCGCGCTGAGCTCGCTCAGAGCTCTTGCACCCAACCGCCTATTCTGCTTGTTCGGTTCGGTGGGCGAGCGTACGCAATGCCGTCGGGCCGAGCTGGGTGCTGCCGCCGACGAGCTGGCAGACTTTACCTATCTAACGGCCGACGATCCTCATTTTGAGCCCGTCGAGGACATCTGCCGCGACATTGCTTTGGCATTCCGTCCCACCTTTTTACCTCGCTACACGGTCATTACCGACCGCGCCGAGGCCATTCGCACCGCCCTTGACGAGCTGCAAGCGGGCGATATTTTGCTCATTGCGGGCAAGGGTGACGAAGTCGTCCAGCGCATTGGCGGACAAGTCCTGCCGCACAGCGACCGCGCGGTGGTGGAGCAGTACACCGAGCCGCCTGTGCTCATTCCTTAAGGCCGTTTGGCGCACATTCTCGCAATGTGAGAGAAATTCGCACTCCTTGGGGTGGTATTTTTCCCGTCGCGGCGGTAGAATGTGTACAAGGACGCCAAGCGCATCGGCGTTCCGAAAGGAGAAGACGTTATGGAAAAAAAGACGATGGGAACATTCATTTCTGCCCTGCGCCGCGCCAAGGGTATGACCCAGCGCGAGCTTGGTGAGCAGCTTTTCGTATCGGATAAAACGGTCAGCCGTTGGGAGCGCGACGAATGCACGCCCGATCTTTCGCTCATTCCGTTGATCGCCGATCTGTTCGGCGTCACAGCAGACGAGCTGCTACGCGGTGAGCGCAAAAATGCAGATACGAGCGAGCAAAAGGCCGAGAACGAGGCCGATGCTGCCCGCACGGCACAAAAAAGCGAGCGCCGCTTTCGGACGCTGCTGAAGCAGCAGTATACGCGCTATCGCAATCTGTCCGTCATTTCGGTGGGCATCGCGCTGCTCGGCGTTGTCGTGGCCGCTATCATCAATCTTGGGTTTTTACGGGCTCACGTCGGCTTCTGGGTGGCCGCCGCGCTGATGCTTTGCGCCGTCGTTTGTCAGCTTTGCTTTTTTGGCAACGCGCGCGTATCCCCCGAGATCGACGACGAGGACGCCGCGCCGTGGCACCGTGACGCCGTTCGGGCACATAACCTCGACTGCCTGATGACCGCCAAAAACGTCTGCATGCTCGTTTTTCTGTTGTTTGCCTTTTGCCTTCCGCTTGCCACTCTGGTAAGCGACGCTCATTGGGGACTTGAATTCGGCTCGTGGCTGCTCTGGGGCATGGCATTTTCTTCCGTAGCCTTGATCGTTGCGCATAGTGTTTGGCAGTTGGCCATTCGCAAGCATTTGATCGACCGCGGCCTTCTTGCGCTCACACAGACTGCCGCGCAAGGCTACACGCTTGAGCGGCGACTGTTAGGACATACACTCGCGCTGCTTTTGGTCGGTGGGGTCGTGACATTGATGGGGTGTGGCATCGTACAGGGCATAGACGTGACCAAATTTGCCCCCTATCACACGTTTGAAACCCAAGAAGACTTCATCGCTTTTGCCGAAAGCGACGAGCCTGCCTACTCGGTCACAAGCATCGGCTGGCCGTTCGACTTCGTCATCGAGCACAGCGTTCCCGTGCAGGAGGCGCCCCTTGACAGCGTTGATAACGCCGACGATGAAGTCGAATATCCCCGCGCCGAATTTTACGGACGCGACGGCAAGGTGCTGTTTACTTACGTAGCAAAACGCAGTTTTGCTCGCATTGGGCTGTCCGATACCGAGGACGGATTTCCGGTTAGAGCCTATACGAGCGATCAACTTCGCGTGGGATACACGCAGCGCGAAAACGTATACATCATGTGCATTTTGACATACGGCGCGTTCGGTGCCGTTACGGTTGCCGTGTATGTCAAGCGTTTGTCCGACTTGAGAAAAAAATATCGTTAAGAACGTACACGGCAGGAGTAAGCTTCCGCTATATGAAAAAAGGACGGAAAATTTCCGTCCTTTTCTTTATTTCAACATGTCGATCAGCTTTGGCAGCATGGGCTCAAACCGTACGCCGTACCAATGCTCGGGCGTGGTGTTTTCGATGCACGCGAGCGTGAAATCCACCGCGATCTTGGCGGCTTCCGCGAGCGACTTTCCCTGCAAATACGCACCCGTAAAGGCAGAGGCATACACGTCGCCCGTGCCGTGGAACATGCGCGGTACGCGGTGGTGCTCATAGTAGTATCCGCTCGTACCCTCGTACGTCACCACGCCGATCATACCGGGCTCGTAGCCCACGCCCGTCAGCACGGCACGACGCGCGCCAAGTGCAGCAAGCTCATCAAGCAGCGAGGCGATATACACCCCGTCGTGCACCTCGCGGTACTGCTTGCCCGTCAAAAGGCAGGCCTCGGTGATATTGGGGAGAATGACGTCAGCCAGACGGCACAAGCGTCGCATGGCATCCACAAGACTATGATCAAGCCCTGTGTAAAGACGGCCGTTATCGCCCATAGCCGGGTCAACGATCTTGAGCCCTTTTGGCTTGAGCAGCGTTTTCATGATATGCTCGACCATGCTTGCCTGCCGCGCCGAGCCGAGATAGCCCGTATAAACGGCGTCGAAGCGAATGCCCTGCGCCTCCCAATGACGGCAGATGTCGGGAATATCGTCGCTCAGATCGCGAAAGGTGTAGCCCTTGAAGTCGCCGCCCGTGTGGGTGGATAGCACCGCCGAGGGCAGAATGCAGCATTCAATGCCGCAGGCGGACAAAATAGGCAGCGCAACGGTCAGCGAGCACTGTCCGACGCAGGAAATGTCCTGAACGGCAAGTATTCTTTTGTACGACACGTCGCCGCCTCCTTTCTTTGGGTCAATACCCCGCTATTATAGCACGGGGCGCTCCGTTTGTCAAGCGTTCGGCACGATGGAGAAGCGGAAGATCGCATCGTCGTCGTACCACATGGGGAAATTGGTGTTCCAGACGTTGTTGTACAGATTGAAATACAGATCCTGCCTCTCGCCCTTGACATCGGTGCGATAGTGCAGCAACTGTCTGCCGTAGGGCGCGACCAGCGCGGCATCGAGCGAACGGACGGTCACATCTCCGTTGCGGACGCCCTCGTCCACGGCGGTGATGAGCGGGCTGCCGACGATCTCCTCGGGCGAGAGCCACGTACCCATTTTATGCAGTTGCCAGCACTCCGTCTGCCCCTTGAGCTTGAGCCAGCACGCCTGCGGCAGCCGCGAGGCACGCTTGCCGAACCATTGAATTTCGATACGCTCTCCCTCATGACGCACGTAGAAATACGGCAGGCACAAGTCGTTTGCCGTCTGCTCGTCGGCGTCAAATTCCAAGCGCAGCAGCGTTTGCTCGCCGCGCGTATACGCGCGCTTGACCTTGGCGGTGTAAATGCCGCCCTCGTATTCGGGCAGTCCCACCTTGGTAAAATCCCAGATCGCCCACGGGCGCGTAGCGTCGTTCAAGCGCAGATATTCGTTTTGGTATCGCTCGTAATCGCTACGGTCAAAGAGCTGCCAGCTAATCTCAAAATCAAGTGATGCGGGTACCTCGATCTCGGTGTAGCCGTCCGGATCCGGCAAGGCAGGCAGCGTCACCTGAACGCCCAGCGCACGCTCGGCAGCCGCGATGTATTCCCGCTGCTCCTGCCACGAGCCCTCGACCGCCTTGCGCGCGTCGGCGCAGCGCGCCATATCGTCTGCGGTGAAATCGCTTTCGTTATGGAAGTAGGTCTTGATATCCATGCCCCAGGTGTGCTCGGGGACGAGCAGCAAATGCTCGCAAAGATCGACCTCGCCCGCGCCGTGCTCGGCTACGTGGCGCATGAGTGCGCGGTAGCGGCTGAGCTTTTGGGGGTCGGTCGCCGCGCCGTGGATCCAGCTATCGCCGATCTCGCCCGTGACGACAGGCAGGTCGCGCTGCTGCGAGAGCAGCTCTGCTACGTCGTCCGGCGTGGCGGCGCGCACGGGGCGGCCGGGATATTGCTGCTTGATGCGGTCGTAGACGGCCACGATCTCGTCGGGCGACTGGGGGCCGTAGTTATCGTTGGTATGAGCAAAATACAAATAGAAATCGTCAAACTCGGCCGCCTCGCCGTAGTTACCCTGATAGATCACCGTCAGCTCGGCGTTATCCCTTTTCCACTTGAACACGGGTGGGATGGGCGGCAAGGGCGTGGCAGGATTGACGCCGACGTGCAGCAGCTTGATACCGCGCGCGGCCATCAAGGGCACCATGCCGACCGTATGCCCCGGTACGTCGGTCATTTTGGCTGCAACGGTCTGCCTGCCAAAGCGGGCGTCCAGCTTGGCGGAAACGTCAAGCGCAGCCTCCATCAGCGCCGTATTCATCAGCTCGGTATGCGTCGTAAACGGCAGCGCGTGCCAGTTGAGAATACCGTCGCGGACGGCTTGCTCGACCTTGCCGTCGGTATCGCGCTTGAGCGCCTCGTGAATGAGCCACGAGCCCACCGTCCAGCGAAAGGGCGTGTCCGTATCCTTGAGCTCGTAGCCGACACGAATGGCGTTGGGGATAAATTCGTTCAGATAGCGCTCGGTCACCGCGTGCGCGAGATCGGTAAAGCCCACATCCAGATGCGTTTTGAATATGACCAGCACGGGCTTGCTCAGCGCCTTGACGTGATCCGCCATTTGCTTTTCGCTCACCCTCTGCACCTCGCCGCGGCGCGTGCGGACAGACGCCTTGCCATTTTTGGCAATGCTGAGAATGGCCTGCTCGTCGCCAAGGCGGAAGGGCTCCTCGCGCGCGCCGCGCGGCAGCGTAAATTGCTCGCCGTCGATCTCAACCACGAGCTTGCTTGAAAATGCCGGTCGCGTATAGATCACGCGGTGCTGCTCTCCTTCCAACTCGATCAGAAAGCATTGCTTTTTCGCCATGAGGATCGCCTCCCTTCATTTGAATATAGTGTAACAAATTTTACCGCAAATGTCAAGACGCCGCAGCATTTTTGGGCAAAACGCCGATTTTCGGAAAACGAAAGAAAAATGAGAAAAAAGCTCTTGCAAAATGCTCATTTTGGATTATAATATTAGCATATTCCATCGAAAGAGGTGCTCTTTTATGCGCACGAGAGGTGCTCACGTTCACTATCTGATCCTGGCGGCTATGTTTACCGCCCTCATTTACGTTTCGACCTGCTTTATCCAGATCCCGAATCCTGCAAGCGGCGGATATGTGCATCCGGGCGATGCGCTGTGCCTGCTTGCCGCATGGCTACTGCCCTTGCCTTACGGCATTCTGGCATCGGCCACGGGCACCATGCTGGCCGACCTGCTCAGCGGCTACGGTCACTACGCCCTGCCCTCCTTCATCATCAAGGCCATCGTGCCCTGCGTGGCGGGACTTGTTCTGCGCGCCATGTGGAACAAAAAGGCCACCTTCAAGAGCACGCTGCTTCCCTGCGTGCTTGGCGGCGTGGCAGGTGAGATTTTTATGGTCGGCGGCTACTTCTTGCTCAACGCCGTCATTTGGGGCAACGGCTGGTCGGCAGCCGTCAGCATTCCTGCCGACTCGGCACAAGCGCTGTTTGGCATCATCGTAGCCACGGCGGCCTTTGCTCCGCTCAAAAAGATCATGACCAAAATGAAGCTGTAATACATAGAAAAAGGACGAGCGGTGCTCGTCCTTTTTCATTATACTTCATCGGCATTTGACCATCTGAGCTTTTTTTAGAATTTGCCCTCTTTGATTCAATGAAACTCGGTCACACCGTCCGCCAGATACACCTTGGTGCGCAGAATCGTGTACTCCGATACGACGTCGCCCTCGGGCAAAATGCCGAATTTTTCGCGCAGGGCGCGAATGAGATATTCGGGATTGAGATAGTCGGCACCCGACACGCACAGCACAGCAGCCATGCGCAGCTCTCCGTCTGCCAGCGTCACGGAAAGCGAGCGGATCATGGTGGTGATATCCACCTGACGAATGCCCGA
This sequence comes from Eubacteriales bacterium, assembly GCA_045543375.1. GTDB lineage: Bacteria > Bacillota > Clostridia > Oscillospirales > CAG-272 > SIG644. Next base: position 17,190 of record JAZQMI010000063.1, on the reverse strand, counting down.
TTTGGACTTTTTGTCCATCATGAGCGGCGAGCTCGTCAGATACGCTTGCATGTCATCGGCTAACTCTTGCGTCAAGCCCTCGGTGCGGATACGGATATCGTACTCTGCCCAGACGATATCGGCAAAGGCCGATTTGGTTGTGGGCACGTAGGCGTCAAGCACGCAAAGCTCGTCGGTCAGCACGGCGTTGAGGCGATCCTTGATCTCGTCGCACGACATATCGCGGTCGATGCGCAGATCCAGATATTCGCACTCGCTCTCGGCACCGACGCTGAGCGGCAGACCGAACACCATCTTGGCGTGGGGATTAAATCCCTGCGTATACCAGGTGGGAATGCCCGCACGCACCAAGACACGGCTGACCGTTCGTTGCAGGTCAAGATGCGAAATGTACTGCAAATTGCCCACCTTGCGGAACTTGATACGGACGGTGCGCACCTCGTCCAGCTTGGGGTAACTCAGTTTGCCTTTGGACAGCATGCGCGCTCACCTCCCAGTCGGTTTGCTCCACAGCCGCTGCAGCCTTGGCGGCAGTTGGGCGCGGTTGCGGCCTCGTAGGCCTTGTCACGCTCGCGCTTGAGGAACGCCTTGGTCACGCCGCAGTCGATGATATCCCACGGCAGCACCTCGTCAACGCTCCATGCGCGGTTGGCGTAAAAGGCAGGGTCAATGCCCGTGCGCTCAAAGATCGACATCCACTTGTCATAATCGAAGTATTCCGTCCATGCGTCAAACTTAAAGCCCTCGCGGCAGCCGAGCTCGAGCGCGTCGGCCAGACGGCGGTCGCCACGTGCCAGCACGGCCTCGATGCGGCAGGTCTTGGCGTCGTGGTGGTTGTATTTGACCTTGCGGTCGGTCACGCAGCTACCCACGTACGCTTGCTTGCGCTGCATCTCCTCCAGGCTGTCCTGCGCCTCCCATTGGAAGGGCGTGAACGGCTTGGGAATGAAGGGGGATACGCTGATGGTGACCTGCGGCGGTCTGTTCCCCTTACGGTTGGGATTCTGATAGTAGGCACTGACCACGCGGTGCGCGAGTGCGGGAATTTCGGCAAGGTCCTCGTCGGTTTCGGTCGGGTGACCCTGCATGAAATACAGCTTGACCTGATTTTTGCCCGCCTCGAACGCCACGCTCACGGCGCGCATAAGATCGTCCTCATAAAGGTTTTTGTTGATGACGTCGCGCAGCCTTTGCGAGCCTGCTTCGGGGGCAAAGGTGATGGTCGAATTGCGAATGGAGCTGACCTTATCCATGAGCTCCTTGGTAAACGAGTCGGCGCGCAGCGAGGGCAACGACAGGCTGACCATGTTATCGTTCGTCCAGGACAGCAGCGTGTCGGTCAGCTCGTCCACGCGCGTGTAGTCGCTGATGGACAGCGAGGACAGCGACATTTCCTCATAGCCCGTATGTTCGAACAGCGCGCGCGCCTGACAGTCGATGACGTCGGGCGTTTTTTCGCGCACGGGGCGATAGACCATACCCGCCTGACAGAAGCGACAGCCGCGAATGCAGCCGCGGCCGACCTCGACGTTGATGCGATCCTGCACCGTTTCAATGTAGGGCATGACGACCTGCTCGGGAAAATACGCCTTGTCAAGATCCCTCACGATGCGCTTTTGCACCGTCTTGGGAATATCGTCATAGACAGGTGTATACGCCTTGACCGTCCCGTCCTCGTTGTAGCTGACCTCGTAAAGCGAGGGTACGTAAACGCCCGGAATGGTCGCGGCGGCCTCGTGCAAAAAGGCGGCGCGCGTGTATCTTTCCTCGTCCTTCATTTGGATGTACAGACGGACGATCTCGGGCAGCATTTCCTCACCCTCACCGATGTTGAACAGATCAAAGAAAGGGGCAATGGGCTCGGGATTATAGGCGCACGGACCACCGCCGATGACGATGGGATCGTCCTCACTGCGCATTTCGGCACGCAGCGGAATTTGCGCCAAATCGAGCATATTGAGCACATTGGTATAGCACATTTCGTACTGCAAGGTAAATCCGAGAAAATCGAATTCACGGATCGGATCCCCGCTCTCCAGCGCGCACAGCGGCAAGGAATGCTCGGTCATTTTATCTTGCATATCCACCCACGGCGTGAACACGCGCTCGCACCAGATATCCTCGTGCGCATTGAGCGCACCGTACAGAATACGCATACCGAGATTGGACATGCCAATCTCGTAGCTATCGGGAAAAGCAAAGGCAAATCTTGCCTTGATGCCCGTCTTATCCTTGACGGTCTGACCGTACTCGCCACCCGAATAGCGTCCGGGCTTTGATACGGATTTGAGCAGGCCGCTGCTCATTTTGAGCGTCTGAGAGTTATCGTTTGTTGGCATTTTCATTCTCCGAAATTTGTTCTCTGATCAAATTTTTACGCGTCAGCATCAGCGCGGGAATACACCAGACCAGCTGCATGAGAGCGGCAATGACCGTCATACTGCGGCTGAGCAATCCAAACAGCGAAAGTCCCAGCATGAGCACACCGCCAAACCAAGGGGCGATGCGGTGGAACAGCGAAAGCTGTGCGTCGTTCTCCAAGAGGCGATCGCAGGCTGCCGTGGCAGCGGAAATATCGCGTGCCGAGCGCGTAGCGACCACGCCGCTGTCGCACAGCAGCGACTCGACGTGCCGCTCAAACTGAATCGGCTTAGTCACCTCAATCCCCACCTCGGCTGACTTACGGCTGCGCGTCAACAGATCATCGTTGATGCTGGGGTCGCACGTTTCGATGGCAACGTCCGTTCCCATGCGGGCAAGCTCGGCGACCATTTGCTCAAAGCGACCCGAGATTCGGTAATCGATCTCATATCCCAGTCGCAGCACGCCGTCAAAGGCCAGATATACGATACTGCTCTCGACGCTGCGACGCACCAGCAGTTCGGCACTCTCACCCGGCACGCGGATACCGCGCTCCACCATAAAGGCAGAACTGCCGAGAAGGATATTGACCTTATTGTCAATGCGCGCCTCAACGCCGTTTTCCAATATTTTCAGAATTTCCACGCGCTCCTCGTATGCTTCCTCGGAAAGATCCGAGGTCGAGATGCTGCGCAGCGTACCACCCAACGTGCGGAACAATCGTTTGGCGTAGCGGATATACTTTTTGGTGTCGCCGCTGCCCTTGATGGTGATCTCGGTCGAGCTCTTGGAGCGGAACATTTCTGTGTCGTCAAACACCAGCGTTTTCTCGCCCGCGTATTCGTCAACCGCGCCGTGTCCGATGATGGCACAGCCGTCCTTGGCAAGCGTGCGCGCGGCAAACAGCATGGGGTAAGCATACGACACGGCAGCAGACACGGGAAGCGCGATCTGTGCCGTCAAAAGGAAGGTCGTCAGCGCCGTACGGGGCGAGTCGGTCACGATGAGCGTGACAAGCCCGACCACGAAGGCGACAAGCACCGTCATCAGCAACAGCGATGACAGCATGCGGTAGCGGGGTGTCCCTTGACGGTTGCGACGGAAATAGAGCGCAACCTGATCGGTCGGGTGCACACGCCACGTGCGCTTTCCTGCATCGTCGTTGATGATCTTGACAATATGACCGTCGCGCACCACCTTTTTCTTGCGGGGCGCGATGGGGTGCATGACGATTTTGCGCGAATGAGCACTGACCACCTCAAAGGTCATGCTCTCACGCAGCACCGTCATGATCTCGGCAGCAGCAAGGATCACGAAGGACAGTGCCGTCGGGAAGTTGAGCAGAATACCGCAATCGCCGTAAAACAGCAAGATCACGTCGTAGATCAGCGTTAAAATCAACAGTACGACGGGCATGGACGCCGGAATGGGCGAAAAACGAACGAGCGCCTTGGCACCGCGCTCAAGCAGCGGCAAAGCCACGAAAGCGGAAAGCACCAGCAGCGCGATGCCAAAAAGTCCAAAGGCACTGGACATGGGAACGCCGGCCACGGCGGGCGGCAGGCGATCTGCCATGGTGGGCAGAAGATCGGTCAGCAGCAACAACAGTGCCATGAGAATTTCGAGCACCAGACGTACCACGGAGGCCGTGGTTTGTCTGCGGTAGATGCCCTTGATCTGCTTATCCTGCGTGTGCGAGCTGTATTCCTCGCCGGCGCAGCCATAGACGTGGCGCAATCGACGGCGCGCCTTTTCGTCGTCCTGACGGCGGTAGCGCACGCTCTCGACGCGCTGCGAGCCTACCTTTTGAATTAAATTGACCTCGTAGCCGAGATCGAGCAACAGCTCGACGTCGTCATCGCTGAGTACTTTTTCGCGGTTCTGGCGGTTGCCAAATGCGCCGACGCCTCTCGGTGCCTCCACGTTGCTCATGGCACGGGCGGCCATGGCATCAAGCGGCGACTGCTTGGGACGCACCTGAGGAGCCTCCTCGCTCTTTTGTGCGTCATGCTGATCCCGCGCGGCATCCAATGGCGATGCCACGGGAACGGGCGTGGCCGACGGCTCGTCTATTGCCTTTTGCTCGACATTTGCCGTGTCCGGCTCCGTTTCCGTTTGTTCTTCGGGCGTATCGGGAATTTCCTCTGCTTCATCGAGCAAAATATCGCCTTCGGACAGAACGACGGGCGGCATCTCCTGCTCGGTGGGCTCGTCCTGCAGCACATCTTGCTGTGCGACATCCGCAGCCCGATCAAAGACCACGTCGGTCGGCTCGGCGGTGACCCCATTCGGCTCATTTTCGGGTGTGCCGTGATCAAACGCCTCGTCCTCAACTACCCCTTGGATCTGTTCTTGCTCGGTCAACTCGTCCTCGGACGGCTCGTCCTCAAGCAGCTCGTCGATCAGATTGGGCTTGATATCATCGGCATCTTCATCCGGCTTTATTTCGGGTGATTTATGATGCGTCTCGGGCTCGTCCGCTTGCTGTGCGATCGATAACTGCTCGATCACCTCAAAAGCAGGCACAGGCTCGATCGGCTCATCGACGGACACGGCATTCTCATGCTCGTATACGACGTCGTCCTCATCATTGGACAGTTCGATCTGCATGTCGGGCGCAGAGGTGCGCTCGGCATCGGGCAGCCCGCTGCCCTCATCTACCTCATCGTCCGCACCGACCGCCTGTTGCTCGGCTTCGTCGGGCTCGTAGAAGGTAGGAAGCTCTTGCTCCTCCCCATTGAGATCGAACGTATCTGCCACAGTATTCTCCTCGGTCGAATCGTCCGCAAAGCCAATCTCGTCGGCAATCTCGGTATTCGCATTTTCGGTCGGTTGCTTTGCAGGGACCAGTTCGCCAAGCAGCTCTGCCATATAAGAATCAAACGCCGCAATATCCTCGTCATCCGACGCGTCGGTCTTGGCTTGCTGCGGAGTGAAGACGTCTGCGGGCGTAGTGTCATCGTCCGACGACTGATCCGCCCACCTCTCGTGCAGCTTACGCAGCAGCTCGTCGGGGGAATCCTGCACGTTTTTATTCATGTCGGGATATCTCCTTTCTTATCTCTTTTCCGCTCTCGCGGTCACCTCAACCCTCGCGCGCCTCGGCGTGCTGGCGTGCCGCCTCGGCAAGCAGAATGGCTGCTGCCGTCGAAACGTTCAGAGAATTGACCTGCCCCCGCATGGGGATAGAAATAATAGCATCGCATTTTTGCTTGAGCAATGCCGAAACACCGTCGCCCTCGCTGCCAAAAATCAGCGCGCACGGGCCCTTGAGGTTGGTCTTGTCATACGACTGACCTCCTGCCTCGGCGGCGTACACCCATACGCCCAGCTTTTGCAGCTTTTCGACCGTCTGCGCAAGGTTTGCCACCTTGGCCACGGGCAAATGCTCGATGGCACCTGCACTCGCCTTGGACACGAGCGGTGTCAGACCAACGGCGCGGCGCTTGGGCAGAATCAGCCCGTGAGCACCAAGTCCCTCGGCGCAACGAATGAGCGCACCGAGGTTATACGGGTCGGTGATGCCGTCGGCAATGGCAATGAGGGGCGGCTCGCCGCGGCTCTCGGCAATGGCGAGAATGTCCTCGACCTCAACGTATTCCTTTTCTGCCGCCATGGCGATGACACCCTGATGGGGCGCAAAGCCTGCAATAGCATCCAGCTTGGCGCGGTCGACCTCGACCACGGGAATTCTCTTTTCTACCGCCAGCGCGACCAGCACGACGATCGAGCCCTCGCGCTCACCTCGCTGAACGAGCAGCTTATCAATGGTACGGTCACTGTGCAGCAGCTCACGCACAGCGTTGCGGCCGATAACGATACCGCAGCCCTCGTCCTCACCGACGCCCACGGGTACAGCGTGACGCTCATCACGGTGCTCATATTTGATATTGCCCGAGGGACGGCTACCGCCCTGCGGACGGTGTTCGTCACGCTTGCCGCCCTTGGCGGGGGCGTAGGGCTTGCCCTGTTTATTTCTGTTTTTCTGCTTATTTTCCATATCGTTCCGTCACTTTCTTTGCACTGATTTTATGCGTGCCAATGTCCCGTCAGCTCGACGAGCACGCGCCATACGCGCTCGACCGAGTCAAGATACAACACCTCGTCGGGCGAGTGGATATCTTTCATATTGGGACCGACCGAGATGATGTCCATGTCGGGGATCTGCTTTTTGATATAACCGCATTCCAGTCCTGCGTGAATGGCAAGAACTTGCATCTGTCCACCGCACACAGCACGGTATGCTTCGGTATAAGCGTCGCGAACCGCGCTCTCTGCGGCGTATTCCCAGCCGGGGTAGCGGCTGTGATGGTTGACCGTACCGCCCACCATAGCGGCAAGCGCATCAAGCGCCGTTATGGTCGCATCCAGACGGCTCTCACGCGAGGCGCGCGAGGTGAACGTCATGCGGACGGCACCGTCGTTTGTACGAAGGATACCTAAATTGCGCGAATATTCGACCAAGCCCTCGACCTCGCGGCTCATGGCCAGCACGCCGCAGGGCGCGTTGCACAGAATACCGAGCACGCGTGCCGTCGTCGTCGCGTCCATCACCTGAGGCAGCTCAGCCGTTTCCTGCTCTGTCAACCGCTCACACGAGATGCGGCAATTCTCATCCTCTTTGACCAGCTCACCCGCGATCTCATCGCCAAGTGCGAGCAGCTTCATGCTTGCCGCAGTCACGTCGGGCACGGCCACGACCGCCGTCGCCTCGCGCGTGATGGCATTGTCCTTGGAGCCGCCCTCAATGCAAACCAGACGAACGTCGTCAAGCGACGCCAGCAGGCGACCGAGCAACAAGTTCGCGCTCTGTCTGCCCGTATGAATGTCGGCACCGCTGTGACCGCCGCCAAGCCCCGTCAGCGAGATGCGGCAAAGCTCTCGCGTGCCGATCGCGTCATACGTGACGGGAATGACCAGATCGCTGCGGATACCGCCCGCACAGCCGACCGTGACGACGTGCTCCTCCTCACTGTCAAGGTTGACCATATGTCTTGCCTTGAGGTGTGAATAGTCAAAGGCGATCGCGCCGCCCATGCCCGTTTCCTCCTCGGTGGTGAATAGGCACTCCAGCGCGGGGTGATCGGTCAGTGTGCCGTCCAGCATGGCAAGCATCATGGCAACGGCGATACCGTTGTCTGCGCCCAGCGTGGTGCCGTCGGCTGTCAGTTCGTTACCGTTTTGTATCAGACGAATGGGATCACGCTCGAAGTCGTGCGCCACGTCGCTGTTTTTCTCGCACACCATGTCGGTATGTCCCTGAAACAAGAGCGGTGCGTCGTTCTCGCGTCCCGCCGTAGCCGCCTTGCGAATGAGCACGTTGTCGTTCGCATCGCGCACGCAATCAAGCGAATGCTTTTGAGCAAAGCGGACAAGATAGTCCGCCACGCCCGCCTCGTTGCCCGAGCCGCGGGGGATCCGGCTGATCTGTTCAAAATAGGTGAAAATGCAAGCGGGTTCAAAGCCGCTGATGATATGCTCGCTCATGGTATGTTCCTTTCGAAGTAAAGATTACAGTCGGTCGCGTCTTGCGCGCGCCAGATTGATGCTGCCCTCGGGCAGCTCTTTGTAGTTGCGCAGCGCAAGTCCCGTGCCGCGCGAAACGCAGGTGATGGGGTCGTCCGCCACGCGAACGGGCACGCCCGTGACCTTGTGAATGAGGCGGTCAAAGCCGTGTACCAGACTACCGCCGCCCGTCATAATGATGCCGTGCTTCAAAATGTCGCCCAGCAGTTCGGGGGGCGTGCGCTCGATGACCGAGCAAATGGCATCCAGAATGGCGCTGACGGGCTCGGCCATGGCCTCAAGCATTTCCTTGGAGGACAGCGTGATGACCTGGGGCAGACCCGTCTGGGCACTGCGTCCGCGCACCTCAACGCTTCTGACCTGCTTGTGCGTGTACAGCGCGCCGATGCGCTGCTTGATGAGCTCGGCAGTCTGGACGCCAATGAGCACGCCGTGCTGACGGCGCACGTAGCGCATGATGGCCTCGTCCAGCTTGTCCCCGGCCACGCGGATCGACTCGGACACGACCACGCCGCCAAGCGAGATGACGGCGATGTCCGTCGTGCCGCCGCCGATATCAACGATCATGCGTCCGATGGGAGCATTGATGTCCACGCCTGCGCCAAGCGCGGCCGCGACGGGCTCCTCCATCAGATACACCTTACCCGCGCCCGCTTCCTTGGCCGCATCGACCACGGCGCGCTCCTCCACCTCGGTCACGCCCGAGGGAACGCACACCATGACGCGCGGCGGAAGCACGAGATTTCCGCAAGCGGTGCGAATACAGTATTGCAGCATTTTGAGCGTCACGTCATACTGACTGATGACGCCCTCGCGCAAGGGACGGATGGTTTCAATATTGGCGGGGGCACGTCCGATGAGCGCCTGCGCGCCGCTACCGACCGCCACAATCTGGTCGGTGGTCTTGTCCAGCGCGACCACGCTGGGCTCGCGCAGCACGACGCCCTGCCCCTCCACGTACACCAGCACGTTTACCGTGCCAAGATCAATTCCAACGTTGCGGCGCAAATTCAGGCTCGACACCCATTTCTTGATGGGCTCACTCACGCGTGCGATGCCCTTGTTTTTACTCATTTTACGCCCTCCTTCCCCAAAAATCGACATAGTTTTCCATTGTATTTAGATATATAATAATATTATAGCTTATCCATCTGCAAAAATCAAGAGGTATCGGATAAAAAAGCAAAAAAGGAGCGAGGCTCATACGCCCTCGCTCCTTTTCCCTTTGGGAGGTGACCACGCAACGCACACGGCGATCACGCGGGTCGCGCCGCCTTCTCGCAGCAGCGCGGTGCAGCGCGCGAGCGACGCGCCCGTGGTGCAGATGTCGTCCACAAGCACGACCGTTTTCCCCTGCACGTCCGCGCGCTTCCGCAAAGCGAAGCTGTGTGCAACGCTTTGCATACGCTCCTTTGCGTCAAGCTGCTTTTGCTCGGCGGCATGACCTTTGCGGCAGATCAAGCGCATGTGCGACAACGATAGTTTTTGAGCCAGCGCGCGTGCCAGCTCCTTGGCTTGGTCGTGTCCGATGCGGCGCACGGCGCTCGCGCGGCGAGGCACGAAAGTCACGACCGTCTGCTCGGCAGGAACGCCGAGTGATTGCAGCGCGCGAAAGGTGGGCAGCGTCAGATCGGACGCCAGAAAGTCGAACAGTGCACGATCGCACATGTCCTTACAGCGAAGCAGCATTCGCTCGCCGACGCCCTCCGCTCCCACGCGGTATTCCGCCAGCTTGACCAGATCGGTGCAGCCGGCCTCGTGCAGCGCTTGCGGCATACAGGGACAGCGGGAGTAGACCTGCCCACAATCGGGACAGCTCTTTTGCATGCGCTTTGCCCACGCGCCAAGGCAATCGGGGCATAACGGTTGCGGCAGGCGCGGCGCGAAAATACTTTGCCGTTTGCCGCAATGGCGGCAGATGGGCGGAAACAGCAGTGCCGTCAGCCATGCGATGATACGCTTCATCTGACGTTCCCTCGCAGCCTGTGCGCAAGCCCCGTATAGCGCATGGACTGTCGGTGATTTTGCACCATGATCTCGGCGACCTCGGCGCGTCCGACCAGAATGACCATGCTTTGTGCACGCGTGACCGCCGTATAAAACAGATGGCGGTTGAGCAGCATATAGGGCGCGTTGTACAACGGAATGATGACGATGGGATATTCACTTCCCTGGCTCTTGTGCACCGTCACCGCCCAGGCATGCTCCAGCTCCTCCAGAATGGAGAAATCGTAGACCACGTGGCGGTCGTCAAAACGGATCTCCATGCAGTCGGTGGCATAGTTGATGGCCTCGATCTCGCCGATATCGCCGTTGAACACGCCAAGTCCTGTCGAGCCGTCGGGCTTTTCCCATGCGAGCTCGTAGTTGTTTTTGATCTGCATGACGCGGTCACCCTCGCGATACGTTCTGTCGCGGAATTTGTATTCCCGTTTACCCTGCTCCGATGGGTTGAGCACCTCTTGCAGCACCATATTCAAATGCTCGGTGCCGCCCTCTCCTCGGCGCGAGGGCGTAATGACCTGAATGCCGCCGCGCGCCAGCTCTCCGTACGTTTTCGGCAGTCGGTTTTTACAAAGATCGGCGACCGTGAATACGATATCGCGTTCGCTCTCTCGCTTAAGATAGAAAAAGTCGTTGTCCTTGACGTCAAGACGCGGCATCTCGCCTCGATTGATGGCGTGCGCGTTGGTCACGATCAAGCTCTCTTGCGCCTGACGGAAAATTTCAGTCAGGCATACCGTCGAAAATGCCCCGCTTTCGATCAGATCGCGCAGCACGTTGCCAGCCTCGACGCTTGGCAACTGGTCGGCATCGCCAATGATGATAACGCGCGCGCCCGGCTTGACCGCCTTGAGCAGCGAGCACATCAGCCCGTTGCCCACCATGGAGGCCTCGTCGATGATAATGACGTTTTCCTCAAGCACGTTGTCCTCGTCGCGACGAAAATGCGCGCCGCGCTCGCTCTCGGTGTCGCCGTACTCCATCTCGAGTAGGCGGTGAATGGTTTTGGCCTCGTGCGAAGTGGACTCGGACAGTCGCTTGGCGGCGCGTCCCGTAGGGGCGGTCAGAGCGACCTTGAAGTCCATGCTTTCAAAAATATGCAGCAATGCGCGCACAACGGTCGTTTTACCCGTACCGGGACCACCCGTCAGCAGCAGCACGCCGTTGCCGAGTGCGTCGAAGATCGCCTGCCGCTGCAGCGTCGCGTAGGCGATGCCGTGGTTGCGCTCCTCACGGTCGATGAAGGCGTGAATGTCGGACACGTCAACCCGCACGCACAGCTTGTCCAACATACCAAGCTTGGTCGCGATATACTGCTCACTCTCATAAGCGTGACGCTCGTAGAGGTAAGTGGTATCACCCCACGTGCTTTTTTTGATGCGTCCCGTGGCAACAAGATCCGCCAATGCCTCGCTAAGCTGCTGCTGCGTGCCGCCCAGCATTTGCGCAGCCGCCGCGAGCAGCTTATCCTCGGGCAGACAAACGTGCCCGTTTTGCTGGGCGTTGGCACGCAGCACGTAAGCGATGCCGCTGAACAGTCGCGAGGGGTTGTCGGACGCCATACCGAGCTGTGTTGCCATGGCATCGGCCTTTTCAAAGCCGATACCCTCGATCTCGTCGCACAGCACGTAGGGGTTCTGCTTGGCTCTGTCCACGGCGGACGAGCCAAAGCGGTTGTAAATGCGCATGGTCAGTGCCGCGCCGAAATAGTCGCGGAAAAACATCATGGCCGAGCGGATGCCCGATTTCTGTCGGAAATCCTCGGCGATCTCCTCGGCCTTTTTGCGCGAGATGCCGGGGATCTGGGCAAGCCAGTCAGGGTGGTTTTCAATGACGTCAAAGGTATCGACGCCAAACTCCTCCACGATTTTTTGCGCCGTGCGCGGACCGATGCCCTTGATGGCGCGCGAGGCAAGATAGCGCAGAATGGAATTAACGTCGGCGGGCAGTTGGCGCTCGTATCTCTCCACCGCAAACTGCCGCCCGTACTTGGGATTGTGCACCCACTTGCCGTAGACGGTGACACCGTCCCCCTCGGCAATATAAGGCAAAATACCCTGAATGGTGACAAGGTCGTTGTCTGTCGTTCCGAGGTCGCACACGGCGTAGCCGTTTTCCTCGTTGGCATAGATGACGTGCTCAATGCTGCCCGAAAGCTGCTGCACCGAGCCGTTCTCAAGCGTTCTTGCTTGTTCGTCCATTCCCTTGTCACTCCTTTCTTTTTACGTTGTTTCGTTCGATGCCGTGCCGTCCACGACATAGCACACGGCTCCGTGCCTGCGGCATACGCAAAGCACCGCGGCGGGAATCCCCTCCCCATCAAGCAAGCTTCTGTCATACAGCACGGCAATGCTGCTGCCCCGCCGGCAGGACAGACCCGTCTTTGCTTCCTTGAGCAGCGCGCCAAGGCAAGCAGCCGTCTGCTCATCCGATATCCGGATGGCCACGGTGATACACGGCGAGGAGCACCACGCCTCAATCGCCAGACGCAAGGCGCACCACAGCCCGAACACCGCCAATGCGGCAAGTAAAAGTTCAAAAAACAGTCCCATTACGCACCTCCCACCGCCAGTATATACGACGGGCGGCAAAGAGGTACGTAGCGGAACTGTATGAGTGCTCAACCAGAGAGCACTCGGATGCTCGATCAGAGCAGCTCGGCACGAAGCGTGTCGGCCAGATCGGTGGCCTCCCAAGGCGCACCGACGTCCTCACGACCCATATGACCGTACGCCGCAACCTTGCAATAGATGGGACGGCGCAGACCGAATTTTTCAATGATGGCAGCAGGACGCAGATCAACGTGGCGGAGTGCCGCCTCGGTGATCTTTGCTTCATCCACGCGGGCGGTACCGAACGTGTCGATCATGACCGACACGGGGCGTGCCACGCCGATGGCGTAAGCGACCTGAACCTCACACTTGGAGGCAAGTCCCGCCTTGACGATGTTCTTGGCCAGATAACGGGCAGCATAGCAGGCCGAGCGGTCGACCTTGGTCGGGTCCTTACCCGAAAAAGCTCCGCCGCCGTGGCGCGAATAGCCGCCGTAGGTATCAACGATGATCTTACGACCCGTAAGACCCGAGTCGCCCGCAGGACCGCCGATGACGAAACGACCCGTGGGGTTGATATAAAACTTGGTGTTCTCGTCCATCAGCGCCGCAGGTACGACGGGACGAATGACGCACTTCATAATATCCTCGCGCAGTTGCTCGGTCGAAATCGCGTCGCTGTGCTGGGTGGAAATGACCACGGTGTCCACGCGCACGGGCTTGCCGTCCACGTATTCGACCGTCACCTGCGACTTGCCGTCGGGACGCAGATAGTCGAGCAGGCCGCTCTTGCGCACCGCCGTCAGCTTTTTGGCCAGCTCGTGCGCCAGCGAAATGGGCAACGGCATCAGCTCGGGCGGTTCGCCGCAAGCATAGCCGAACATCAGACCTTGGTCGCCCGCGCCAATATCGAACTCGTCGGCCTCACCGCTCTTTGCCTCAAGCGACTTATCAACGCCCATGGCAATGTCGGGCGATTGGGCGTGAATGGAGTTGATGACGGCACAGCTATCGCAGTCAAAGCCGAACTTGGCTCTGGTGTAGCCGATCTCGCGCACCGTTTCGCGCACGATGGTGGGAATGTCGACATAAGCCGACGTGGTGATCTCACCCATGACCATCACAAGTCCCGTCGTGCAGGCGGTTTCACACGCCACGCGCGACATGGGGTCCTGCTCAAGCAGCGCGTCAAGGATGGCGTCCGAGATCTTGTCGCAGATTTTGTCGGGATGTCCCTCGGTCACCGATTCGCTGGTAAATAACATTTTTTCGTTCATATGGAAATTCCTTTCTTTTTCGTCCGCTTGCCCGTCTTGACATAGAAAAAACCTCGTCACCGAGGTTCAGAGCAAAGCGACATACGTTTCTCATCTCTCGGGAATTAGCACCTTCGCGCTCGCATTCGGAGCACGGGTTGCCGGGCTTCACAGGGCCTGTCCCTCCACCACTCTTGATAAGACCGGATCACGGATATTCGATTTCGCCTATGATTATACCACACCTTTTGTCCTTTTGCAAGAGGTTTTTCGCATTTTTTTGACCGCGCGACGTTTCTGCGCGGCAGAATTTTCAAAAAGGTATTTACAAATGCGCCCGCGCGTTGTATAATAGACGTGTCACCGCCGCAAGGCAGTCAAACATCATGTGAAAGGAAGATACGAACATGAAAAAAGCAGATATTGAGATCGCAAGACAAAAAGCCATCGCCGTTTACGAAAAGGCAAACATCACGCTCAACGATGAGGAAAAGGCAAACATTGAGGTTGCCGACTTCGGTCTGAACGACGTTTATCACACCGGCCTTTTGCTGGTCACCTACATCAACACCGACCGCTACTGCGCCAAGGAGATGGTGCTGCTGCCCGGCATGACCTGCCCCGAGCACATCCACGCTCCGCTGCCCGAGAAGAACTACGTCGGCAAGCAGGAGACCTTCCGCTGCCGCTACGGTAAGGTGTATCTGTACGTCGAGGGTGAGCCTACCCCCAACTACCACTGCCACCCCGTCAAGGAGGACACCTGCTACACCGTCTTCCACGAGATCGTACTCGAGCCCGGTCAGCAGTACACCATCGCGCCCAACACGCGCCACTGGTTCTCGACCGATACCGAGTCGGTCATCTCCGAGTTCTCCTCGCCCTCGTTCGACGAGCTTGATATCTTTACCGATAAGGATATTCAGAGAATTCCGACCGTGGATGACTGATTTGAAAATTGATCCATACATAGCAAAAGACTATTACAAACGCAACAGCCTTTTCTGTTTTAGGAAACATCCTGACCGTCAGCAGCGCAGCCGAACAGCTCGTCCAGCGTGACGCCGAAGATTTTGGCGATATCGGGCAGCAGCACAAGGTCGGGAAACGCACGATCGTTTTCCCACTTGGACACCGCTTGGGTGCTGACACGCAAATGATGAGCAAGCTCTCTTTGCGTCATACCGCACCCGCCTCGCAGACGGCGGATGTTTTGTCCGATCGGAATTTCCACATAAACCTCCATGCTCATAGCAGTAAAATAGGGTCTACCGCACACGGAAATTCCATATGGCAGGGATGCGCCCGCAAGGGACGCACCCCTACTATTGCTCGCTTATTTTGCCGTAAGCTTAAGTTCGGCGAGCAATACGGTAGAAAGAGAACGCTTCTTATTCAACATATCCTCGCCTCCTTTCATCAAAATTTGTTGCGCCGCACGGCCGCGCGCCTGCAGTCACGCGTATGCGACACGTGCATATTTTACCATATCGTTTGCGGTGTGTCAAGTGCCAATCGGTCAACCGGTGGTTGACGAAAAGAGAGAGCCTTTCAAAAAGGCTCCCCCTACAAATCTTATTTTTACTTATTTAATGACACGAACACCAAAGACGCCCTCGATGGCCTCGAGCTGGGCGACGGTGGCGTCGTCGATATCGCCGCTGACGTCCATGATGGTGTAAGCGACGTTACCCTTGGACTTGTTCATCATGTTCTCGATGTTGCGTCCGCCCTCGCCGACGATCTTGGTGACGGTCGTCAGGATCTCGGGCACGTTGGCGTTGAACAGGCAGATACGGCAATCACCGCTTCTGGGCATGGATGCGGGCGGGAAGTTGACGCTGTTTTTGATGTTACCGTTGGTCAGGTAATCGTCAAGCTCCAGCGCGGCCATGACGGCACAGTTGTCCTCGGACTCCTCGGTCGATGCGCCCAGGTGAGGAATGGCAACGACACCGGGGATCTGGAGCACCTCGGCCGTCGGGAAGTCGGTAACGTAAGCCTTCATCTTGCCCGACTTCATAGCCTCGGCCACGACGGCAGCGTTGACCAGATCGGCACGCGAGAGGTTGATAAGTCTGACGCCGTCCTTCATCATGGCGATGGTATCGGCGCAGATCATGCCCTTGGTGTCCTTGGTGGCGGGCACGTGCAGCGTGATATAATCGGCCTTTTCGAAGTTCTCGTCAAAGGTTGCAGCCTTGACGACGTGGTGGTTGAGGTTCCACGCGCCCTCGACCGACAGGAAGGGGTCGCAGCCGATGACCTTCATGCCAAGGTGAACGGCGACGTTGGCGACCATACCGCCGATGGCACCAAGGCCAATGACGCCCAGCGTCTTGCCCTTGAGCTCGGTGCCGCCGAAGGCGCTCTTGCCCTTCTCGACCTGCTTGGCAACGTCGTCGCCCGTCAAGGTCTTAGCCCAGTCGATACCGCCGACTACGTTACGGGCAGCGAGGAACAGCGCGCACAGCGTCAACTCCTTGACGCCGTTGGCGTTGGCGCCGGGCGTATTGAACACAACGATGCCCTTTTCGGTGCATGCGTCAACGGGAATGTTGTTGACACCTGCGCCGGCACGGGCGATGGCCTTGAGATTGGAGCCCAGCTCCATGTCGTGCATGACGGCCGAGCGGACGAGGATGGCGTCGGGATTGTCCATCTCGGTGCCGAGCGTATATTTGGCGGGATCGAGGTTGTCGGTACCAACCTTGGCGATCTTATTGAGCATTTGAATATTGTACATGACGGTAATCTCCTAAATTTAATGATAGCTTTATGCCTTGGGATTTTCAGCGGCAAACTTCTTCATGAAGGCAACGAGTGCCTCGACGCCCTCGTAGGGCATCGCGTTGTAGATGGAAGCGCGCATACCGCCGACCGAGCGGTGACCCTTGAGGTTCTTCATACCTGCCTTGGCGGCTTCGCTGGCAAACTTCTTGTCCAGATCGGAATCGCCCGTCACGAAGGTAACGTTCATCATGGAACGGCTGTCGGCCTTGACGGGAGCAAAGTAATAATTCTGGCTGTCAAGGTAATCGTAGAGCAGCTTTGCCTTCTTTTCGTTCATCTGCTTCATGACGTCCAGACCGCCCAGAGAGAGGATCCACTCGTAGACGAGCTTTGCCATGTAGATGGTGTAGCAGGGGGGCGTGTTGTACATCGAGCCGTTTTCTGCCATGGTCTTCCACTCCAGCATGGTGGGCATGTCGGGCTTTGCGTAATCGAGCAGGTCCTCACGAACGATCACGATCGTCAGACCTGCGGGTGCCATGTTCTTCTGTGCGCCTGCGTAGATCACACCGAAGCGGCTGACGTCAACCGGCTCGGACAGGATGCAGGAGGACATATCGGCAACCAGCGGAATATCACCCGTGTCGGGGATTTCGGGGTACTTGGTGCCGTAGATGGTATTGTTGTAGCAAATGTGCACGTAAGCGGCGTCCTCGCGGAACATATCGCGGGTAAGCTTCGGCACGTGGTCGAAGTTA
>JAZQMI010000062.1:0-21643 GCA_045543375.1 Eubacteriales bacterium | reverse complement strand
GCCCGGGGGGGGGGGTGCGGTTACTTTTGGCTTTATTCGGTTTCCGCCTCTCCCGCCTCATGCGAGCTGTCCGTGCCGATGGCGGCGAGCGCCTGCGCGCTGAAATATTCCATCGGGTCAACGGCAAGTCCGCCGACGGTCATTTCCATGTGCAAATGCGGCTCTTCGGCCAGCTCCAGCGTTGCCGTTTCACCCACCGTGCCGATCTGCTGTCCCGCCGTGACGCTCGCGCCTACGGCGATATCGTCGGGCAGCGTAACGTCAAGGTTTTTGTAGATGGTGTAGCAATCGCCGCTGTGCGAGATGGCCAGGCACTTGCCCATCATCGGGTCGTCCCAGATCTGCGACACGACACCGTCGGCCGCCGCCATGACGGGGGCATCCTCGACGGTCGCCATGTCAACGCCCAAGTGGATGCGGTAGTCGCCCATGGTTGCCGAGAATACCTGAATGGAGGTGTCGTGCCCCTTGGTCACGCTGCCGCTGACGGGCAGCGAAAGCTCGGGGACACTGGCCATCTGCTGCTCGCTCGAAGGATTGTCCTCGGGTTTGTTTGCAGGATCCTCGGGCGTCTGGTTGTTGCCGCCCTGACTGTCGTCGGGGGTCTGTTCGCCCGTTCCGTCCTGCTGCTCGCCCTGCTGGCTCTGATCAGGATTGTTTTGCGCGTCCTTGTTTTTCTTGACACGGTTAGAAATGGCGGTCGCCGTGATGAGCACGGCCAGCGCGAGTAACAACGTGATGACCGTAACGTATGCGGCACGCGATGCGCCCGCGCCCTTGAACTTGCTTGCGAATTTGCTTTCTTTAAACTTTTCCCACATGATTTTTTGCTCCTTTTTTCATTTGAGGTCTGTACCTCTATTTTTGCCAATACGAGGGCGTTTATACAGTTGTGGAAAAAATTTAAGCAAAAAAGAAAAGCCGCGCGGGCGGCTTTTCCTTTTGTGATTGTTACTTTCCTATTCTTCTTACCTGCCCCTTGGCGGGCAAGCCGCCCAGGTACACGCGGACGACCTCGTCCACCTCACGCGGTGCTTCGGTGGAAAAGATGAAATGATAGCCGCCTGCGCGGTATCTCTCCAGCTTGTCCTGCTCGTCGGCCATATAGGTGGGCAGGCTGTTGTAGACGATATTGCGGTGATCGCCCAGACGTCGGACGGGGAAGTGCACGCCGCGACGGTCGACCAGCTCGGCCGCGCCACGGTCGCACGTCTTGCAATCCGCGACCTCGCGGATCACGCACTTTTCAAGCAGCATGAGCGGAATGCGACCGTACACCACGGTGCGCACGTCACCGCCGATATCACGGATCTGCGGCAGCGTCAGCTCGGGCGACAGAATGGATCGGCCAATGCCAAGACGCTCGCAAAGCGTCACCGTTTCGGTGTTGGTCACGTTGAGCCGCGCATCGCCGTCGGGGATAAGACCCACCTCGCGCACGAGCGGCAGATGTCCCCAGTTGGCGAGCAGGGCACGCTTGACGCCGCGATCGACAAGCCGTGTCAGCTCATGCTTGAGCGCCTCGCGCTCGTGATCCATGACCACGGGCGGCAGCGCCACAGCGAGCTCGGTCTTCTCGCTCACGCGCGAGAGCTGCTCGTCGGTCAGAGCGAGCAGGGCGTGGGGCGGCAGATAACAAATATCAAAAAAGGTGATGGCGGGGTCGGTCAGTTGAGCGGCGCTCGTCATGTGTGCCGAGCGTTCGGTGCAAGGTGCGCGATCGCCTTGCGGCTGTACGGGCAGATAGGTCGGCTCGGCAGTTGCCGCGCTTGGCACGTCTGCGACGGTCAGTGCGTCTACTGCGGCGCGACGCAGCGCGTTGAGCGACGAAATGGGCAGCATCAGCCCCTCGTCAAGTGTGACCTGACAGTCGCTGACCTCGTAGGGCGTGTTTCCCAGTTTGGTCAGTTGCCTGCGCACAGTTGCCGTATCAAGCGGCGCGTTGATGGCCGCCTGCGGAATATCTCCCGTGACGGTAACGTTGCGTGTTCCGTCGGATATGGACAGAGCGACGGGCTTGTCGGCTCGCACGGTAGCTTGCATGGTCACGGAAATACGGCGCGTCAGACCCTTGAAGGGCTCAAGCGAGCGAGCCGCTTGCTTGTCCTGCTCGGAGCGAACACCCAGCATATGGTGTCCGATGCGTGAGGTGAAATAGCCGTCGGTAAAGCCGTCGCGCGAGAACGCCTCGCCAAGACGGCACAACTCGTCTTCGTCCGCAGCGCGGCTTTCGTCCAGCAGCGTGCGCCAGATGCGGGCAACGGTCAGCACGTATTCGGGTGAGCGCATACGACCCTCGATCTTAAGCGAGGAAAGACCGGCATCGATCAGCGCAGGCACGTGACGGGCAAGCGACAAATCCTTGAGCGAGAGGGGATAGTCCGAGCGTCCCTTGTCGGTACGGAAGGGCAGGCGGCAGGGTTGAGCGCACTCGCCGCGGTTGCCGCTGCGTCCGCCGACCAACGAGGAAAACAGACATTGTCCCGAATGGCACACGCACAGCGCGCCGTGGATGAACGCCTCGATCTCGATGGGCGAGCGCTCTACCGCCGTCCGCAAATTCTGCAATGACAGCTCACGCGCCACGACCATGCGGCTAAAGCCCAACTGCTCCAGCAGCAGCCCAGCGTCCGCACCGTGTGCACAAGCCTGCGTTGAAGCATGCAGCGCGAGCTCGGGCAGATGCCGATGAATGGCGGCGGCGCCACCGAGGTCGGCAACGATGAGCGCGTCTGCGCCCGCGTTTTGTGCAAAGGCGGCAGCGCGCAGATAATCGGGCAATTCGCGATCGTAGACGAGCGTGTTGAGCGTCAGGTAGACCTTGACGCCGTGCGCATGGGCACGACGAATGCCCGAGACCAGATCGTCGGCGGAAAAATTAGATGCATTCATGCGGGCGTTGAAACCAAGACCGCCCAGATAAACAGCGTCGGCTCCACCCTCAATTGCCGCATCAAGGGCGAGGGGGGAGCCGGCGGGGCAGAGCAGCTCGGGCAATGCGCCGCGAGATTTCTGGTTTTGCTTCATACGGTCGATCAAACGTCCTTGAAGGTCAGCATGTCGAACATGTCACCCATTTTGTCGTTGGCCTTGTTGTTTCTCGGGCGACGCGCCTTTTTGGGCGCGGGCGCAGCCTCCTCACCCTCAAACATGACCTCGGTGGCGGGAATGACCTCGGCGGGCGTTTCAATGGCGAGCTGCTCGCCCGTGGTGGGGGCGGCGGGGGCTTGCATTGAGGCGGCCATGGAAAGATTTTTCGAGATCAGATCGTTCATCACGCGGTTCTCGCGGCGGACCTCCTCGGCCTCGGCGATGAGCGCGGCGTGTGCCTGCTTGAGCGCCTCAAGCTCGGCCGACAGCGCATCGATCTCCTTTTTCATTTCTTTTGCCTGAGTATCGCTCTTCAGTTTATCTGCGCAATAGTCGATGGCGCAAAGAATGGCACTCTCGCTCTTGGACAGGCGAGGGCTCATGACGGCAATGTCGCGCATGCGGCGATCCACGGTGGATACCAGCGTTTCCACCATTTTAGGGCTCTCCTCGGTATTGATGTAAAGATCAACGTCTGCAATGGTAATGGTATATCTGGGCATATGTTCACCATTCCTTTCTTGATTTCGATAAGTCAAGGATTTTCTGATTTTATTATATAATAAAAATTTGTTTCTGAAAAGGGGATTTTGTAAAAAAATCGAAAAAATTTCAAAAAAATTACTTTTTTTTGCCTGCGTGCGTGACACGGTGCAAAAATTCAGCCGAGCCGATGCACACGGTGCTGCCGAACTCCCCCTCGCTGTCGGTCATGCACTCGCACACGGCGTCGGCAAAATCCGCATAAGGTGTGAACGGCGCATGCAGTATCTGCTCAAGCACAACGCGCCGCGGACGCGGCAGCGAGGCGGTGAACAGTTCCAGATCGCGCATGGCAGCAGCAAGCTCAAGCTCGCCCGTGACCTGCTCGGTCACAACGGGCGGATGAATGGCAACGGGCGTGGTGCACCCGGACAGCGGCGTTTTCGAAAAGCCTTGACGGATGGCGTCACTTGATACGGCAAGCCCGGCGCGGCGCAGCGCAAAAGCGGCTTCGGCGGCAAGCACGGCAGCGTCGGCGGCAAGCGTGCTGCCCGAACGAAGGCGGCAGTCGGTCAGCGTAGCATAGCTGATTGATTGAGAGCCCAACGTAACGGCACCGCGGCTGTGCGCCGAGCGGGCGATGATGCCAAGTCGGCTGCCTGTTTTGACGCAAGCGTCCGAGAGCGTGCGGAACAGTGCGGCACCGGCCGGGTGGCTGATGACCTCGCGCGTGACGGGCTGTATGCACTCAAGGGCAGCTTTTCCCCCCTCGTCGGTGGCGGATACCACCGTGATGGCAACGACGGTTCGCATCAGCTCACACAGCGTGCGCAGGTAGAGCGCCGTCCGCTCACCCTCAAGTAACAGAACGCGGGTTCCCTCGGCGCGCATACAGCGTACCAGAACGGCAAGCGCGCGGTGGGACAGAGAAAAGACGGACGAAGTGTCAGCTTGTCCCTGGGCATTCAGCGCGCGTCGCGCTTTGATCTCGGCATCGCGTATCTCTTGCGCGATGGGGCAGAGTACGGTGGGCGATATGGATTTGCCGTCAAGCACGTAACGCTCACGCAGCTCCAGCTCGTCCGCGTCGATGACGTGCAGCGTGCCGACGCCCTCCTCAAGCAGTGCCTGACGGAGCAGCAACGCAGCGGTGCTGCCTTGCTTGTCGTGTGAAAAGCAGACGACCAAAGGGGCCACGGTATTGCCGTCAAGTGGCGGCAACCGATCGATCGGTATCATGCCGGTCGGAGCATGGTGCTCGGCAAGATAGGCGAGCGCGTGTTGGTAGGTCATGCTCTCACCTCCTGCAAAATAACGACCTCTCCCGCGCTCACGCACACGCTGCCGGCCTGCTTGGTCGGCGGTGCGTCGGGCGAGAGTGCCAGATAGGTGCAATTCAGGCGGCAGCTCCATGCGCGGTCACTCATATTGGCGGCAACGAGGAACGCACTGTTACCGTCGCGTCGCTCGTATGCGATGGTGTGCGCGTTGTGATGTACAATGCGGAATTCGCCCTGCCCGAAGCAAGAATGCTTGCGGCGCAACTGGCCGAGGAACTTGACGCGGCGCACAAGGCTTTCGTCCTCGCGCCCCCAAGGGAAGGGCATGCGGCAGAAGGGATCGTGATGCCCCTCCATGCCCGCCTCGTCGCCGTAAAACAGCGAGGGCACGCCAAAGACGGTAAACAGCAAATTCAGTGCGGCATGCAGCCGTGCCGTGGCGCGTGCGCGTTGCTCATCGTTCAGACGTGCAACGGACAGCTCGTCGTTGGTGCGGTCGTCGCCCACCGAGGGGTCGCCCAGCACGGTCAGAATGCGCTCGGTGTCGTGCGTGCCGAGAAAATTCATTAGCGCGTTGCACACGGCGCGAGGGTACGAGCTATACAGCTCGGTCAGCGTGTGATAGAGCAGCGCGGCATCGCCGTCGCGCACGAAGGAGATGAGCGCATTTCTCATAGGATAATTCATGACGCTGTCCAACTGCTTGCCCTCAAAATAGTGACGGCGTTTGCCGTAGGCCAGCTTGTCAGCAGCGTTTTCCCAAACCTCACCGACAATGAGCGGTTGCTCGTCCGAGACGGCGTGCAGACTTGCGCGCAGCGTGTGCAAAAACTCGTCCGACAGCTCGTCGGCCACGTCCAGACGCCAGCCTGCCACACCCTCCCTGACGCGGTGGGCGGCAATGCCGTCCGCCCCCGCCAGATATTGCAAAACAGGCGGTAGCGAGCTGTTCAGACGGGGCAGGATCTTGATGTCCCACCAGCAGACGTATTCGTCGGGATATCGTTTGAAATCATACCAGTCGAAATACGGCGACGTCGGTGACTGATACGCACCGATCGTGTCGTAGCGACCGTAGCGGTTGAAATAGCGGCTGTCGTCGCCCGTGTGGTTGAACACGCCGTCCAAAATCACGCGCATACCGCGTTTTTTGGTTTCGCGCAGCAGCAGCTCAAGCGCGGCCTCGCCGCCAAAGGCGTCGTCGACCTTTTCATAATTTCCCGTGTCGTATTTGTGGTTGGAGGCCGCCTCAAAAATGGGCGATAAATAAAGCACGCTCACGCCGAGTGACGCAAGATAATCCAGCTTTTCGACCACGCCCCAGAGGTTGCCGCCGAAAAAGCGGTCGTTGGCCACGGGCGCACCGGGATAGGCACCGTACTGTACCATGCCGTGGTCCCAATCCTCCTCCAGCGTCGCGCCATGCCGCACGGGGGCGTACCCTTGACCGCGGCAAAAACGATCGACGAAGATATGGTACATCACCCCACCGGCAAACCAAGCGGGCGGCGTAAAATCAGCCGTGTGAACGAGCAGCCGGAAGCGCGATGCGCTGTGCTCACAAAGCGTAAAATCGACGTTGTTGACGCTGTTTGTAAACAGCGTGTCAAGTCCGCGCACAAACAGAAATTCGTAATAGAACAGCCCGTGTCCGTCCTCACCGCAAAGGGTGGACGTGTCGAGCGTGATCTCGTAGACGTCAGTTGCCCCTTCGGTGGAGATGAAGGACAGCGCACGGTCGGTGTCAGGCTCTCCGTCCTTTTGCAGTCGCAGCACGACGGCCGCCGCGCCCAGCGTGCGCGGCGTGTGGACGCGAATACAAATACGCGTGCCAAAAGAGAACGCACCCAAATTGGATGCGTCCTCTCCCAGGACCGTTTTTTGTATGCGGGGCAAAGCGTCCCGATCGTATTCGCGGTAAAAGGTCGGTAGCATTGGTTCTCCTTTGATGGATCTGACTTATTTGGAAAGCTTTTGGAGATTCCAGATACGCTGCGCGTATTCTTCGATGCTGCGGTCGGCGGCAAAGTGACCCGATGCGGCAATGTTGCACAGCGACATGCGGTTCCACTTTTGTTTGTCACCGTAATCACGGATCATATCGGCGTGCGTGCGGCGATAGGACTCGAAATCGGCAAGGCACAGATACGGGTCGGCGATGCCGCGCTCACCCGACAGCAAATACGAGGCAAGGTTGGCAAAGCTCTCGCCGGCAAAGCCCACGTTGAGCTGTGTCACGATACGCGACAGATATTCGTTGTTGGCGTAAAATTCGGTCGAGCGGTAGCCGCGCAGCCAGATGGCGTCAACCTCCTCTGCCTTCAGACCAAAGATATACATGTTTTCGGGACCCGTGGCGGCCTGCATCTCGACGTTGGCACCGTCCAGCGTGCCGATGGTCAGCGCACCGTTCATCATGAGCTTCATGCAGCCCGTACCGCTGGCTTCCTTGCCGGCCAGCGAGATCTGCTCGCTGATCTCGGCCGAGGGAACGAGGGCCTCTGCCATGCTGACGTTGTAGTTCTCAAGGAATACCACGTTGAGCTTTTCCTTGATGCGGGGATGCTGATCGATGTCCTTGCTGATATAGCAGATCAGACGAATGATTTCCTTTGCCATGGCGTAGCCGGGAGCAGCCTTGGCAGCGAAGATGAAGGTCTGGGGCTGCATTTCCATGTCGGGATTTTCACGCAGTTGCAGATACAGACCGATGATGTTCAGCGCGTTGAGCAACTGGCGCTTGTATTCGTGCAATCTCTTGATGTGCACGTCGTAGACCGAGTGCGTATCGATGAGTTGTCCCGTCTTGCGATAAAGCAGATTGGAGAAGTTGACCTTGTTTTCGTGCTTGATACCGCGCAAGCGTTCGAGCACCTCGGCGTTATCGGCAAATTTGGAAAGCTCGGAAAGCTGTTCGGGGGATTTGCGATAACCGTCACCGATGCAATCCTCGATCAGGCCCGCAAGGGCAGGGTTGGAATAGCACAGCCAACGACGGTGAGCGATACCGTTGGTCACGTTGGTGAAGCGCTCGGGGTACATGCGGTAGAAATCCTTGAAGGTGGAGTCCTTCAGGATCTGCGAGTGCAGCTTGGATACACCGTTGATGCAGTGCGAGCCGATGATGGAAAGATTGGCCATACGCACCTGACCGTAGCCGAGAATGCTCATGCCCGAGATGCGATCCCAGTTGCCGGGGAAGGCGTTCCATGCGGCTTTGCAGAAACGCTCGTTGATCTCGTGGATGATGCTGTGAATGCGGGGCAGCTTGAGGCGGAACAAGTCCTCGTTCCACGTTTCAAGCGCCTCGGGAAGGACGGTGTGGTTGGTGTAGGATACGATGCGCGTGACCATACCCCACGCCTTGTCCCAATCGTAGAAGTACTCGTCGACCAAAATGCGCATCAACTCGGGAATGCACAGCGCGGGATGGGTGTCGTTGATGTGGATAGCGACCTTGTCGGGCAGGTTTTCCAGCGTGCCGTAAACGGCCATGTGGTCGCGGATGATGCTCTGGCAGGACGCGGATACGAGGAAATACTGCTGCGTCAGACGGAGCAGCTTGCCCTCGTCGTGATTGTCCGAGGGGTAGAGCACCTTGGAAATGATCTCTGCGTTGGTCGCATTCTCGACCGCACGGGTATACTGACCCTGCGTAAACAGGCTCATATCAAACTTGTGCGTGTCACGCGCGCGCCACAGACGAAGCTGGCTGACCGCCTCGCTGTCGGCACCCGAGATCATCATGTCATAAGGAACGGCCTCGATCTCGTTGTAATCCTCGTAAAGGATCTCAAGGTGTCCTTCTTTCCAGTTTTCCTTGACGTGACCGCCCAGCTTGACCTTGAAAATGCGGTCGGTACGCGGCACCAGCCACACCTCGCCGCCGGGCAGCCAGACGTCGGGCAGCTCGACCTGCATGCCGTCGACGATCTTCTGACGAAACAGACCGTAGTCATAGCAGATAGAAAAGCCGGTGGCAGGGTAGTCAAGCGAGGAGAGCGAGTCCATAAAGCAGGCGGCAAGACGGCCAAGACCGCCGTTTCCAAGTCCTGCGTCGGGCTCACATTCATATAGATCGTCGAGGTCTGCGCCAAGCGCCGAGAGTGCTTCGGCATACGACTTGTCAAGACCGAGATTGCAAAGGTTGGTTTTGAGCGAACGTCCGAGCAAAAATTCCATGCACATATAATAGACGCGCTTGGCGCCGGCACGGTTGACGTTCTTTTTGAAAGTGCCGCGCTTGTCGGTGAGCAGGTCGCGCACCGTCATGGCGGTGGCCTTGTACATCTGCTCGCGGGACGCCTCTGCGGGCGTGCAGCCGAAGTAGCGGGACAGTTTTTCCTCGAGATTTTGTTTGATTTCAGCGGGGGTAGGATTCTGGTTCATGCGGTGGATTCCCTTTCTTGATATGCGAAGCCCTATGCGCAAGCATAGGGCTTCGCATATGACTTAAAGTGACGAATAAAGCTGAAGATAACGCGCGGCGGATACACCCCAGGAGAAGTCGGTCGTCATGATCTTGCGCACCAAGCGTTCTCTCTTTTGTTCGTTGGCGTAAAGAGCAAGAGCGGCGCAGGTGCGCTCGGCCAGCTCGCCGGCGTAGTAATTGGCAAAGGTAAAGCCGTTGCCGTGGATGACGTCGCCCTCTTCCCAATATCCCTTGATCGAGTCGTAAAGACCGCCCGTTTCCCGCGTGACGGGAATGGCACCGTAGCGCGAGGCGATCATCTGCGAAAGACCGCAGGGCTCGCTGCGCGAGGGCATCAGGAAGATATCGGTCGCGGCGTAGATGCGCTTGGACAGATCACGGTCGTAAGTAATCAGCGCGCGCACCTTGGTGGGGAACTGTGTCTCCAGTGTACGGAAGAAGTCCTCGTATCGCTGCTCGCCGCAGCCGAGAATGACCAACTGGGCATCATGCTCCTTCATTAGATTATACGCGATTTCGGTGATTAAGTCAAGACCTTTATGCGTTGCCAGACGAGAAATTATTGCCAAAAGCGGTATTTTTTCGTCCTCGGGCAGCCCGACCTCGCGTTGCAGTGCCGTTTTGTTGGCGTATTTGTCACTGATCGTGTCTGCTGTAAAAGTCTTGGCAATGACGGGATCGCTTGCGGGATCGTAGTAAACGTAATCAATGCCGTTGAGAATACCGCTCAGCTTGCCGGCGTTGTCGCGCAGGCAGTGGTAGAGCCCGTGCGAGTATTCGGGCGACAGGATTTCCTCTGCGTAGCGGGGAGATACCGTGCTGACGCGATCGGCACACTGGATCGCCGCCTTCATCAGATTGATGCAGCCACCGTAGTTGAGCAGCTCGTAGCGGTCGTAGTCCAGTCCAAACACATCCGAGAGAATACCGAAGTCGTATTTGCCCTGATATTCAATGTTGTGAATGGTGAACACGGTGCGTATGTCGGTGTATCCGGACACGTGGCGGTAGAGTGCGTTCAGATAAACGACGGACATCGCCGCCTGCCAATCGTGCGCGTGCAGAATGTCGGGATAGTAGTTGATCACGGGCATCATGTCGATGACGGCCTTGCAGAAGTATGCGTAGCGCTCGCCGTCGTCCAGATATCCGTACAGCTTGTCGCGCTTGAAGTAGTATTCGTTATCAAGAAAGTAATAGGTCACGTTGTCCTTGACGAGCGACCAGACACCGCAGTATTGCTGCCGCCAGGACAGCGCGACGGTGAATTCGGCCAATTTCGTCATTTTCTCGCGCCACTCGTCCCTGACCTGACCGTACAGCGGCAGTACGACACGAACGTCGGCCTCGGCGTCGGCAGCGGCAATGGCAGCAGGCAGCGGGCCCAGCACGTCGCCAAGTCCTCCCGTGGCGGCAAAGGGCATGGCCTCGGCACCCACGAGCAATATGTTCTTTTTCATGGAAAAGCTCCTTTCATGAGGTATTTGCCCGTCCGCACGGAGCGGACGGGCAAAAATATGCATATCACGCGTCAGACACTTGCGCCCTTGTCAATGTAGAAGGGCATGGTCTCGTGTCCTGCCAAAAGGCGACCGTCGCGGATGGTGACGTTTTTGTCGGCAATGACGCCCTGAAGCGTGACGTTCGAGCCTGTGTAGGTGTCCTGCATGAGAATACAGTTGCGAACGACCGTTCCTTTACCGATGTGAACGCCGCGGAAGAGAATGGAGTTCTCAACCGTGCCCTCGATCACGCAGCCGTCGGCGATAAGAGAATCCGAGACCTTGGAGCTGGGCATATACTTGGTGGGCGCACTGTTGCGTACCTTAGTGAGAATCGGACGCTCCTCCTGACCGAACAGGTCGGCACGCACGCTGGGATCAAGCAGCTCCATCGAGCGGAAGAAATAGCTCTCCATCGAGTCGATATGAGCGCACCAGCCCTCGAAATAGGAAACGTAGACCTTCCAATTTTTCAGATTTGGGCGAAGAATATCGTCACCAAAGCTGGACGCACCGTGTGCGGCAGCGTTCTCAAGCATGTTACGCATAAACGAGGTCTTCATGACGATGACGTTGATCATGACGTTCTTTTCACCCGCCTCGTGCGGCAAGCAGCGTGCGTAGGAGGTCAGGCGACCGTCTGCGTCGCTTTCGACCAGAACGTCATCCTCATTGAGCAGTCCGGGCGTGATGGTCATTTTCTTGGCTACGAACGTGATGTCGGCGCCCTTGGTCATGTGCTGCTCGACAAGCGCCGCAAGATCCATGTTGCAAAGCACGTTGCCGTCACACAGCACGATGAATTCCTCGGGGCAGCGACGGACAAAGTCGAGCGTTGCCATCATGGCGGTCAGACGGGTGGAGTAGGACTGCTGATAGTGAATGTGATCAGCACCCGAGAAGAAGGGAGGAAGGATGCGGATACCGCCGCTGCGACGCGCCAGATCCCAGTCCTTGCCCGTGCCGATGTGGTCAAGCAACGATTTGTAGTTGAAATCGGTCGCAATGCCGATGTTGGTGATGCCCGCGTTGACCATGTTGGACAGCGCGAAGTCGATGAGTCTGTAGCGGCCGCCGAAGGGCACGCTGGAAAGGCTGCGGCGTCGCGTCATCTCGGGCAGTCTGTTGCGGTGAAGATTGGATAAGATCAAGCCTGCAATATTCATATCGTTGCCTCCTTACAGTTCGGAAATCATCTGTCCGTCGGGAATGATCGCACCCGAGGGCACCTTGACGCCCATACCGATGACGGTAATATCCTTGGCCGTATCACGGGATGCGCCGACCTTGGCACCTGCGCCGACGTCCACACCCTCGTCGAGAATGGCGTAGTTGACCGTCGCGCCCTCGCCGATGACCGTGTCACCCATGATGACGCTGTCCTTGACGTAAGCGCCGTACATGACCTTGACACCCGAGCCGAGCACGCAGTTTTTGACCGTGCCGTGGATCTCACAGCCCTCGGTGATCGAGCAGTTGTCGATCACGGCCTTTTTGTCGACGTACTGAGGCTGCTCCGCCTGGTGACGGGAATAGATGCGCCAGCTCTCGTCGGACACGTTGAGAACGGGGGTCTCGCCGAGCAGGTCCATGTTGGCCTCCCAGAGCGAATTGATGGTTCCGACGTCCTTCCAGTAGCCCGAGAAGGGATATGCCATCATCTTCTCGCCTGCGGCAAGCATGGAGGGAATGATGTTCTTACCGAAGTCGTTGGACGATTCGGGATCGGCGGCGTCGGCAACGAGATAGTCAAACAGCTTCTTCTTGTTGAAAATATAGATACCCATGGAAGCCTTGGTCGAGTCGGGGTTCTTGGGCTTTTCGGTGAACTTGTAGATGGTGCCGTCCTCGTGCGCACTCATGATACCGAAGCGCGACGCCTCCTCAAGCGGGACTTCAAGCACGGCGATGGTGCAGTCGGCCTCCTTTTCCTTGTGGAAGGCGAGCATCTTGGCGTAGTCCATGTGGTAGATATGGTCGCCCGACAGAATAAGCACGTAATCGGCATTGTACTGATCGATGAACTCCATGTTCTGATAAATGGCGTTGGCTGTGCCCTTGTACCAGTCCGCGCCGTTCTGTCCCTGATAAGGGGGAAGGATCTTGACACCGCCGACGTTGCGGTCAAGGTCCCAGGGCAGGCCGTTTCCGATATATTCGTTGAGCACGAGGGGCTGATACTGGGTCAGAACGCCCACCGTATCGACGCCCGAATTGATGCAGTTGGACAGCGGGAAATCAATGATGCGGTATTTACCGCCGAAGCGCACGGCCGGCTTGGCCGTCTTTTTGGTCAGCGCGTACAGACGGCTGCCCTGTCCGCCCGCGAGCAGCATGGCGACACATTCTTTCTTTTGATGCATGATGGTTCCTCCTCCGGTAGTTTATATATGATATTGTAATAATAAATTGGGGTCAGAAATGATGGTCGCCCTTGTTCCGACGGGGCTTTTTGCGCTCGCATACGAGCATGACGGCAGACATGCCGGGCAGGTCGAGCACAATGCTTTGCTCGTGCCGCTGCCACGGGATGTCCTCACTCTCAAGCGGCACTGTGTTGAGCAGACCGCCACCGCCAAATTCCGGCGCATCCGAGGTGAACACCTCGCGGTAGGTACCTCGGTAGGGAACGCCCACGCGGAAGCCCTTGCGGTCGACGGGCGTGAAATTGAGCAGCACGATCAGCTCCTTGACGCGATCGCTCCGGCTCCGCTGCCGCGTTTTGCGGCGGAAGGCAAGAATACTCTGATCGGCGTTGTCGGCGTCGATCCACTCAAAGCCGTCCCAGCCGTCGTCGGCGTCCCAAAGCGCGGGCGTTTGCAGATAAAAATGGTTGAGCGCCGCAAAATAGCGTTGCATGGCGGCGTGCATGTCGTAGTCGAGCAAAAACCACTCGATCTGCCCCTCAAAGTCCCATTCGCGGAACTGCCCGATCTCATTGCCCATAAAGCCCAGCTTTTTGCCGGGGTGGGTCATCTGCCATGCGTAAAACAGTCGCTCACCCGCGAATTTGTGCCAGTAGTCGCCCGGCATGCGGTCAAGGAAAGACAGCTTTCCGTGCACCACCTCGTCGTGCGAGATGGGCAGCACGTATTGCTCCGAAAAGGCGTAGGTCAGCGAGAATGTGGTCTTGTTGTGGTGATGCTTGCGGTAGAGCGGATCGGTCAGCGCATAGTCGAGCGTATCGTTCATCCAGCCCATGTTCCACTTGAGCGAAAAGCCAAGGCCGTCCTTATGCGTGATGCCGCCGAAATCCCCCGACTCCTCGGCGATGGTCAGCACGTCGGGGTGGGTGTGGGCGAGATAATCGTTGAGCTTTTTGAAAAAGGCGATGGACTCCAGATTGCGGTTGTCGCCGTACACGTTGGGACACCACTGATCGGGTCGCTTGTCAAAATCCAGATACAGCATGGCTGCCACGGCGTCCACACGAAGTCCGTCGGCGTGGAACTGCTCGATCCAATACACGGCGTTGGAGATCAGAAAGCTCTGTACCTCCTCACGTCCCACGTCAAAGCAACGCGTGCCCCAGCCCTCGTGCTCCATACGGTCGCTTCCCTGGTATTCATACAGCGGTCGGCCGTCGAATTCATACAGCCCATGCGCATCCTTGGGGAAGTGGGCAGGAACCCAATCGAGAATGACGCCGATACCTGCCTCGTGCATGGCGTCCATCAAAGCGCGAAAATCGTCGGGCGTGCCGTAGCGCGAGGTCGGAGCATAATAGCCGCTGACCTGATAGCCCCACGAGCCGTCGTAGGGGTGCTCCATAACGGGCATGAGCTCGACGTGCGTGTACCCCATCATTTTGACGTAGGGGATAAGATCACTTGCAAGCTCACGGTAGGTCAGATAACTGCCGTCCTCATGACGCATCCACGAGCCGAGATGCAGCTCGTAAATGTTGATGGGACGGCGGCGGAAGCCACCGTTTGCCATGGTTCTGGCACGGAATTTCATCCAGCCCTCGTCGCGCCATACGTAATCGGACACAAACAGCCGCGACGCCGTAGCGGGCTTGAGCTCCATCATGGTGCCGTACGGGTCGGCCTTGTATATCACCCGCCCGTCGTGCGTAACGATGCGGAATTTATACGCTTGCCCGCTCTGTGCGTCGGCACACTCAGCCTCCCAGACGCCGCCGTCGGTGATGCGGCGCATGGCAAGTCCTACGTCCCAGTCGGCAAAGTCGCCGACCACGAACACCTCACGGGCATTGGGTGCCCAGACGCGAAAAACGAAGCCGCTTGCAGCGCGGTGTGCGCCAAGATAATCGGCGGTATGAAAGTTGGTTCCTTGGTGGAACAGATACGGTGCCATGTCCGTAGCGGCACAAGACGACATAGACTTCATGAGGCGTCCTTTCTTTGTTTGGGGTATACTATCCCCATTCTGTATTTATAATATCATATATATGAAATATTTTCAAGCGCAAATGGTGAATTTTGTGCACTTTAACGATAAAATCAGCAATGTGTCAAACGATACATTTTTATCATACACACGCACGTCCGCAAAAAATGGCGATATTGGGCGTGAAGTTTATCTTTTTTGCCAAATGTCATAAAAGGTTCATATAAAATTCAAAGGTTGGACACATAGAAAAGGTATGATTAAAGACAGTTCATGCTATCTCTGCCAGGTGTGGCGGAAACGGAGGAAAAGCATTTGATCGAGGTTACCAATTTAACCAAAGTATACGGCGAGCATACCGCCGTGCGCGACCTGAACTTCAAACTGCGCAACGGGCGTATCTACGGCTTGCTCGGACCCAACGGCGCGGGCAAATCGACGACCATGAACATGATGACGGGCTGCCTTGCCCCCACGGACGGCAGCGTCCGCATCAACGGCTACGATATTTACGAGCAGCCGCTGGATGCCAAGCGCTTTATCGGATATCTGCCCGAGCAGCCGCCGCTGTATTCCGACATGACGCCCGAGGAGTTTCTGACCTTTGTGGCCGAGGCCAAAGGCGTTGCGCCGTTGCGTGTTCGGGAGCAGGTCGAGCTTGTTATGGAGCAGACCAATATCACCGATCTCAAGGATCGCCTGATCAAGCATCTGTCCAAGGGCTGCTGTCAGCGCGTGGGCATTGCGCAGGCGATACTCGGCGAGCCGGAGATCATCATATTGGACGAGCCGACGGTCGGTCTTGACCCCAAGCAGATCGCCGATATCCGTGCGCTCATCCGAACGCTGGGCGAGAGCCGTACCGTCATCATTTCCAGCCACATTCTCGCCGAGATCAGCGAGCTGTGCGACGAGCTGCTTGTCATCTCAAACGGAGAGCTGGTGGCCGTCGGCACGCTCGAGGAGCTCAAGGCAACGCTCGGTGACAGCGCGTCGCTGCACCTGACCGTGCGCGGCGACGCTGCAGGCGTGTGCTCCGTGCTGGAGGGCATCGAGGGTGCCCACGATTACGAACGGCTTGCCGCCGCCGAGGAGGGAACGGTCAGCCTGCGCGTCCGCGTGCCCCGCGGGAGCGACGTGCGTGACGACATCTTTTTTGCTATGGCGGAGCACCGCTACGCCGTCGTTTCGATGGAGCTTGAGCAGCAATCCCTTGAGCAGGTGTTCCTGACGCTGACCGAGCAGCCCTCGGACGATGAAATGGAATGCAGAAATCAAAACGAGCAGGAGGAGAACGTGCAATGAAAGCTATATTCAAACGCGAACTCCGTTCGTACATGACCGG
The DNA here is from genome assembly GCA_045543375.1 of Eubacteriales bacterium. Lineage (GTDB taxonomy): Bacteria > Bacillota > Clostridia > Oscillospirales > CAG-272 > SIG644. The sequence goes on along the minus strand of JAZQMI010000062.1, from coordinate 5,158 downwards.
CGTGATCGGCCCGGCCGTGATCGCGCTGCTGTTGGTCGTCGCGGGTGCGCTGATCGCCGTCATCAATCTTCTTGCCGGCGTGGCACAACCGGCGTACGCGTTCAATTACGTGCAATTCGCACTTATTGTTGCCATTCCCGTACTGGCTATGCGCGCCTTTTCCGATGAAAAGAAAAACCGCGTCGACCGCTTGCTTTACACGCTGCCCATCAAGCTGTCTTCGGTCGTATTGGGCAAATACTTCGCCTCACTTGCCGTGTTCGGTGCAAGCTGTGTCGTGATGGCGATCTATCCGATCGTGCTGCGCACGCAGGGCATGGCACACATGGCCTCGTCGTATACCGCGTTGCTTGCGCTGTTTTTGCTCGGCGCGGCATTATTGGCCTACTGTATGATGCTGTCCTCGCTGACCGAAAGCCCGATCGTTGCCGTGCTGCTTGGCATCGGTGGTACCGTGCTGCTGTTTTTGCCCGACGCCCTTGTGGCGTTCACGCCCGTGTCGGGGGCATTCGCGCGACTGCTGCTGTCCGTCGCCGTGTTCTCGCGCTACTCGAACGTGTGCAACGGGCTCTTTGAGCTCGGTACGCCCGTGTTGTATCTTTCCATCACCGCGCTTTGCCTGCTTGCGACCGTGCAGGTCGTGGAGCGCAAGCGTCGCAGATAAGGAGGCAGGACATGAATATGCAACAACAGACCCCCGTGTCTTACTCCGACCGCGCCCGTAAAGGAGATCATCGCGCACTCGCCATCGTGGCCATTGCCGCGGTCGTGCTGCTTTTGCTCAATCTGCTCGTGGCGCTGCTGCCCGCATCGCTGACGCAAGCCGACACCACCGAAAACGAGCTGTACAGCATCAGCCCCGTAACCCGACGCTTTTTGCGTGCACTCGACGAGGACGTGACTATCTACGTGATATGTGAGGGCGGCACGGCGGAGCTTATGCCCCGCGCCCTGCTCGACCGCTACGAGGCGGCAAGCAGGCACGTCAAGGTCAAGATCGTTGACCCCGTCGCCGACGCCGAATTTCTGGCCGATTACGGCAGCGTCGCGGCTATGACCAATTACAGCATGGTTATCGAGAGCGACCGTCGCTATTCGGTCGTCGATTACGGCAATTGTCAATACTATTACGTTAAGGGCTTGGGCTATCTGCTGCCCGACGAATATTCTTCTTATTATAGCTATTACTACGGCTATTTCGATCAGATCAAGGAAACTTACGGCATCGACCTGACGGCCGTCACACCCTGCTTGGCGCTGGAAAGCGCGCTCACGCAGGCCATCGAATACGTGACGGCACCCGTCATTCCCACGCTTCACATGCTAAAGGATTCGGCGCCCATGGGCAGCTATCTGACCGATATGATCGCCATGATGCAGCCCGAATACGCAACGCTCGCGCTTGACGGTACTGCGTCTGTTCCCACCCACGCCGTGCCGCTGCTCATTTACGCGCCTGAGCAGGATATCTCGGCGCAGACGGCCCGGAGCATCATCGCATATCTTCAAAACGGCGGCAGCGTCATGCTGGTGACCTCGCCCGAGAGCACGTCCATGACCAATCTGATGAGCGTGCCCGCCGCGTTTGGACTTGCCCCCGTCGAGGGCGTGCTGTGCGAGGGCAACGCCAACAATTTTGACGGCGAGGCCACGCGTCTTGTGCCCACCGTCAACGCCGAGCACGACGTTACCTATAGTCTTGTCAACGGCGGCTATGGCGCACCCATCCTTCCCGACGCACACGGCATCGTTGCCGACGCGACGCTGCCCGAGGGCGTGAGCGTGACCAATCTGTTTACGACCTCCAATACCGCCTACACGATCGCCGCCGACGGCAGCGAGGTGAATGTTGGCACGGTCGCGGTCGGTGTTGCTGCCGAGAATACGGCAACGGGCGGCAAGCTGTTCTGGCTGTCCTCGGCCGACGCGCTGTCCGATCCTCTCATTGCCGAGAAGGGAAAGGAGGCGTCTGCACCCTACTACGCCACCATGGCACTCATCTGGCAGAGCCAGTCGTATGCGTCGACGCTGGAGACGATCGAGCCCGTGAACGTATCGCAGGACGTCGTGCTGCTCGATGCCCCCGCTGTCATCGCACTGGCGGCTGTGTTCGTGCTGATTGTGCCGCTTGCCGTGCTCGTACCCGGTATCGTCGTCAAGGTCAGACGAACGAGAAAATAATACGGAAGTCGCCCCTTGGTGTACAGGGGGCGACGCTCTTTTTTGGCTTACCCTCTTGACAAGCGCGGCAAAGAGCGATATAATACATTATTATGATAAAACAGAGGAGCGAGAGCGCTCCCGCGAGGTGCAATATGATCCAAGATACCAAAATCTGCTTTTCGGGCGTTCAGCCCAGCGGAAATTTGACCATTGGCAACTATTTGGGTGCCATTCGCAATTTCTCCGCCTTCTCGGAGCAATATAAATGCTTTTACTGCGTGGTCGACGAGCACGCCATCACGGTGCGTCAAAATCCTGCCGATTTGCGTCGCAGAACCTACGAAACGCTTGCCCTTTACATGGCCTGCGGTCTTGACCCCGAAAAGAATACGCTGTACGTTCAGTCGCACGTGCCGGCGCACGCCGAGCTTGGCTGGATGCTCAACTGCTTTACCATGTTCGGTGAGCTGTCCCGCATGACCCAGTTCAAGGACAAGAGCGCCAAGCATTCGGATAACATCAACGCGGGTCTTTTCACCTACCCGACGCTCATGGCGGCCGATATTCTGCTGTATCAGACCGACGTCGTTCCGGTCGGTATCGACCAGAAGCAGCACGTCGAGCTGTGCCGCGACATTGCCAATCGCTTCAATGCCATCTATCCCGACACGTTCACCGTTCCCGAGCCCATCATGGCGCAGAGCGGCAAAAAGATCATGTCGCTTGCCGAGCCGACCAAGAAAATGAGCAAGTCGGATGAAAATGCCAACGCGGTGGTATATATTCTCGACGATAAGGACACAATAATTCGCAAGTTCAAGCGAGCTGTGACCGACTCGGATACCGTTGTGCGCTTTGCCGACGGCAAGGACGGCATCAACAACCTGATGACCATCTACTCCTGCTACACGGGCAAGGAGATCGACGAGATCGAGCGCGAGTTTGACGGCCGTGGCTACGGTGATTTCAAGCTGGCGGTCGGTGAGGCGTGTGCCGATGCTCTCGCCCCCGTTCAGGCACGCTTCCATGAGCTGATGGCCGACAAGGCGTATCTGGAGCAGATGATGAAGAAGGGCGCCGACGAGGCTGCCTACTACGCACGCAAGACGCTGTCCAAGGTGCAGCGCAAGCTGGGCTTCGTGCAGCTCAAGTGACATATTGAAAATATGACGACATATCCCACCGGAACGTGTGTTCGGTGGGATATTTTTACCTTATGATAGAAAAAGGAGGAGGCAAGGGATATGATGCTGTGGTTGGTTGCGCTGCTCGGCGGCGTGGCGGCGTATCTTGTCGCGTATGGGATGCTGCCGTGGGCGATCCGCCTGGCACCCCATATCGGTGCGGTCGATGTACCGCGTGACGGGCGCAGAATGCACAACGCCCCCACACCGCGTACGGGCGGTATCGCCATATTCGTCGCTTTTGCCGTGGCGACCGTTGTGTCGAGTGCCCCTGCGGCACAGCGCGTCGCCTTGCTCTGGGGCGCGACGCTGCTCGTGCTGCTCGGTGTGTTCGACGATATCTACCGCCTGCCCGCTCCGCTCAAATTGATCGTCCAGTTGCTGTCTGCCGCCGTTGCGTTGGGGCATGGTGGCGGTTGGTCGAGCTTACCGCTCGGTCACACGGTGAGCCTGCCGGTCGCAATGCGCTTTTTGCTTGGCCTCCTTTGGACGGTGCTGCTCATCAACGCCCATAACATGATCGACGGTCTGGACGGTCTGGCCGCAAGCATCGCGGGCATCGAAAGCCTTGGGGTGTCGATTGTGCTGCTGCTTCAGGGCGAGATGGGCTACGCCGCCCTTGCACTGGCACTCGGCGGTGCGTGCGTGGGATATCTGCCATACAATCGTCATCCTGCCCGCGTCTTTATGGGCGACGCCGGCTCACAACTGCTCGGTCTCGTTCTTGGCGTGCTGTCGTTGCACGTCGACTTGCCGAGCGGTGGTGCGCTGGGCGCGCTCGTGCCATTTTTGCTATTCTCGCTCCCGCTGTCCGATCTCGCCTTTGCCGTCGTGCGACGCCTTGCCAAGGGGCAAAGTCCGTTTGCCGCCGACCGTGGGCATTGGCATCATCGACTGGTCGACCGCGGCTGGGGGCAGAGAAGGGCATGCCGGTGGCTATCGCTCATGTGTGCAGCTCTTGGTGCGATCGGCGTGCTGCTCACTCGCGAGGAATGGTACCCTTATGCGGCGTATGCCACGCTTGCGGCAGTTGCAGTCGTGATGATGCCTGCATCGGTCAACCCTCAAAAAGTAAAGCATTGAAAAAGCCGCCTTGGCGGCTTTTTTGTTGCTTACGTACGTCAAGAGGCATACAATGTGAAAAGTAACAAAGCACGCGCCGCGATGAAAACAAAATTTTTGCAACTTTTTTTGATAAAAATTGCAAAAAGGGGTTTACAAATCGCAAAAAGCGTGGTATAATAGGCGCATATTTTCAAGTTTGACTGCTTTGAACTTGCAAAAAACAGCAAATTTGACATTGAAATAAGGAGAATTATCATGAACAGAGTATTTAACTTTTCCGCAGGTCCTTCGATGCTTCCCATGCCCGTCCTTGAAAAGGCGGCCGCAGAGCTTGTCAACTACGGCGAGAGCGGCATGTCCGTTATGGAAATGTCCCACCGCTCGGCCGATTACGAGCCCATCATTGCCGACGCCGAGGCCCTGCTTCGCAAGCTGATGAACATTCCTGACAACTACAAGGTGCTGTTCCTTCAAGGCGGTGCTTCCACCCAGTTTGCTGCTGTTCCGCTCAACTTGATCGGCCGCACGGGCAAGGCCTGCTACGCCGTTTCGGGTCAGTTCTCGGGCAAGGCTTATAAGGAAGCACAGAAGATGGGCTACGACGTGACCTGCATCGCCACCACCAAGGACGATAACTTCGACCACGTTCCCACCATCACCAAGGATATGGTTCCTCAGGACGCCGCATACCTGCACATCTGCTTCAACAATACCATCTACGGCACCAAGTACGGCTACATTCCCGA
>JAZQMI010000061.1:0-13293 GCA_045543375.1 Eubacteriales bacterium | reverse complement strand
ACACGGATGCGGTCCGCGACAAGTCCAACCGACTGCCGCGCGAGGCGGGACGTCACAATTCCTATTGCCTGTGGGTCCATTTTGCCAGCGCTGCCTATCCTTCGCCCGAGCCCTATCACGACATCGTCTTCCGCCGCTGCCGCGTCCATGACATCAGCCGCGTGCTCAATTATCAGGCGGACGAATATAAGATGCTGTACGCGGGCGCGCATTTGACCGAAATGCGCTTTGAGGACGTGGAATTTACGCAGCTCAAGAACGCTTCCATCAGCGTCGCGAGTGCCGAGGAGCCGCTGACCGTCACGCTCAAAAACGTGACTGACAGCTACGCCGAGGACGCCAAGCTGAGAATGCTGTTTTTGCCAGACGCGGTCAATACTACGGTCAATATCATCTGAAAAGAACAAAGCGGCGGTCTGCGTGACTGCCGCTTTTTGCCTGAAAGTCACATAAAAACGTCCTACTTTTGGACGGTTTGATGCAAAAAATCGAAAAGATCCTACTATTGACATGGGGCGCAAAGTATCGTATAATGAAGAAAAAATCCCCTTATGGAGGTGCGAAATGAGCGCACAATATATTTATCTTGCAGCAGCCAACAGCACGGACGAGGCGAAGGCAAGCAGCGATTTCGTCTGCACGGGCAAGCACGACGAGCAGACCATTCAAGCTGCCATCGACGCCTGCATCCGCGACAATAAAAATTTGTATTTTTATAACGGAATTTATTCCATTGACGGCTTTTATCATTTTGAGGACGGCGGTCCTGATGCGGCCATCCGTTTCCCCGGTGCGCACCGCGAGATCACGGTCGTGGGTCAGAACCATGAGTACGGCTGTCAGCGCAGATACGACAACGGCGTCGTGCTGTACGTGTCTGCCGAGGCGCTCGACGGCGCGGGAGAGGCGTCGGTCGACGTGCTGCGCTCGAGCTGGACGCAAAAGGGCGTCCAAAACGGCTCGTCGTTGCGTCTTGAAAATCTCGTTATCATGCTGGCGCACAATCAGCGCGCCGTGCGCTGTGTCGATCTGCGCCGCACCGACCGCGTTGAGGTCAAAAACATGACGCTCATCTCATACGGCGACAGCATCGCGCCCGATTCGTTGGTCGGTCTGAACGTGCCTGCGGCAGTGCCCGGCAAGGGCTGCATCGGTCTTACCATGACCGACGGCAGCAACTACGAATACAGCGATTACACCAACGTGCAGGCCATCGGCTTTGACGAGGGCATTCAGGTAGGCGGCGAGCACGTCGTTTGCATCAACTGTGGCGGCTCGATGGGCAACTACGGCTTTACCTTTGGCAACTACGAGTGCAACTGTGGTCTCAATCATCCCGTCACGCTCATCAACTGTCTGGACGAGCGCAACATCAATCTGCCTTATTTTGGCAGATGGTGTGGCGACGGCGACGGCAAGGGCGGCAGACTGATCGGCAATCAGGAGGTCACCATGATCAGCTTCAACGTTGAGCACACGGCGGCACAAACGCCGGGCGGTCTTCTGGGAGACCTGATGCGTGAGGAAGTGCCGGGCACGTGGAAGGGCAACATCAGCTTTACCGCACAGCCCTCGTGGTGGGCCATCAATACGGTCGATTTCAAGCTGTGGGAGAGCGACGGCTCGGGCTCGGGCTTTGTGACGCGCAACAACACGCATAAGGCCGTTTGCACGACCGAGGAAAGACTTTCCTACTATCCTATGCTTGGTCAGCAGATCTTTGATACGGATCTCCAAAAAATGGTCGTTTGCATCGATCCCGACAACAAGGTGTGGGTCGATTTTATGGGCAATAAGGTATGATGGAGGAGTTTATCATGCTAAAAGCAATGGAGCAGCATCAAAAGCTGTCGTTCCTGTTGGACGGCGTGCCGTTTGAGCAGCACCGTCCCAAGGTAACTATGACAGTCGCCCTTTTCCTTCGCGTTTTTTCTTATTAGTCACTTGAAACGGAATAAAAATGTTCTGTTTTTGAAATTTCAATGCAGAAAATAGAAAAGATCATACTATTGACACGGCAAATAAAGTAGCGTATAATGAAGAAAATATCCCCCATGGAGGTAGATCATGAGCGCAGAATATATTTATCTTGCCGCGGCCAACAGCACCGACGAGGCAAAGGCGCAAAGCGATTTTGTCTGCACGGGCAAGCACGACGAGCAGACCATTCAAGCTGCCATCGACGCCTGCATCCGCGACAATAAAAATTTGTATTTTTATAACGGAATTTACTCGATCGACGGCTTTTATCACTTTGAGGACGGCGGCCCCGATGCGGCCGTTCGTTTCCCCGGTGCGCACCGCGAGATCAGCGTCATGGGTCAGAACCATGAGTACGCTTACAACAACGGCGTGGTGTGGTACGTGTCCGCCGAGGCGTTGGGGAGCGCGGGCGAGGCGTCGGTTGACGTGTTGCGCTCGGCTTGGACGCCAAAGGGCAGGCAGAACGGCTCGTCGCTGCGTCTTGAAAATCTGGTCATCATGTTGGCGCACAATCAGCGCGCTGTTCGCTGCGTCGATTTGCGCCGTACCGACCGCGTTGAGGTCAAAAATATGACGCTCTTTTCCTACGACGGCAGCATCGCGCCCGCCGCGGTGCCCGGCAAGGGCTGCATCGGTCTTACCATGACCGACGGCAGCAACTACGAATACAGCAATTATACCAACGTGCACGCCATCGGCTTTGATGAGGGCATTCAGGTGGGAGGCGAGCATGTCGTTTGCATCAACTGCGGCGGCGTGATGGGCAACTACGGCTTTACCTTTGGCAATTACGAATGTAACTGCGGGCTCAACCACCCCGTCACGCTTATCAACTGTCTGGACGAGCGCAACATCAATCTGCCTTACTTTGGCAGATGGTGCGGCGACGGCGACGGCAAGGGCGGCAGACTGATCGGCAACCAGGAGGTCACCATGATCAGCTTTAACATTGAGCGCGCGGCGGCGATTACGCCGGGCGGCGTGCTTGGGGATCTCATGAGAGAGGAAGTACCCGGCACGTGGAAGGGCAACATCAGCTTTACCGCGCAGCCCTCGTGGTGGGCCATCAACGCGGTCGATTTCAAGCTGTGGGAGAGCGACGGCTCGGGCTCGGGCTTTGTGACGCGCAATAACACGCACAAGGCGGTCTGCTCCAGCGCCGAGCGTCTTTCCTACTATCCCCAGCTCGGTCAGCAGATCTTTGATACCGATCTGAATAAAATGCTCGTCTGTATTGACCCCGACAACAAGATCTGGGTCGATTTCATGGGCGAGCGTGTATAAGTGAGGAAGAATATGCTAAACGACATCAAAAACGCGCGCAAGCTGTCCTTTTTGCTGGACGGCGCTCCGCTTGATACACTTGACCCCAAGGTGACGGTCACCGAGAGCGAGAATTGCGTTCAAACGGTCTATGAATTCGAGGGCGGTCTGCGCCTGACCAACACGGCGCGCTACTATCCCGCCTTTGATGCCTGCGATTGGGTCAACGAGTGGGAGAATACGGGCGCGCGAGAGAGCGGTGTGATTTCGGCACTTCGTGACTGCGACGTCGTGCTCCCTTTGCCGCCCTGCGAGCCAAAAGTGACGGGAAGAGCCTATCTGGCGCGCCCCGAGGAGGCCGTCAAGCTGTACGCGCCGCGCGGCTCGGATTGGTCGGGGCAGGAATTTACCTGCGACGTCGACCGGCTGCTCGGCAGCCATTACCCGTATTGGTTTGAAACGGTCGGCTCGAAAAAGTGCTTTTTTGCCGTCGGCGGACGTTCGTCCGATGCGGCCAGCGCCCCCTTTTTCAATATCAAGCACGGCAAGGAAAACATGGGCTACGTCGTTGCCATCGGCTGGACGGGACAATGGAAAGCTGACCTTGAACGCGTGGACGACGGCATTTTGCTGCAGAGCGGCGTCATGGACGTCAACTTCAAAATTTTGCCCGGTGAGAAGTTCCGCACCTCGTCGGTAACCATCATGGGCTATCGCGGTACGGCGCAAGAGGGACAAAACCGCTTCCGCCGCCTCATTCGAGAGGTCTATTCGCCCATCAGTATGCAAAAGACGGTAGACGAGCTGCCCTTCTGCGCAGGTCTTTGGGGCGGTATGAGCACCAAAGGATGTCTGGAACGCATTCAAAAAGTGGAGAAGGCGGGATTGCCCTTCAACTGCTACTGGATGGATGCCGGCTGGTACGGCGCGGGCGACAAAGAGTCGCCCGACGAATATGAAGGCGACTGGGCACAGCACACGGGCAACTGGGAGATCAATCGCGCAAGACACCCCGACTTGCTCGAGGACGTCGTCGCTGCGATCGGAAAAACAGACAAAAAATTCCTTCTGTGGTTTGAGCCCGAGCGTGTGCGCACCAACGCGCCCATTGCCAAGGAGCACCCCGAATATTTGCTGTACCGTACGACACAACAGTGTCCGGACACGTTGCTCAATCTCGGAAACGAGCAGGCATGGCAGTATTGCTTTGATACGCTTAGCGGCTTGATCGAGCACCTGGGCGTGTCTGTGTACCGTCAGGATTTCAACTTCCGCCCGTTGCCGTATTGGCAAGAGAACGATACCGACCCCGACCGCCGCGGCATGACCGAGATTTTGCACATCAACGGTATGTATCGCCTTTGGGACGCGCTGCTTGAGAGATTTCCTGGACTACTGATCGACAACTGCGCCAGCGGTGGTCGCCGCATCGACATGGAAACGCTGCGCCGCTCCATCCCACTTTGGCGAAGCGATGCGCAATGTCCTGCCGACCCCGCGCCCGAGTTGACGCAAGCGCACGCGTTGTCGCACAGCGCGTGGATGCCCTATTCGGGCACGTCGACGGGACGGGTGTGGTTCGATACCTACGCCTTCCGTAGCGCCTATGCGCCCGCGCTGACGACGGGATATACCTTCTCGGAGAAAAATTCCTTTGGTGAGGACGCCGAGGCCATGGCGTGGCTCTCTCGCATGAGCGAGGAATATCTGCGTATCAAGCCTTATCTTGTGGAGGACGTTTACCCGCTGACGACGGCCGGTACCGCCGACGACGTCTGGTCTGCCGTTCAGTATCACGCGCCCGACCGTGATGCCGGTGTGGTGCAACTGTTCCGCCGTGCAAGATCGCCCTTTTCCTACGGCTCTTTCCCGCTCTTTGGCCTTTCCCCCGAGCGTGACTACGTCTTTGAGGACGCCGACGGCGGCAGCTTTACCGTCAAGGGCAGCGTGCTGCTTGGCGAAGGACTGGGTGTCCGCATGGACGAAAAACGCTCGTCCAAAGTGCTTTTCTATCGAGCAAAATAAAACAAAAGCAGCATCCTGCGGGATGCTGCTTTTTTGTATGGATCATCAGCGGAACATGCCGAGCATGTCGCCGCGGTCGATGGCATCGAGTATCATGAGCATGCGAGGCAGATGGAAGGGTCCTTTGAATATATTGCCCTTGAGCTCGTTTGCTACCGTGCTGTCGTAGTGCAGATATCCGTACCATTCACCATATTCCTTGTCGGCGAAGCGGTCAAAGGCGTAATCAACGAGGCTCTCGTATTGCTCCCTGTACTGCTGCTCCCCGAAGACTTCGTAGGCCATGCGATTGGCAATGATGGCCTCGTTTTGCGGCCACCACAGCTTCATGTCCCATTCAAGCGCCTGCGCAGGCAGCCCCTTCACGTCGCAAAAGGCGATGATGCCACCGTGCTTGCGGTCCAGTCCCAGCGGCATGGTGATGTCAATGATACGCTTGGCTGCGGCAAGGGCTTCGTCGTTGTGCGACAGCAGACCCTCGACGAGCAAAAACCATGCGGTTTCCAGCGAGTGACCGGGGTTGACCGTGCGTCCCGTGGGGGTGTCGCAAAAGCTGCCGCCCGCGCTTACGTGCTCAAGCAGCGCGGGAACGTCGTCCGACAAAAAGCCGCCGTGCAGCACCTCGTCAAGATAAGAAGCTGCCAGACGCTCGTATGCCTCACCGTCGGGGGCGCAGGCCGCCATGGAGCGAGCGGTCGCCATCATGATCATGACGGGCGAGAGCGATTTCATGCTCGTTTTGAGCTTGGGCGGATTGAGCTCGGGGTGCTCAAAGCAGCGTCTTGCCACGTCAAAATAGCGCTGCGCGTTTGCCCATGCGCCCACGTCGCCCGTCGCCTTGTAGTATTCGGCGCAGCCGATGGCGGCAAAGGTTTCGCTGAAATAATAGCGGCGCTTCTGGATCTCCTTGCCCTCGCGCGTGACGGTGAAGAACATTCTTCCGTCGCTGTCCACGCAGCGGTCAAGAAAATCGTAGATGCACTTGGCGGCATCAAGATATTTCGGGTCGTTTCCCGCGCGACGACAGGCTTTGGAAAAGCTCCACAGCGCGCGACCCTGGAACCAAACGCTTTTATCGGTACCGTAAACCTCGCCCTTGCGGTCAAGGCAGGTGAAGATACCACCGTGCTCGGTGTCGATGGCGTGATCGAGCCAGAAGGGAAGAACGTTTTGTGTCAGATATGCTTTGTAGTTCATGGTGATCTCCTTATCCGTCAATGTGGGACGCAATGCTATTATATCACAAGCACGGCAAAAGTCAAGAAAAAGAGCGCTGCGTTTTGCGCTTGTGCGGCGCGCTATTTGCTTTTTCGGTATTTGAGCGGCGTCGTGCCCGTGAAGTCGAAAAAGACCCGCCTGAAATGATTTTCGGACCGGAAGCCGACTATGGAACTGATGGTGGAAACCGAATAATTGCTGTTGTCCAGATGCTCAATGGCGACGTTGATGCGGATCGAATTCAAAAAGCCCACGGGTGTCTGTCCAAGCTCCCTTTGAAACAGATGGTAGAGCGTAGATTCGCTGACGCAGCAGGCCTTGGCAATATCCGACACTGAAACGGCGGCGTTCCAATGCCCCGTGATATATTCAATGGCATTTTGCAACGTCTTGTTGAAGGCGACGGACGATTGGATAAGACAGGGAAGGATGCTTTGCAGCACGCGATAAAACAGAGAATACGCCTCAAGCTCGTCCATGTCGTCACCCGACAGCAGCTCGCTGATGTGTAAGAGCTGCTCTTTGACGTCGTCGGCGCAGGAGAGAATTTGCGGCTCGTATTTGAGTGTGTCGTAATGCAAAAAGCAGTTGACGTAGATCACCTCAATGTCGGGCTCGCCCCGCCACTCGGAATAGCAATAGATGTTTTCGGGAATGAAAACAACGTCGCCCTCGGTGACGGACAGACGCTTGCTCAGATAGATGTACGTGCCGCGCCCCTTGACGATGATGCCGATGCGCGTCTTGCGCTTGCTGCTGTTGCCGCGGCAGAAATGGTAGCTGTGAAAGGTATGCCTTGACGTCGAAAGCTCGGTTGCAAATATGCTGCCGTTTTTCATTGCGCCTCTCCTTAAGATGCAGAATAGTTACTTTTTTTACAGTATACCATATTGAAGAGAAAATTGCAAGATGGTATAATGATATTGTCATAGATTACTTAATGTGGAGGCGATCGTATGGATTTCACGGGAAAAACGGCAATATCAACGGGAGCAGCTTCCGGTATGGGGCTGCTGTTTGCGCAGAATTTTGCTGCATTGGGCGGTAATGTCGTCATGTGTGACGTCAACGAGGCTGTGCTTGACGAAAAGGTGAACGAGATCAACGCGAGGGGCAAGGGACGAGCCGTGGGGGTCGTCTGCGACGTGCGCGACTACGATCAGGTGTGCGCTGCGTGTGCGCTGGCGGTGCGTGAGCTTGGCCGCATCGACGTGCTTGCCGGCTTTGCGGGCGGCTCGTCAGTCAGAATACAAAAGGTAGACAGAGAAAAGTATCCCGAATTTCCCGACGTTCCGATCGACGTGTTCGATTGGGGCATCGACGTCAATCTCAAGGGACCCTTCTATTTTGCTCATGCGGCGCTCAAGTATATGAGAGCACAAAAAAGCGGTCTGATCGTCAACATCGGCTCGATCGCGGGCGCCGAGGGCAACGGCTATGATATGGACTATCCGACCTCCAAGGCGGGACTGATGCACGGCTTGACCAAATGTATTGCGCAGTTTGGGGCAAAATACGGTATTCGTTGCGTCTGCGTGTCGCCGGGACCCGTATTAACCAGAGCCGCTATGGCTAACATGCGCACACCGCTGGGCAGAGCGGCCGAGCCGCAGGAGATCATTGATCTGATCTTGTTTATTGCCTCGGACAAGGGACAGTTCATCAATGGCGAAAATATCATGATAGACGGCGGAAGAAACGCCATGGGACGATACGTCTGAGCGATGTTACGCCCTAAAATCAGGAGGAGATGGTACAATGAAGCAGAGCTTTTTAGTCGAAGGTCGCCCGACCTTAGTCGCCATGCTCAAAACGGGCAATCTGGAGAGCACGCTGCGCGAGATCGAGCTGGTTTTGGAAGAGGGAGCGGACGCGTTCGGCTTTCAGATCGATCTGTTCGAGCCGAGTGAGCGCACGCGCGAGAATTTTGCCAAGGTTTTTGCAGCCATGAAGGGCAAGCCCGTTTATATCACCAATTACGTCAATAACAACCCTGTGCAGCATACCGACGAGGAGCTGGTCGAGGAGTTGATGGTGGCGGCAGAGTGCGGCGGCACGATGCTGATCGACATTCGCGGCGATCTGTTTGACCGAAGCCCCATGGAATACTCGACTGACCCCGTGGCGGTGCAAAAGCAAAAGGACGTCATTGCGAAATTCAAGAGCTTGGGCGCCGAGGTTATTATGAGCATTCACACGGGCTGTCATCTGCCTGTGGAAAAGGTGCTCGAGATGGCGGCGGCCGAGGAGGAGCGCGGTGCGGACGTTCTCAAAATCGTCACGACGAGCTATTCCGAGGAGGAGCAGATCAACTGCTTTGGTATCACGGCAGCCCTCAAAAAGGCCGTGCACAAGCCCATGCTGTATCTGTGCAGCGGTTCGCATTGCAAAATGCACCGCATTCTGACGCCCGCCGTCGATTGCTCCATGATGCTGGTCGTTGAGAACTCGCGCGAGGGTGAAAATCAGCCCACGCTCAAGCGCGCCAAAGAGGTGCTGACGCTGGCAGGCTATCAAAGCCTGCCGTGAGGGGGAGATAAGATGCAAAAGGTTAGAATCGCTCAGATCGGAACGAGCCAAAACAGCCACGGAAATCAGATATGGAACAGCCTGCGTAAGCAAAGCGACGTATTTGAGATAATCGGTTACGCGCTGCCCGAGAACGAGCGCAAAAAATTCCCCGACCGCATGAAGGATTTTGCGGGATACCGTGAGATGACGGTGGAGGAGATTTTGAATGATCCCTCGATCGAGGCGGTTGCCGTCGAAACCGAGGAGATCTATCTTTCCAAATATGCGCTCATGGTGGCGCGCGCAGGCAAGCATTTGCACATGGAAAAGCCGGGTGGTGTTCACCTTGCAGACTTTGAAGCGCTGCTCGAGGAGCTGCGCAGCCGTGGGCTGGTCTTTTCGACGGGATATATGTACCGATTCAACCCCATGATCAAGGAGGCCATGAAAAGGATCGAGAGCGGCGAGCTTGGCAAGGTCTACGCCGTTGAGGCGCACATGGATTGCCGACATACGCAAGAGGTGCGCCGGTGGCTGTCGAATTTCCCGGGCGGCATGATGTTTTTCCTTGGCTGCCATTTGATCGACCTGATCTATCGCATCATGGGCGAGCCCGACGAGGTGATGCCGCTCAACTGCTCCACGGGCTTTGACGGCGTGAGCGCACAGGATTACGGCATGGCGGTGTTCAAATATCCGAGCGGCGTTTCGTTTGCCAAAACGTGCGCAAGCGAGCTTGGCGGCTTCCGCCGCAGACAGCTTGTCATTTGCGGCGAGAAGGGAACGATCGAGCTCAAGCCGTTGGAGGTTTGTGTGGACAGCAGTCAGTATACCGTCTGCAATGAAAACTTCGATCTTGGCTGGCATACACCCTGGACGACGACGCAGAGTGCGCTGTACGACCGCTATGACGACATGATGCGCAATTTTGCCGAGCTGGTGCGCGGCAAGGAAAATCCGTATTCGTACGATTATGAGCTTGGACTGTATCGGCTGATACAGCGGGCTTGCGGCAACGACGTGAAATAAAGGAGGCTTATGATATGAAAGCAATATTGGTCAACGGTGATAGATCCTTGCGTTGGGACCACGTGCCCGATCCCGTGATCAAAGCTGACGAGGTGCTTGTCAAGATCGAGGCGGCGGCACTCAACCGCGCTGACCTCATGCAGCGCGAGGGTGACTATCCCCCGCCGGCGGGCTGTCCCGAATGGATGGGCCTTGAGATCGCGGGCGAGATCGTTGAGCTTGGCGAGCAGGCTCGTAAGAATTCCTCGTGGAACAAGGGCGACAAGGTGTGTGCGCTGCTTGGCGGCGGCGGATATGCCCAGTACGTCAGCGTCCGATACGATATGCTCATGCCCGTGCCAAAAAATTGCAGCATGATCGAGGCGGCCGCCATTCCCGAGGCCTTTGCAACGGCCTACCTCAATTTGTTCATCGAGGGTAATATCAAAGAGGGCAACACGCTGCTCATGAACGCAGGTGCGTCGGGACTTGCCAGCGTCATCATTCCCATGGCCAAGGCGTTTGGCGTGCGCGTCATCACGACGGTGCTCAGCGACGAGATCGCGGCCAATATCAAGCACCTCGGTGCAGACCGCGTGGTGGTGACCACCAAGGAGGACATCGCGCTCGTGCTCAAGGAGGAGCTGGAAAACGGTCACTCGGTGGACGTCGCCATCGACTGTCTGGGTGGCGAGATCATGGGCAAATGTATTCACTACCTCACTCACGGCGCGCGTTGGATCATGATCGCCGCGCTGGCGGGAACCAAGACCGAAATTGACTTGAAAAACATTTACGTGCGCAACGTCCGCATCATCGGCAGCACGCTGCGCTCGCGTACGCCCGCCGTCAAGGCGCAGATCCTTGCGGGCATCGTGCGCGACGTTTATCCCAAGATCGAGGCGGGGCTTGTCAAGCCCACCATTCACGCCGTGCTGCCTATCACTGAGGCCGAGGCGGCGCACGATATTCTCTATCAAGGAAAGAATATCGGCAAGGTCGTCCTGACCGTGTCGTAAGCAGAAAAGGCAATATCCCGCGCGGGATATTGCCTTTTAATTTATTGATTTTTCTCTCGCTCAAAATCCTTGTCCGCCAGATCGCAGAACTCCTTGATGAGCTTAATCTCCTTGGGGTCGTAGGGGCGGTGGCTGCGGCGGTACAGACCGTGGAACCATTTGGTGAAGTCAAAGTTGGTGTTCTGTCCCGACTCGTATTGCTGCCAAAGTCCCTCCCACGGCTCCTCGCCCTGAAATCTGCTCTGCACAAATCCCCAGTTGTAGCAGCCGATCTTTTCGAGATAAAACAGCGGGAAGTTGGAGAACACGTCGTTGTAAAGGCATCTTGCCAGCCACTCGGTGTTGATGACGGGACGTCCCTTGCGCTGAAGTCGTTTGATGATCTTGACGTGCGACGCATAGTCACCGTAATAGTGGTAGGACACGATGTCCGACTCGTCCAGCACGTACTGCTCCACCTCGTTAAAGGGAACGTCCTTGCCTTGCATGGTGAACACGCCCGCCGTCAGCGGCTGGCAGGGCTTACATTCCCGCACGATCTCAAACATGCGCTTGACGTTCGGTATGGTGATATCCTGGCGTCGGCAACCGCCCGGCTCGTTGTAAACGTCCCATATGCAGATGCGCTCGTCGTCCTTGTATTTGGTGACGATCTCGCGCACCATGTCAAAATACTTTTCGCGCGTTTCGGGCTCGTCCAGATAAAAGTGGGGTGCGGGCTCGGCGTGTTCCTGACAAGGATTGGACGTCTTGCCGCCGTGATAGCCCCAATCGACCGTCTGCTCGCCAAGATGCGGCTTGCTGCGTGAGCCCTTGGGCGGCATGCAGTCGTTGGCCAGCGTGATCATGCAACTGATGCCGTATTTGGCAAACAGCGAAATATAGCGCTCGAAGCGCTCCATAAAGCCGTCGTGCTGCTCGAGCCATACCACGTGCTCAAGTCCCAGACGGACGGTGTTGAAGCCCGTTTGTTGCATGAGTGCGACCTCGCTCTCGGTCATCTCCCAGCGCTCCTCAAATCCAAGCTCTTGCCATTGCTCCACGCGGTTGACGCAGTCGGCGCCGATATAGCAGCAGCCGCGCATCCACGGGCGCGCGTTATACCATTCCCAAGCTTTTTCTTTGCTCCATTGCATAAGAATATCTCCTTTCAAGCTATGGTGGCTTGATTATAGCACGGTGTCGGGCAGTTGTCAATAAGGGTCGATGAAAGTTTCCGTTTTCTTACGAGTGGGCAGTGATATTGCCATTTTGATCGCGATATAACGGTAACGCTCGTTATCTGATCTCCTGCTCCAGCTCGCGAAATTCTGCCGTGTCAAAAAAATCAATCAGCGTGATGCCAAATCCGTCGCATAGCATTTTCAGCGTAACGATACCGGGGTTTTGGCTCTTACCGTACAAAATATTTTTGATCGACGACGGTGCCACCGCTGACTCCATTGCCAGCTTGTGAATGGACATTTTATGCTCGCCGAGGAGCTGCAATAGCCGATTTTTTACCGTAGTATAGGTATCCATGTTGTACCTCCGAAAATATTTGGACTAATTATAGCCCAAACCTATTGACAAAATGGGCTATATATGATACAATATGGGCTATAAATAGACTTTTTAGAGGGAAATATGGAAAAATCGAAGACAAAAACGATTGCATATATTTTTTTGCACACGGTTGTGCTGCAGATCATCGTGCTGCTATCCTTGGGCATGGTGGGCTTTCTTGCTTATGTCGGCTTTGACCGTTATAACAGCTTTGCTTTGATCTTGCTCGGCATTATAGCGTTTATTGCCATGATGTTTGTTTTTCTTTCCGTATCGGTATTTGCAAAGAGCTACGGCGTGTCCTTGTTTGCAAAAACGCGGCGGGAATTTGATGGCAGCGCCTATCGCGGTGCGACCGTCACACGCTACGATTACGTGCAGGGCGAGCGAAATCTCGTTACCGGAAATCGCGCCTTGTACGTACAGGAACGAAAGCAAACGCAGGGCGGCATTTTATACGCCATGGGCTTTTATGCGCTGATCGTCGGTGCAACGGGCATCCTTAAATTTGTAGTTGAAACGCTGCGTGTATGTGTTTCCAAACGACGTCAGGACGTGTGGGAGGAGAGCCGCTCGTATATGAAGGAAAAAATGGCCGAGCAGGATAGTACACTTTCCTTCTTCGGAACTCCGATCATCAGCATTTCCGCTTTGGTTCTGGCGTTCGTTATTTCGCTTCCCGTCATTGGAGTTTGTGCATACCGTTACCACCCCGACCGCA
>JAZQMI010000060.1:0-9844 GCA_045543375.1 Eubacteriales bacterium | reverse complement strand
CTTATTTATTTGCCTGCAAAGCGCGGCGGATACGCATCATTTCCTTCATGCGCAGCTCGGTGTTAAGGATCTTTTTGCGCAGTCGGATATTCTTGGGCGTGACCTCGATGAGCTCGTCGTCCTTGATAAACTCAATGGCTTCTTCCAGCGAGAAGATGACGGGCGGCGTCAAGAGCAGCTTTTCATCGGCACCCGCCGAGCGGATGGCCGTGAGCTGCTTGGTCTTACAGGGGTTGACGGCAATATCGTCGTTCTTGGGGTTCTCGCCCACGATCATGCCCTCGTACACCTGCGTCTGCGGACCGATGAACATACGGCCGCGATCCTGCGTATTGAACAGACCATATCGCGTGGTCTCACCCGCCTCGGACGCTACAAGGCAACCCGTCAGGCGCATCGAAACCTCGCCGCGGAAGGGCTGATAGCTGTCAAAGACGCTGTTCATGACGCCCTCGCCGTGCGTCGCGGTCAAAAATTCGGAACGGTAACCGAACAAGCAGCGCGACGGAATGATATACTCAATGCGCGTACGGCTGCCGATGGGGTTCATCTCAATGAGGTCGCCCTTGCGCTGGGACAGCTTCTCAACGACGGCACCGACGTATTCCATGGGCACGTCGATGGTCACTCTCTCCATGGGCTCGCACTTTTGTCCGTCGATCTCCTTATACAGCACGCGGGGATTGGAGCAGGTCAGCTCAAAGCCCTCACGGCGCATGTTTTCGATCAGAATGGACAGGTGCATCTCACCGCGTCCTGCCACGCGGAACTCGTCGGTCGAGTCGCCATCGTTGACACGCAGAGAAACGTCCTTGAGCAGCTCGCGGTAAAGACGCTCGCGAAGCTGGCGCGAGGTGACGAACTTGCCCTCCTTACCCGCCAAGGGGCTGTCGTTGACCGAGAAAGTCATTTCCATGGTCGGCTCACTGACCTTAACGAATTCAAGCGGCTCGACGCACATCGTCGAGGTGATGGTGTCACCGATGGTGAGGTTTTCAGCACCCGAGAAGCAGACGATATCGCCCACCTTGGCACTCTCAACGGCGCTGCGACCCAGACCGTCGATCTGGTAAAGAGATACGATCTTGGTGCGGCGCGGTTTCTGGTCGGGCGCGTGGAAGTTGCAGATCATGGCCTCCTGACCGACCTTGAGCGATCCGCGCTCAATGCGACCGATGCCGATAGGACCCACGTAATCGTTGTAGTCGATGGACGAAACGAGCAACTGAAGCTCGCCCTCATCCTCACCTTCAGGCGCGGGAATGTAGTCAATGATGGTGTCAAACAAAGGCGTCAGATCCACGCCGGCCTCGTCGGGGCTCTTGGACGCCGTGCCCGCACGACCCGAGCAGTACAGCATGGGGCTGTCAAGCTGATCGTCGCTGGCATTGAGGTCGATCAGCAGCTCCAGGATCTCGTCCTCGACCTCGCCAAGGCGGGCGTCGGGCTTGTCGATCTTGTTGATGCAGACGATGACGCGGTGATTGAGCTCAAGCGTTCTCTGGAGCACGAAGCGCGTCTGGGGCATGGGGCCCTCGGCGGCGTCAACAAGCAGAATAACGCCGTTGACCATTTTGAGAATACGCTCGACCTCACCGCCGAAATCAGCGTGTCCGGGCGTATCGTCGATGTTGATCTTGATGTCCTTGTAAACGACCGACGTATTCTTTGCCAGAATGGTGATACCTCTCTCGCGCTCCAGCGCGTTGGAGTCCATGACGCGGTCGGTGGTAGCCTGATTTTCGCGGTATGCGCCGCCCTGCTTGAGCAGACCGTCAACCAGCGTGGTCTTGCCGTGGTCAACGTGGGCGATGATGGCGATGTTTCTCAAATCTTCTCTTACCAAGGTGTTCTCTCCTATCTTTTTGATATCATTGCTTGAAATAATTCATCAATTTTATATTATAGCACAAATTTCGACATCTGAAAAGAGGGTAAGCCAATATTTTTTCGTTTTTTTCGCCAATGGCTTTTGGTAGTTTTGACGAACGAAACAAAAAACGGGCTCTTGATCTCAAGATCAAGAGCCTGCAAAATCTCTCAGCGATCAAGGCAGTTGCGCTCCAATACCCCGAGAAATCCCGTGGTATTGAACAGGCGATACTCGCCGATATGTGCGCCCGTATCGAGCGGCGTGCCGCCGTTCGGGCCTGCAATCAGCGTGTGCGCCGGTACGGGGCATACAATGAGCACTCTTTGGTGCTCGCTCTCAAAGGCGTAGGTCATTTTGCGTCTGAACACGGGCGTACCCATCTCGTGCGAATGTGCTATGCCGCGTCCGCGCGACATAAAGCGGAACTTGAGCGAAAGGATAAGCTCGTAGCCACCCTCATAATCAAACTTCATGGTGGGCAGCGCGTGGTGCGAGAGCAGCTTGCAATCGTAGGTCTTGCCTGACACGGTGACGGTAAAATTCGCGCCCTTGTGTGCGAACACAAGCGATGCGTAGGGCTTGCGAATGGGCGAGAGCTCGTATCCCTGCTCTTTGCATATGCGCATCATTTTTTTGATGAGCTTGCGCCGCTTGGACAGCGAGATCAGATATTCGGGCAACGTGAGGACGGCGAGTGCGACGATGGTCACGTACCAGAATTGCAACGCCACCGAAATGATGGGATAGAGCAGCACGACGGCGCCTGAAGCCGCCAAGGAACCCAGCGAATACAGCGCGGCAATGCCGATCAGCCGCAAACAAAGATTGCCAACGCCCGTTTCGTTGCCAAGCGCGGCGGCAAGCGTGCCCTTTTTATGGTATTTCCACGGGTGCTCGGCGCGCTCATGGCGTATGCGCTGCCATTCGTGTCGGGCGGAGCGATGGGCAAGCGCCATGAAAACGATGAGCACGAGCAGCATCGGCGCGAGTGTCATTTTAGCCAGCATAGGCTCGGGCGGTATGGGCAATGCTAAAAAGGATATCAACACACCGTAGCCCCAATCGAGCGGGAACAGCACGTACAGCACAAGCATGGTCAGCAGTTGCACGGCAAAGACGGGCGTACCGACAATATCGCGCCAGCGGACAGCAACACCCTGCTCGTCGACCTTGGCGCTCGTCGCACAGCCCCATTCGTCGCACAGTGCGAACGCCCGCGTAGTGCTGTAAAATATCATGGGCAGAATGGCAATATGACAAACGATATTGACAATATGGCGATATCCGTCCATGGGCTCGGTACGAAAAATACCAAGTCTTCGCTCGGCAAAATGCAGCACGGCAATGAAGAAAATATAACTCAATGCTCCTCGCAGCGCGTACAGCGCCAGACGGAAGGCGGGTGAACGCGACCATTTTTCGTTCATGCTGTACCTCCTGTGTCAGATCAAAAAGATTACGCCTCGTCCTCGTCTGCGGCGCTCTCCTCATCGTCGAAGCATAGAGTTGGCACCTCGGGGAAAATGTCCAAAAGCCGGGCAGGTCGGTCGATCAGATGCTGCGCGCCAAGACGCTCCAGCATATTTCTTTCGCGGTAGCCCCACGAGCAAGCCACACTCGTCATGCCTGCGTTTTGGGCGGTCAGTACGTCGACGTCGCTGTCACCGATCATGGCGCACTCGTCGGCGTCCACGCAAAGCAGATGCGCGATCAGCAGCGGCACGGTCGGGTCGGGCTTGGTGGGCAGCTCGCTCTGCCCCATGACGATCTCAAACTCGCCGTCGGGAAACAACTGCTCGACCAGTCCCTTGGTATACGCGTCCTGCTTGTTGGACAGCACCGCCAGCCGATAGCCGCGCGCATGCAGCTCCTTGACCGCTTGCACGATGCCCTCGTAGCACTCGCGCGTGTGAAGATAGGTTCTTGAATAGGCCAGATCGTAAGACGCCAGAACTGCTTTGACCTTTTGCTCATTCGAAGCATCCGGCTCAGGCATGCAACGCTTGATCAACATGCGCGCCCCGTTGCCGATGGCGCGGCGGATCTCGTCGTAGGTTTTGGCCGGATAGCCGTATTTATACATGGTTTCGTTCATGCCGTCGCGGATGCCGCCGATGGTGTCGGCCAGCGTTCCGTCCAGATCAAAGATAAGCGCGCGAATGGGGCGCGTCGGGAGCAAAGCATCGTTCATGGTGTAGCCTCTTTTCCTTATATTGGTTTTAGTATAACATAAAATTTCGATTTTGTCAATTTATCATATTCGTCGCACGTCGTCCAAAAAAAGCCTTGAACAAAAATAATTGTAACACATGAAACGTACCGGAGCGGTGCACATTAGTTAGAGCAAGCGCACCGCGCGATTGCAATCAAACATCGCATCCAATCTTCTCTCCGAAAATCAAGTAAAAAGCAAAGGAACAAGTTCAAATGAAAAAGATTGTACGAAGTCTGTGCGTCTGCTTCCTCCTTTGCGCGCTCGTGTGCGGCTCGCTGTCCTTTGACACTCTTGCCGCACCGCAAGCAGGCGCAAAAGGTACGACGCAGGATATTTCCACGCTTGAGCTCATTCCGGGCGGCATTCCCTTCGGTGTCAAATTCACGACGGACGGCGTGCTCATCGTGGGCTTTTGCGACGTGCAAAGCGGCGGCACACCGCACAATCCCGCCAAAGACGCGGGGCTCAAGCTGCGCGACGTGCTGACGCATATCAATGATGCCGCCATCACGTCGGCCGACGACCTGACCGCCAAAATCTCCGCCTCGGGCGGCAGCAGCGTGACCGTCCGCTACAAGCGCGGCGGCAAGGAGGCTGTGACCACCCTTGTGCCCGTGCTTGACGACGCGTCGGGCAGCTACAAAACGGGGCTGTTCGTGCGCGACAGCGGCGCAGGCATTGGTACCGTCACCTATATCGTGCCCTCAACGCGCGAATTTGCCGGCCTTGGCCACGGCATTTGCGACGTCGATACGGGCGAGCTCATGCCGTTGCACCGCGGCAACGTGGTGGACGTGACCATCAGCGGCATCAACAAGGGTACCGCCGGGGCTCCCGGTGAGCTGCGCGGCTATTTTGCCACGGGCAAGCGAGGCACGCTGCTGGGTAACACGGCATGCGGTGTGTTCGGCATTTACCGCGAGCTGCCCGCAGGGTTGGATCAGACCGCCTACCCCGTCGGCACGCGTGAGTTTATCCACGAGGGCGAGGCCGCCGTCCTGTGCACGTTGGCATCGGGCGAGCGCTGTGCCTACAGCGTGCGTATTTCCGCCATCGACAAAAAAGCGACCGGCTCCAAGTGCTTCTCCGTTCAGGTGACCGATCCCGCGCTGCTCGAGCAGACGGGCGGCATCGTGCAGGGCATGTCGGGCAGTCCCATCATTCAGGACGGGCGGCTGGTCGGTGCCATCACGCACGTGCTCATCAACAACCCGGCTGCGGGATACGGTATTTTTATCGAAAACATGTTAAATGCAGCAGCATAAGGCAAGCCCACGCCGACCTGTTCGGCGTGGGCTTTCTTGTCGTATTTTTCATGCTGATCTTGCCTATCGTTGCGGGTGTCGACGTGAAATCGGACGGATATTTCTTTTCGTCGTGTTGACAAACATAGCGCCTTATGATAAAATGTACATATATTGACGAAACACGGAGGGTTTTTCGATGAAAAAGATAACTTGGCTGCTTGTTTTACTGCTGGTCTGCGTCTTGGCTGTCAGTTGCGGCCCCAAAACGCCCGGCGAGCAAACGCCCGGTGACACACCTGCAGAGCCCGGCTTTGCCCTCGCATTCGAGGGTGAAAAGGCCGACTACGCCATTGTCATCGGCGAATTTGCGTCCGAGAGCATGTCTGCACTCGGCAAGCAACTGAAAACCGCCATGGAGGAGCTGTACGGCGGCAAGATCACCATTCGCTCCGATCTGATCAAGGTCGCCTCCAACGACCAGGAGCTTTCTTCGCTTCCCGAGATCCTGATCGGCGACGTGAGCCGCCCCGAGGCCGAGGCTGTGATCGCCTCGCTCGAGGACGATCAGTACACCATCTGTGAGAAAGGCAACAAGCTGGTCATCGCAGGTGCGACCGACGCCTTGACCGTTCAGGCACTCCGCACGTTTATGCAGGAGATACTGGTCGACGAGAGCGGCGCGCCCGTCAAGGCGCTGACCAAGGGCTTTTCCCGTATCGAAACATACAAGCCCTCCTATACCGTATATCAAGCAAAAGGAGCTGACGTTGCCATGCTGATCCAATCGTCTTACAGCAAGGACGACCTCGTCGTGGCCGATATCATTGCCACCGAGGCGCCCTACCACGCTGATTCCACGGGAATGCTGGACAGCACGAGTGCCATTCAGAAGGCACTCGACGACCAGAGAAAAAAGGGCGGCGGAACGGTCTATCTGCCCGCGGGTGAATATCTGGTCACGGGTAAGATCACCGTTTGGGGCGGCTGTGAGCTGCGCGGCGATTGGCAGGATCCTGCAACCACCGACAGCCCCACCTACGGCACGGTCATTCTGGCTCGCCCCAAGCCCCTGAGCGAGGCGCAGTTGAATCAATACAGCAACGACACGCTGCTGTTCTACGTAGAGGCCAACGCCGGTGTGGTCGGCCTGACCATCTACTACCCCGAGCAGAGTGCCAAGAACGTGATCCCCTACGGCTATGCCATCGGCAACTCCAACTGCTCGCCCTGCACCGTCCGCAACATCACCTTCATCAACGCCTACCGCGGCCTTGCCTTTGGTATGGGTGACGGCGGACACATCGGCTCGGTTCGCATCGAAAAGATCCGCGGCTGCACGCTGGACACCGCCATCGGCATGGACACAGGCCGTGACGTCTGCTTTACCACCGACGTCAAGCTGTCCCCCTCCTATTGGACAAAGGCTTCGTCCGGCTATGCCTGCGACGACGCTGCCGCACTCAAGAAATACGTGCGCCAGAACGCAACGGGCTTCCTTCTTCTGAGTCTGGACGATTTCCACTTCTCCAATATCACCATGGAGGGCTTTAAGACCTCCATTCACATCGCGCAGCCCTCGAACAACAAGACCGCCTTCTGGGGTCTGTTCTACGGTCTGACGCTGACCGACTGTGACAACGGCATCGTCGCCGACGCGCTCAACGCCAACTCAGGCGCAGCCGTGGCTCACGCTACCATTGACGCCGACGAGGTCGCCATCATCAACTCCTCGCTCAACGGCATTCTGAAGCTGGCCGATATCACGCTGACCGGCATCGGCGAGATCGAAGCAGAGGGCGGTCGCGTGACGCTGGATGAAACGGTGCTTGCCGACGACGAGATCGACACCCGTACCTACAAGCAGCCCGCCGCGTATCTGTATATTCCCAACCTGAGCGGCTATTCCAAGACGACTAAGGACGCTTCCCCCGTGATCCAGGCCTCGCTTGACGAGGCGGCCAAAACGGGCGGTATCGTTTATATTCCTGCCGGTATTTATTCGCTGCACAGCACGCTGACCGTTCCCGACGGTGTCCAGCTTCGCGGCGCGACCACCATCTGCCAGCGTGACGCGATGGCAGAGCTGTACGGCACGTCGCTGCTCTCTTACATGGAGGGCGACGCGGCCATCGAGCTTGGCAACGACGCCGGCGTGGTCGGTATGCGCGTGGCCAGCGCCATCTACCACCCGGGCATGGCTCTCAAGGTTTTTGAGCAAAAATCGAGCGTCATCAACTCCAACATCGGTATTCGCGGCAACGGTAACGGCGTTTACGCCATCAACTGCTGCGTTTCCGCTACCTTCGTCGGCATTGATTTCTACGATTGCGACAATTACGTCGTCAAGGGCTGCTTCGGCGCTTCCTACAAAACGTTCATCAACGGCGGCGGCCGCGGCGGTGCCATCTCGCAGTGTCTGGTCAGCCCCCACTTTATCGGCACGCTGCATTACGCCACCAACAACCGTCTGGACGATATGTACACCTCCAACGAGGAATGGCGCAAATACATCGTTCCCATCGACAACGCCACGGTCAGCGCTGCCATTCTGCGCGACGACCTGCTGCGCACCTATTCGACCATGATTTTGCTCGAGGACGGCGAGGACCTTTTGGTATCCGACTGCTTTGACTACGGCCCCGCCTCGCTCATCACCTGCGTCAATGCCGAGGCAACGCTCATCAACGTGTCGGTCGACTTCACGGGATTTGAGCACATGCTTTGCATCAGCGACGATTCCCGCGTCACGGCGACCAACGTACTGCGCTCGGCAGGCGAGGCTCTTTGCTGCGACGAGGGCTCCACGCTGGACGTCTACAACCGCCTTGCCATCGGCCTTTACTACGAGCCGACCTTCCACTCGGCCACCGATAACGCCGAGCCCACGTATACGGAGACCGACAAGCTGATGCTGAACGCCTGCGAGTCGCTCAAGGGCACGAGCAACGTAACGCTCAACCAGAACAGCCAATTCATCAAGCAAGCAAGCGCGTCCTTCAAGCATGCGGGCAACAAGTCCTCGGGCAACACCCAAGTGGTGCTGGAATGGAGCTTCCAGCCCGTCGATATCTCCCAATACATGACGGGCAACGGATATCTGCACCTGTGGATCTACGTGGACGACATTTCGAACAACGTATGGACGGGTGAGATCGAGCTGACCAGCAGCGGTCGCTGTGACGTGCAGGAGCTGTCCTGGCCTATAATCGTCAGCCTGACCAAGCAGGGCTGGAACGAGCTGTATCTGCCGCTGTTCGGTGCCAAGGAGACCGAGGCAACGCCGTTTGATCCCACGCGCGTCAACTATCTGCGCATCTTCAACACGGTCAACGGCAAATACGAGCACCCCACCTTCTATATCGACGATATTTATATCTGTAACGCCGAGTCTGACAGCTTCATTCAGACCATCGACTAAAGCGGCGCGAAAACTGCCCTAAGGCACCGATCTTGGTTGCCTTGGGGTGCTTTCGGCAGACAAGGATGTTGAGCGGGAGAAGCATCAATAAACAAAAAAGACGATACCACCACATCGATGGTATCGCCTTTTTTCTTTCATCAAAGACTGAACGTCAGCTTAAAAGCATCGATCTTATCAGCAAAGATCGCCATGAGCGCCTTTTTGCCATCCTTGAAGGAGACCGTGCAGTTGATAGCACCGACCTTTTCGTTGCCGCGCGTAATCATCTTGACGCCTGCGCCGACCTCAAACGATGCAACGTCTGCGCCGGTAAAGGTGTAGTCGTCCTGATTGGAACCGTAGATGACACCGTGATCGCCCTCAATGCTGACGTACGAGCCCTCCCAGAAATCGCCGTTCTTGACACCACGGTTGACCTCTCCGTAATAGCTCGACACATTGTTGATACGCTTGGTTGTCGTACCCATGTTACGGTTCTCTTCCTTGATCTGCTTCGCGACTGCTTTGATTTTGTCCAAAAATCCCATTGTCTTTCTCCTTTTATATAAATTTTTTGGGGTTACGTTATGAAAGCGGCTTGAGCACGATCCGCTCGCCCGAAAACTCCACCAGCTTGTCACCCTTGTAGTCGATCTCCTTTACTTCCATCACGATCTCAACGTCTTCAAGCGGCAGCTCCCATAGCGCACCAAGCACTTCGCTCGAATTGCGCAGATCGAGCTCAAAATCCCACGTTTGCCCTTTTTCAAGGTATTCATATTGCCGTGGGTTGTAGATAGCGGTTTTTATATTGCAAAGCTCACTTCCCGTGCGATCATAGAAATATATTCTTCCCTCAACGCTGCCGATCTTGGCCGAGCCGATATTGGTCATGCTGCCCGAAACAACGATCCGCAACGCTCCGTATTGGTCAGACACATTTTCCTTTTGGACAATTTCGAAATTGATGCGGTCGGGGTGGTAACGGTATGCACAAACTCCAATGACGGGAAGCGAAATAACGAACGCCAGAACCAAAGCGGAAATGCTGATGATCGGAGTTCCGAAGAAGGAAAGTGTACTATCCTGCTCGGCCATTTTTTCCTTCA
>JAZQMI010000059.1:0-4154 GCA_045543375.1 Eubacteriales bacterium | reverse complement strand
AGTCTGAGGACCTCGTCAAATACATGATGAAGGAATTTGAAAACGATCCCGCCTCCATCTGGCAGTCCGAGCTGTTCGGTAAGACGCTGTACGAGCTGGTCAACGAGGGGCTGCACGCCAAGCTCGACCATATGCCCACCGAATCGCGCGAGCGACTGTCGGGAACGCTGGAGAGAATCATCAACGAGGGAAGCAACGGACTGATCTGTATTCTGCTCTGAACGTGTCAATATCGTTATAGTTTTTATAGCCATCAAGCAATTTTGCTTGGTGGCTATTAGATTTTTTTGCTGTTGTTTTTTAACGAAAATGCTGCAATATATTGTCATTGACAAGGTGTGGACGGTGTGATAAAATAATTACAGTAACGATATTCGGAGGATGCTATCCATGAAAAAATACCTGTCGCTTTTGCTCGGTGTGCTCATGCTGATCTCTTGCGCGTTGCCAATGGTGGGCTGCAAGAACGATACACCGGAGCCACCTGACATCGATCCTACGGACGACCCTTCACAGCCCCCCGCGAACGATCCTGATCTGCCCACGACGCTTGCAGAGCGTGAGGTCGAGATCGTGGAGGGTGAGCCGATCCGTGAGAATACCTTCGGAAGAATTCCAAACGGACTTGCCGAGGTCGTCAATCAATATATGACGAGAGCCGAGGCCATAAGCGTCGAGGGGGACACCACCGCCTTCCAGACAGTTCAGGAGTACTCGCTGTCGCAGGAATTCGGCACGGACGCCGTATTCGTGCATTGCGCCACCCAGGATGTTGTCAAGCGTGTGATCGGTTCATGGGAAAAGCACGGGGATAACTACAATATCTATATGATGACCATCATGAACCGCGCCGAGTTGGATGATTTTGAGGTGTGGAATGCCGAGCAGGGCTACGATGAGCCCGTGACCGATGATATCATGACGCTTGAAAACGGAAGCTATAAGGGCAAAACAGATGGAAACACATATTATATGATTCCCACAAAGCGCTTTGCCGAATATGTCTGGGATATGGTATCCACGGCAATGGACAACGCAGACCTTGCGGGCATCGTATTTGAAGAGCCCGATCTTTACCGTGGAACGGGCTATGCTCCCGCCTTCAAGCGCGCATGGGAAGAGTATTACGACGAGCCCTGGCAGGCAGCGGATAGCTCTGCCGAGGCAATGCTCAAAAGCAACGAGCTGCTCGTGACCATGATGAACGACATGATGAGTGAGATCACCTCACGCATTCGTGAAAAGAACTCCGAGCTTAAGATCTATCTTGCCAGCCATTCCACGCTCAGCTATAACTCGCCCGGCAACGAGATCGCAGCGGGACTTCATACGTATCTTCAGTCGGATATTTACGACGGACTGATCGGGCAGACCTGGACGAATACAGTCATGACGCGCCTGAGCGTCGACGGTCAGACGGTTAGAAACCCTTTCGCGGCCGCCTATTTGGGATACGCCTCTTATGTGGACGCCGCGGGTGAGCTGCCGCTTTATACCATCGCAGATGCGGTCGGTGACGGCATCGGCGGAGGTGGGGGAACCACCGAGGCGGACTTTTACAAGCCCTACCGCGCCACCGTCGTGGCGCAGCTCATGCAGCCCGAGGTCAATCGCTTCAATCTTCTGACCTGGCCCGAGCGCAGCTTTGACGGCGTGACCGCCGATTACCGCACCACTCAGCTGTCGGTCATTGCTGCGCAGACCGAGGCTGTCGGTAAGCAAGTGACGCTCAGCGCAGGAACGCCCGGCATTACATTTCTTCTCTCTGATACGCTGTCATGGCAAAACGGGGACAGCCGCTACGGTCTTTCCACGCACGACGCCATCACAGCTCTGACGGTTCCGCTGGTGAGCGACGGAATTCCGCTGAAGATCCGCGCTATGGAAACGGTCGATGAGATCGAGGACCTTGACGGTGTCAATCTGCTGTTGCTCTCGTTTGATTGCCAAAAGCCGATGGAGCGCGAGACCGTCGAGACGATTGCCGATTGGATCGAAAAGGGCGGCGTATGCCTGTACGTTGGCGGACACGATATCTACGACGAGATCGACGGTGCATGGTGGTCAAAATACGACTCGCCCTTGGGGGCGTTGCTTGACCTGCTCAATATAGACGTTGACGTCTACGAGCCCGATGCCAAAAATGGAGCGACGGTGGAAAAGGCAGATGACTCTTTCGATCTGAGTTGGCCCGCGTTGACGCTGAGTAGCAGCTATCATCGCTTCACCGCAGCGTTTGACGGCAATGTTACGCCGTTGCTCACTGTGGACGGGGATGTCGTTGCATTTGACGAAGATGCAGGAAAGGGAAGACTGATCGTTGCCGGGTTGCCCTCGGCGATGTACGCACAATTGCAAAACGGAACGGACGCTATGCGTGCGCTTGCCGAATACGCTTGCCAATATACTGAATACGAATACGATAGTACACCGCTCATGTGGGTCAAGAGAGGAAACGTCGTTGCCGCGCAGACCATCGGCAAGCGCAACGTGCTGACGGGACGCTATATCGATCTGTTTGATCCCATGCTTTCGCTGCACACGCACTACGTCCTTGAGGCGGATGAAGGTGCGCTGCTCTACGACGTGAGCGAGTTTGATCTGTCCGTCCCTCGCCTTGCTTTTTCGGGTGGAACGCTTTCGGGTCTGAACGAGCAAAAAGATATGACGAGCGTGAGCGTGATCTCCACGCCCAAGGGCAAGGTTGCCATGCGCCTTGTGTGCGAGGACGGCGTATATCCCGAGAGCATTGCGGTCAAAAAGGGGTGTGTCGATATCGAATATGAGAGCGCCTGGGACAGTGCGAGCGATTCACTTCTGCTCCGCTTTGCGGGCGATGCCAAGGGCTTGACCGTCACGGTGACCTGGGGAAAAACACCTGCCGAGGATAGCACCATTCTGAGCAAGGAGGAGCAGTTCGATTTCGAGCCGCTCAACACCGATGTCGCAGCGCTTTACGGTCACATGGATCAGTTGTCGATCATCACAAATGCCGCGAATGAAAATGCTGACGCTCCTTTCGTATGGCGTAATACGTCCTCCACGGCGGCAAAGCTGAAGTATTGTGATTACAAGGCCGAGCTTATCTATCGCTTCAATCTCAAAGCATACCCTGATGCCGTTGTAGTCTTGGAAATCATGCAGAACTATTTGGTCCAGATCTCTACTGACGGTAAGGATTGGAAGACGGTTCAGAATTATATTGACATGAATGGCAGTGCTATCAAGGATAGCCGAAATGCCGCCTCGTTGGCGATAGATTCGGCAAAATACGCCCCCGGCGCGGATGCACTATACGTAAGGTTGGCCAACGCTAATCCGAGTGCCGGCTGGGGCGGTGCCATCAGTGGCTTTACCGTTTATTATAACAAGCCCGCGGTCGTCGAAACAGACGTCAAGGATTATGAGTCGACCGATTTTGACATCAGCCCTTACACCTCTTACAATCAATGCAAGGTGACACTTTCAGGCAATCCCGAGGCAGATGCCGCCTTCGTTCATCTGGACACGACCGCTTCGAACGCCAATGGTAAGGTGTGCGACTACAAAAATCAAGTGGTCTACCGCTTTGATCTGGTCGAATATCCGAATGCCGTTGTGGTGCTGGATATTTGTCAGAACTATCATGTTCAAGTATCGACTGACGGAATCAATTGGCGCACCGTCCAGAACTACGAAAAGGCGACGGGCAGTCGCGCAGGATATCTGCAGGGCAAGGCGAAGATCGGCATTTCGTCGCAAAAATATGCGCCCGACGCCGACGAACTGTACATCTGCATTGCCGCCAGCGACACGAGCCAAGGCTACGGCGCGGTGGTGTTTGGCTTTACCGTTTATGATAACAAGCCCGCGCTCGTCGAAACTGATGTCAAGGATTATGAGCCGACTGATTTTGACGTCAGCCCTTACGTCTCTTACAATCAGTGCAAGGTGACGCTTTCAGGCAATTCCGAGGCAGATGCCGCCTTCGTTCGTTTGGATACGACCGCTTCTGATGCCAACGGTAAGGTTTGTGACCGCAACCATCAAATCGAATATTGCTTTGACCTGACTGAATATCCGAATGCCGTTGTGGTGCTGGATATTTGTCAGAACTATCATGTTCAAGTATCGACTGACGGAATCAATTGGCGCACCGTCCAGAACTACGAAAA
>JAZQMI010000058.1:0-14591 GCA_045543375.1 Eubacteriales bacterium | reverse complement strand
GACTCGTACTTTACGTCACCGATCTGTGCGACATAGTTGGCTTCCTGAACGCCGTAAGTGCCGTCTGCGTTCTTCTCGACAACATAGCCGTCTGCGACGAAGGCAGAAACGTCAGAGGTGAAGGTACCGCCGGTGATGAAGCCGGAAGCATTTCTGTCGGCATTGTTATCATCGACCACGTACAGGACAACCTTATCGATCTCGCCGCCGGTGATGGCCACTTCGGCCTTGGCGGTGGGCTCAAGGTAGAGGGTTCCGACCGTTGCGCCGTCTTCGATGGTCACAGCATACAGCACATCGGTAGCCTTATTCGCGGAGGGGTTCTGCGTCCAGATCGTGCCCACTTCACCGCCGGTAACGAGCAGGCTGGTGTTAGGAGTAGTGCTGGCAAACAGACGGATGGAGTCACCGTTGCTGCCGTTGACGCAACGGATAATACCGCCTTCGATCACGGTAGCAGAGCCGGAGTAGCTGTCGATAGCATAGCATGCGTAACCGGTGGAAGCGTTCTCAATAATACCGCTCTTCACCGTCAGCGTGCCGAAGTTGCTAATGGTATTGTTTGCGTAGGTAGGCTTGTTGGTGAGATCGGGATTCAGCGCCTTGGAGGTGATGATACCGTTGCCAACAGTGTCCTGAATGGTCAGGCTGCCTTCTTTCTCGATCTT
Source organism: Eubacteriales bacterium (assembly GCA_045543375.1). Classification (GTDB taxonomy): domain Bacteria; phylum Bacillota; class Clostridia; order Oscillospirales; family CAG-272; genus SIG644. The sequence goes on along the minus strand of JAZQMI010000058.1, from coordinate 13,923 downwards.
GATCACCGCGGAAGCCTTGGCCTCGTTGTTCACACCGGAAAGCTTCTTACCGTTGAGATTCAGCGTAACAATGCCGTTCACGACCAATGTCTCAGTCAGCTCGACGTCGGTCAGCAGCGTGACGGTCTTGCCGTCCGCTGCGACGATCGCAGCCTGCAGGTCAGCGTACTGAACGCCGTTGACCTCAGCGACCGGAACACCAGGAACACCAGGCACCTCAGCCCAAACGACCTCGGTTTCGCTACCGGCAGCACGCATCTGGACGTTTGCCGTGTTCATTTCAACGCCGTCAACGAAGAGGGTCGCCTTGGCAGGAACGTAGTCCGCTCTGAGCTTGCCGTCCTCCCAGACGGTGTTCCACCAATCGTCGGTGCAGTTGATACCGACAAAGGTGCTCAACCCGCCCCAGTTTTCCTTGCCGAGAATGACTCGGTCGGAATCAACGAGAGAGGAGGTTGCAAGAAGCGTACCTTCGGCATCGTAAACCTTGATGACGATGCTCTCGTTGGCATAGGTGATATAGCTTTCAATCGTAAGGAAGGTGCGATCGGCGTTTTTAATATTGACAAGGCCGCCGTTGATGCTACCCGAGGGCGTAAGAACCTTCTCCGCAAGGCCGAAGGTACCGTCGGGATTCTGAACCTTCTCGAAAGGAACGTCCTCGGCGATATTCATGTAGGTAGCACCGATAGAGCTGGACGCATCCACGTCGAGCGTCAGGTTCGTGCCCGCCAGAACGTTGAAATCTCTGACGTCAGCGATGGCAGAGCCGTTCTTCAGCGTCAAATGGGCCTGATCGTCAATGATGAAGCTATCCTGTGTGTCACTGGTGCCGACCACGGTCAGCGTAGAGTCGTCCAGCGTCATGTTGATGTCAGCATAGCTTGCGTTATCGTAGGAATTCTTCAGCAGGAAGTAGCCAACCTCAACGGTAGCATTCTCCGCGTAGAAGGTACCGGAGTATGCGCCGATATAGTAAGCGCAATCGTACTCAACGGTAGCGTCATTGCCGTCGCCGTATACGTAGATACCGGCGTCTGCATTCTCGTTGTAACGAAGGATCGTGGTACCGTTCACAACGACGCGGCCGCCGTCCTTGACGGTCGTCTTTGCGTCGTAGCCGTGATAATACGTACCCTCTTCACCGCTGCCGACGACAAGAGCGCCAAGAATAGTATTCTCGCCCTCGCTGGAGAAGATGAGAGGGGATACTACCGTAACGCCTGCGCCAACGGTTACGTTATCAAACGAAGTCCAACCGTCGTCAGTATTGGTGATCGTCACACCGCCTGCCACGTTGGTGACCAGAGTCACGTTCACGATATCGGTCAACTCCTCGGTGACATCGCAAAGCAGCTCGATCTGGCCGCCGTTTGCAGCCGCCAGAGCCTCGGCCAGCGTAGCGTAGCCCTGCTCGCCGATCATAGCGACGTAAGCAGGAGCGACCGCCGTCGTAATTTCCAGTCCCTGGTATGCTGCGATCCAGTCGGCGTCAAATTCTCTTGTGCCCTCGGCAACAAGCTCGCCATCGCAGTAAACCTTGATGTAATTGGGGATATTTTCATCGGTCAGGTTATCATACTCGACCGTGGTATCCCACGAGCCGGATGCTTTACCCCACAGAACGATGTTGACAGTCAGTCTGTTGAAGCCCTCGCCGCCGGTAATGTTATTCACATAGGGCAAAAGGCTTTCCTTCAGCGTTGTGGTGGTGAGAAGAATATCGTCATGATAGACTTCAACCGTCAGCGAATTGTTCGCATTGATCTTCTTCAGTTGAACGTTGAACGCCTCTCTCTCCTCGCTATCCGTCACACTCCAAACCGTTTCGGTCAGGTTGGAGATCTCAGCGGAAGGAAGGGGCTTCGCAACGACCTCGCCGTTCTCGTTCAGCTTATAGCCGGGAGCCAGACGATCCTCAGAAATCTGATCGAAGAAGGTACCGCCGGAAACAACGATTTCACCTTCGCCGTACAGCGAACCGCTGTGGACAGGCAGGAAGTTACCACCCTTGATCTCAACCTTAGCGCCCTCGGAGGCGTCTACGTTGAAGCCGTTGTAGTTATCCTTGCCGTCGAAGGTACCGCCGTTGATGATGGTGGTGCCATCATCAGCCCAAAGAGCGTGCGCAGTAATGCCTTCCAGACCATTACAGGTGAACTTGCCACCATTGATGGTCATAGTACCAGCGTTTGCAACGGTGGTATGGACGGAAGTAAGCTCGCCGCCATTGATGGTCGTAGTACCGTAGTTATCAACAGCAACCGTGTAGTTGCTAACATTGTTGATGGTGCCCGCGTTCATCACAAAGGTTGCACCTTCATCCACGCGGACGGGACTTGCATCGTAGCCATCACCGGGAAGATCGCCGTCCTCGTAGGTGGTAGCGATGGTACCGCCGTTCATAGTGAAGGAACCTGCGTAGTTACGAACACCATAACCGCCGTTGCAGTCAATGGCGTTGATCGTACCATTCTCCAGCGTCAGCGCGCCGTAGTTGAAGATACCGCGGGTGTTGATCACACCGTTGCCGGTGATGGTCATCGTGCCATGGTTTTCAAATACGTAAATGTGATTCGTCGTGCTGCCCTCAGCATAAGCGGCATTGATGGTCTTGCCATTGAGGTCAAGAACCACCGTTTCACCCTCAGGGATCTCGATCGTTGCGGTGATCACGATGGGAAGGTCATTCTCAGCCGCAAGAGCATTCAGAAGATCTTCCAGAGTTGCAACTCTCACCTCGGCAGCAACGACCTTGCCATCCTCGCCCAGCGTGTAGCCATCGGCGATGTGCTGCTTTTCGCGCAGATCCTCGAACGTACCGCCCTTGATGGTGGTGCCGGTCGTACCCCAGACGTCGCCGCCGGAGGAGTTACCAAAGGTACCGCCGTTGATGGTGACACCGCCGTTTGCATCATAGACGCAGCAACCGCCGGAAGGAATGTCCTTATCAGCGATAAAGTTACCACCGTTGATGGTGATGGAGCCGGTGTCGTAAGTATACACCACGTTGTCTGTAAAACCATCGGTACCAGTACAAACAATCTCACCATTGTTGATAACAACAGCTGCACCGCCAGTAGCGATTGCACCATGGTTACCGCCAACCCAGCCGCCGTTGACAGTAACAGTGCCGGCAGGGGCCTGGATTGCAAAGTTATAGGTGCCCTCAGCCATCTGCTCGACGTGGCCGCCGTTGATCACAACGTCGCCGCCATACATAAACAGAGCCGAGCCGCCATTGGAGTCGATAGCATAGATGCTGCCGCTCTCAATCGTCAGCTTGGAGCCGATCTGCACATAAATACCACGGCCGCTGATCGAGCCGCCGCCGACGCTATCCTTGATGGTCAGATCACCGTACACATCAAACGGATAGATGTGCTTGGAATCACTGCCCTCCTGATAGCCGGACGTGATCTTATGACCGTTCAGATTAATGGTCACATCTCTACCGGCAGGAATGGCCAGCATCTCCGAAAACTCCAGGTCAGCATTCAGAGTCAACACATATGTGGTTGTTCCAAAGCCGGCGAAGAGAGAGTTGTCCGCCATATCATACGCAGTGTTGAAATCATCAACAATATCATGCGTATCCGAAGACACCTCCATCGAAGGGCCGCCATCCGCATAAGTAATAGTAATCTTATACGGGAGCTCCTCATTGTCAATAGCAGAAGCACTCGTTTCTCCTGCCTCGGTCGTCTCGGTGCGTACCACAGATTCACTGCCTTCGGCACCCGCTGCAAAGACGGAAACCGGGAACATAGTTACCAGCATGAGTACCGCCAACAGCAACGCTAATGATTTTTTCATTAGAAGTCTCCTTTCAAAGTGTTTTTTTTGATTTACCGACGCACCTTGGCGTAGTGCATAAAAATCGTCTTGCGCCGGCCATCGGTTTTATGCGTTTTTCCCTTGTATTTTCAAGGAAAGCAACACATTGGCACTATACATTTTATCACAAGATAATATAATTATCAATAGGCTATTCTGGTAAACTTTTGCTTTGTCACACTAATGTTCGTTGTTGAATTTTACCAAAAAATTGCGGGCTTACGGGATAAAAAACAAAAACAAACCGCCGTCCCCCCGATTTTTTGGTCAAAATCACCACAATGGGTTTTCGAGAGAGCAAATTCCGCTCTGCAGCGCGACAATATTTACTCTATGCCGCGCCGTGCCGCGGGAGTGCAGATGCACTGAACGCCACCGCGCAGTGCAAAAAAATTCTATCGTGCCTATCAAAAATCCTATTGCAAAACCAGAGATTCCATGCTATAATGGAATAGTAGTATAAGGAGGATTTGCCATGTCAGATTTCCGCTGTATACCAACCGCGCAGTTTTCGCCACTGTTTGACCGCATTGGCAAGGAATGGATGCTCATTTCCGCCTCGGACGGCGAAAGAGTCAACTCCATGACGGCCAGCTGGGGCTGCTTCGGCGTTTTGTGGAACAAGCAGGTCGCCGTCTGCTACGTCCGCCCGCAGCGATACACCTTCGAGCTGACCGAGCGCACCGACCGTCTGTCCCTCGCTTTTTTTGACGAGGATCATCACAAGGCCCTCGCCTATATGGGCTCGCACTCGGGGCGCGACGGCGACAAATACGCCACGACGGGACTGCATATGACCGTCGACGAGAACGGCACGCCCTTCCCTGCCGAGGCCCGCGTGGTGCTTGTGTGCCGTCAACTTTATAAAGGACGGCTGCAAGAATCGGATTTTCTTGACACCTCCATCATCGACGCCCATTATCCGAACAAGGATTTTCACCAAATGTACGTTTGCGAGATCGAGCGTGTGCTCATCCGCGAGGACGAATAACTTCATTCACCAAAAGAAAGGACGATCATTATGAACATCAAGCTTGGCGCATGCGCCCCCTTCACCATGGCAGACCTTGTAGCGAAGGCCGGAGGCACTCACATCGAGTCCGGATTTGCTATGTACACGAATAAGTCCGATGAGGATTTTGCAAAGGAAAAGGAGATATTGCTCGCTTCTCCCCTGCGTCCCTATTCCATGAACAGCATGCTGCCCGGTGATTTTGAACTGTACGGCACCGAGGAGCAGTCGCGCGCCGTCTGCGAGTTCGTTCGCCGCGGTATGGATCGTGCTGCGCAGGTCGACTGCAAGAGCGTATGCATGGGCAGCGGTAAGGCGCGCAGCATTCCCGAGGGCATGACGCGCGACGAGGCTGCCGACCGTCTGGCAACGCTTTGCGCACGCTTTTGCGAGATCGCGGGTGAGTACGGCATCAAGATTGCCATCGAGCCGCTGCGCGCATCCGAAACCAACTTCATTCACACGCTGGACGACGCCTACGATATCATCCGCCGCGTCCCCGAGTGCAAAAACCTCGGTATCAATCCCGATATGTTCCACATGTATCAGGGCAACGATGATTTTTCCAATCTCATCAAGTTCAAGGATTACGTATTTAACGTCCACATCGCCGAGCCCATCGAGCGCACCTTCCCCAAGTCCGGCAACGCCGTATGCGAGCCGATGTACGTGGATTTCTTCACGGCGCTCAAGGCTTCCGGCTACACGGGCAACGTGAGCATCGAGGCCATCACCAAGGATTTTGCGGGCGAGGTCGGCCCCACGCTGGCTTATCTGAACGAGATCGCCGCCAAGATATAAAAAAACGAAGGCCGAGCGTTGCTCGGCCTTTTACCTGAAAGGATATTTGCTATGAAATGGATGATCGCATCCGATCTGCACGGCGACGCCGATTGTACCGCCGCCTTGCTGAAACAATACCGTGCGCTGGGCGCCGAGCGCCTTTTGTTGCTCGGCGACCTGCTTTACCACGGTCCGCGCAACGATCTGCCAAAGGGCTATGCGCCCAAGCGCGTGATCGAGCTGCTGAACGGTGTCAAAAACGAACTCATATGTGTTCGCGGCAACTGTGACACCGAGGTTGACCAGATGGTACTGCATTTCCCCATGCTGCAAGACAGTGCCGCGATCTTTGCCGGCGGTCACACCTACATCGCGCAGCACGGGCACCACGCACCGCCGCCCTTACGAAAGGGTGATATTTTGCTTGGCGGGCACACGCACGTCCCGGTTTTTGAGTATCGCACGACAGAAGACGGCGTTCGCTACCTGCACGTCAATCCCGGCTCGGTATCGCTGCCCAAAGAGGGATCTCCCAAAAGCTTTATTTGCATCGAAAACGGTGTGGTGACTTACCACACGCTCGGCGGTGACATCTACCGCCGCGAGGTCATCGAATAACAAAAAATCCACCCGCTGAATAGCGGGTGGATTTTTATTGCATCAAACGGAAGTCTTCACCGGTGCCTCGGCCGCGGCCTCGACGATATTTTCCTCGGTGGGGACAAATCTCTTAAAGGTAGGAACAACACGCATGAGCAACTGCTCGACCTCCTCGGGTGTCACGCCGACACGGTCACGCACCAGCTCGCGCAGATCTTGCAGATTTTGCTCCATGACATCCGTGGGGACGGGAGCTACGCTACTGATGAATATCTTATTATTCAGCGTTTGCTTAAGTCCCTCCTCGCTCATGAGCAGTTCCTCATAAAGCTTTTCGCCGGGACGCAGGCCGATGTAGCGAATATTGATATCCTTGCCGATGGTCAAGCCCGACATACGGATCATCTTGCGCGCCAGATCGTCGATCTTGACGGGCTCACCCATATCCAGCACGAAGATCTCACCGCCCTTGGCCATGGCTCCCGCCGTCAGCACGAGCTGCGACGCCTCGGGAATGGTCATAAAGTAGCGGATAATACGCGGGTCGGTGACGGTAATATCGTGACGCAGCTTGATCTGCTCCTTGAACAGCGGAATGACCGAGCCGTTGGAGCCCAACACGTTACCGAAGCGGACGGCCGCGTAAGTCGTATGCTCGGAAATCTGGCCAAAATGCTGAATGACCATCTCGCACACGCGCTTGGACGCACCCATGATATTGGTGGGGTTGACGGCCTTATCGGTCGAGATGAGCACGAAGCGGTCAACGCCGTTGTTGTGCGCCGCCAGCGCCGTATTGTACGTGCCGAACACGTTGTTTTTGATGGCCTCGTCGGGCGACACCTCCATGAGAGGCACGTGCTTATGTGCCGCTGCATGGAACACGACCTGCGGCTTTTCGATCGACATCAGATGATTGATCTTCTGATAATCTCTGACCGAGGCAATGTAGACCTCAAGATTAAGCGTATCCTCGTATTTATTGCGCAGCTCTTGCTGAATGGCGTAAGCGTTGTTCTCATAAATATCAACAACGACGAGGCGACGAGGTGCATGCGCAGCCACTTGACGGCAAAGCTCCGAGCCGATGGAACCGCCACCGCCCGTGATCATGACCGTCTTGCCGCTGACGAATTCGTAGATCTTGTCGTTGGCCACCTGTATGGGATCGCGGCCGAGCAGCTCCTCGGGCGTGATATCGCGCACCAGATTGACAACGTTGTTTTCCTCATAATTCTCGATCTCGGAGAAGTGAGGCAGCGCCTTGACCGTACAGTCGGTCTTCTCACACTCGGCAAGAATGCGGGCGCGGTCAACGTTGGACGCCGAAGGAATGGCAATGTAGATAAGCTCAACCTCACGCTTTTTGCAAATTTCTTCAATGTCCTTCGTAGTACCCAACACGGGGACACCGCTGATGGCGCGACCCAGCTTTTGCGTGTTATCGTCCACCAGGCCAACGATTTTGAGCCCACAGTGGGGATTGTTGCGGATATCCATAATCATGCTGTTACCGACCTGCCCCGCACCGACGATGAGCAATCTCTTGCGTCCCTGAACGCAAGAGCGTTCATTCGCCTTTTTCCTGGCGCAGTACATGCGGTAGACCTGCCTTGACAGCATCACGCCCAGTGCTCCTGCCAGCACGGCCAGGAGGTGGAAATAGATTGCTGCCTCGATCACAGCAAACGCGATCATCGACAGCGCACACGCGCCACCGACAGCCAACGAGGCAAGCAGGATTTTTATGTACTCGATCTCATCAGCATACCGCCAGATCGCGCTGTTGATGCCAAACAAACCAAAGCACAGGGCATAGCTGCCAAGCAGCACAAGAACCGGCAGCCACAGACGCGATGCATCCAACACAGCGCCGTCCGAAAGGCAGGCAAGCAGCAGTGCAGCCGCATAGGATACGCCAATGATTCCGAGGTCCACACACCCGAGGATCAGAAATTTTCTTTTTATCATGTCAACGCATTTGCTCCTTCGTTGTTTTTATACGCTTGTGACGTCTTTTCGATCGGTACGGCTCCCCGTAGTAAAAAGCGATTGAATTCTACCATCTGGGGGATAAAATCCTGTGGCGTATGCTGGCAGATGTAGTTGAGCATATTTTCCATACCGGGTTGGCGCGTCGTCATATTATGACAATCCGAGCCGAGCAACTGAACGTCACCGTTCATCAACAAGCGCAACGCCCGTCGTCTTTTTAAATACCCGTCTGCCATGCTGGCATTGATCTGCAAAAGAATCCCGCGATGGATCATCCTTTTGATCATAGCGGCATGACGCATATCCGGATAACGCTCAATATGCGCCAGCACGGGAATGAGCTCAAGATTGATCTGTATCGAGTAAAGGTCGTCCAGCATGGTCTGCGTCCACGGACGAAACGGCATCTCAATCAGAATCATGCGGGTACCGACGATGCTCAAACTCGCCAGCTCCTCACACCTTCCAATGCCCGGAAAATAAGCAACCTCCGCCCCCAAGAGAATGCGCGGGTGCTTTTTTGTATCGTAGCCGGCGCCCAATAATTGCTCCGCCGCCGCAGCCCGACGCTTTAAAAACGAATCGGGCGTCTCATTTGCGGCATAAAAATGAGGAGTGGCGACCATCACATTCGTCCCTTGCTGCTTTGCTTGCTCCAGCATAGCCATGGACTGCGCAGCGTCCTTGCTGCCATCATCCATTCCGGGCAGAACGTGCGAATGAAAATCAACGGGCATTGCTTTCCACCGTATATTCTGTGCCATTGCTGCCCTCCTTCATCAAATTTCTGTCAACAAAATCACAAAAAAGAAAATAGCAACTGTGTGTCTGCGAGAACCACCAAGACAACAGTTGCTATTTTTGTTTCATTACAATGCGACTCCGATCATTTGACCGGCCATCTTGTCCCGAGTTCCGCTTTATTCGGTTTGTTGTCCGTCGTTTTTTTCGTTGCCGGCCACATTGGCGGGCGCGGCAGACTTGGTCTGATCAGTATCATAGGCCGAAGGATAATGAGAATAACGCGACCTTACAGGCTTTTTACCGTAGCCGTTGTATACGAAACCGACGATATGCGTCTTGACAAACTTCAACTGGCGCACGGCCTCAAGAACCTCGCTGCGCTTGGAGTGCGCATGGCGGAGAACCAGAATGATACCGTCCAAATATTTGGAAACGACCAACGGATCGGCAACAAGGTTAACGGGAGGGAGATCCACAATAATATAATCATAGCGCTGACTCAATGCATCAAGCACCATCTTCATACGAGGCGATCCAAGCAGTTCTGCCGGGTTGGGAGGCGTATCGCCTGCTGTGATCAGCGACATATTTTCATGAAGTACGCCCTTGTGAATCACGTCCTTGGCGCCTCCGATCAAATAATTGGAAAGACCGGGAGACGTGGGAATATCCAACGTAGGAGCCAGGCTGGAGCGACGCAGATCTCCATCGATCAAAACCACTCGGTTGCCTGCCTCAGCAAGGGAATATGCCAAATTGATCGCCGAAAAGCTCTTACCGTCCTGCGGGCGAGCACTGGTCAGACCAATGATCTTGCCGCCCTCTTTGTTGGGGAAGGAAAAGATCAGATTGGTACGGAGCAGCTTATACGCCTCTGCCGACGCAAAATCCAGATCCTTGCCCAATTTATGCGCCTTTCTTTGGCGCGATGTACCCGATAAATATTGATATGCCATGGTTAAAATCCCTCACCTTTCAAATGATGTATCCAAGCCATCAAGGCCACTCATTTCTTTTCATTTCCCGTATCCGAGTCATAATGACGGTAGTACGAGCTGTAACGTCCGTAGCCGTACTTGCGATCGGCGCGGTCTGCGGAAGGAATAACGGCAAGGATCGGAATTTCGTCCTTAAACGTCTGTTTGACCCAGTCTTCGGACTGAATGTTATCATCAAACGCCTCACGCAACACGATCACAGCCATACCAAGCACCAAGCCGAGAATGAAGCCGATGAGCGTACTTTTCGTCAGGTTGTTGGATACCAAGGGTGCAGCGCCTTCTGCCATAGCACCAAGGTTAAATCCGATGCTCGAGGGGAAATTATAATATTCCGGCCCGGCCAGCTTGGGCAGCACCTGCATTGCCATATTAACGATCAAGGAAGCGTCCTGCGCATCCGGACAAGTAACCGAAATGTCGATAAAGCTGGAGCCCGTCTTGTAGGAAGCCGAGATCATGCTGCTGATCTGCGACGCGGTATAGGAGCCGTTCAAGCTGCCCTCTGCCGTCAGATTCGCATGGATCATAGCAGCCGTTTCGGGCTTTTTCAGCAAGATCACATAGTCCTCTACCGTTTCTCTTGCCGTGTTCAGCTCGCTGTATCCGCTCGAACCGGTTGCCGTGTTGACGTACATGGACACCGTTGCGCGGTACGCGGGGGAAACGTAAAGAGAAATGTAGCTGTATACGAGCACGGCAATGACCAGTGCGGGGATCACCATGACCCACCAGTTTTTCACCATTGCGCAAAGCAGTTGGCGAATATTGATCTCATATGTATCTCTCGTTTCATTCATAAAAATTCACAAGCTCCCTTCGTCAATAGACATTTCGTTCTTCAAGCCACGGAAGGCCTTTGTCCTCAAACGGACACTTTCGACTATAATACAGATATATTCTATCACATGCGCCAACGTTTGTCAAGAGCTTTTATCTTAATCCTTACTTTTTATTCACAGCAAAAGGGACACACACCGGCGTGCCCCTTTCCTTTGCGTTCAGAATCAGTTGTTCGAACAGTTCAGACTGTTCCGATCATTCTGATTATTATGGTTTTGATTGTTCTGATTCTGATTGCTTTGACTGTTTTGTTTTTGTTTGTTCTGGCTCTTCTGGTTCTGATTATTGCTGTTCTGATTGTTCTGGTTCTGATGATACACTTTGCTATCCTCCTTGCCATTCGCCCTGAATGACGGTGTTAGTATGTGAAAAAGGCCGCGCAGATATGCGCGGCCTTTCAGGGGCAATATGAAGCGTCAAAGCATTTTTTTCGGATCGAGCTCGTCACAAAAATCGCGTAAACGGAAGATAGCAAAAATCACCAGCAGCGCTGCCACAAGGACGTCGATCAACCATACGAAATCGTAATCGATCACCAAAAACGCATACGCCGCATGTGCGGCTGCCGTCAGCACGCCAAATAAGAAGACGGGAAACAGATGCCACATCAACTGTCTTTGACGTACGCGGACGATCTGCTCCTTGGTGTAGCAAAAGGTTGCTGCGCCGTGCGCGCCCGTGTAGCGATGGGCCATCACCCACGCCGCATAGCCAAGTACGATCAGAACAAGTATCAATGAAACGGACTCCACGACCGTACCCGTACAAACGGCGTCGTAGGCCTCTTGCACCTTGAGCTCGCGGTAATATGCGTACAAATTATAACGCGAGAAAAAGCGCGTCGTCATAACGTAAACCGTACCCGACACAACGGTATGCAGCAACAGCACGCCGATGCACAGCCACCTCGCCGCCACGGGCAAGTAGCGTCCGATCGGCACGAGCGCAAGCAGCAGCAACATGGGCGTGACGACACCCGGGATGACGTTCACGCCGTCCACCCAGAAGTTGATGCAAAAGGCGAATGCCACGATGGTAAGCGTGCAGGCGCGCTTGAGCCGCGCGGCCGGTACACGCTCGGGGTGATCGGCCTGATCACGATCACAGCAATCAAGCAACGTCGACCAAAAGGCTTGATCCTTAGCCACAGCCGAAAGATAGCGCAGCATACGAATCAGCCACACGGCACCGACGACCGTGCCAACGACGACCGCCACGGCGCGGAAGCCGTGGACGTAGGCGTACCAGTTGAACAGCGTCGCACCGGCGCGATAGCTCGCGTCGGTCAGTGAGGACAGCTCGGGGACAACGCACAGTGCCACACGGACGATAACAAACACCTGACAGCGTCTGCAGGCGCGGTCGGTGATATCGGCACCTCGTTGTCTTCGCGTCGGAGTAAACAGCGCCGTCCCGCCATGGCGTGAGCCCATGTAAGAGAGACCGTGAAAGATCTGACGGCAGGCGGGCAGGAGCGTGATCCATTCCAGAATACCGACCGAAAAGCAAAGCAGAAGAACGAGCGTCGGCTGCTCCTCGGCACTCGGCACGGTGAAGATCCAGATCAATCCCACAAGCTGTGCCGCGCTCAACCACGCCATGCGACGAAGCAAGCGCGACGCCTCGGCAAAGCTTTCGTCGAGCAGCGCGAGACGGCGGAATGCCGCAACCAGCAGCAGGTAGCCCGCAAAGTCGGGCAGAATATCCAATCCTTGCGTATGGGGATTGCACAAAAAGATCAGCGCCGTCACAAGCAGCGCGGGCTTCAGGCCTATTTTTTTGAGTGTATCGACCGATGCGCGCACGGCGGCACCTCCCTTCCCTTACTTTTGGTTTCTTTTTTGTTTGAGTTCCTCTTTATTAAGTTGTTTTTGCGACATGCGCGCAAGCTGCTTTTCCCTGCGCACACGCGCCTGCTCGGCGTGATAAGCGCGGTCGTCCTCGATCGCCTTTTGCGTCTTGCGGTCATAGGCGTCACGCAAGCGATTGATCCAACCGATGCGGCCGGGTCTGCGCTCGGGCACGCTCTCCTCTGCGGGTGCAATGCGCATATAGCACGAATACAGCAGTACACTGTTACATATGGCAAACACAAGTCCCAAAAGCGACGAGGTGGGCACTGCCACAGCCGCCGCAGACGGAGCAAGCTTTGCCGTCAAAAGGCAAGCGGCATACAGCCCGACAAGCACAAGGTTTCGCATGGCACGCACGGCATTTTTTTGCACACCGACACGCATGGCAATGTCCTTGATACCCACAGCCAGTGCCGCGTGAAACAGCACCACCGCGACCATGTTCGCCCAAGCGATCCAACCGCCAAGCGAAGCGTTCGCTACGTAGCGCAGCCAGTCGGCAACTCCCGCGCCGACCTCGGGTAAAGCAGTCGCAGGCGCGACCAACGCTCCGACCACACCGCCCAGCGATACCGCCGCAAGCAATGCCGTACTCGGAAGGGCGTAGTGAAAGGTGTGGCAATACATGTTGAGCTTTTTGAAACCAAGCAGCATCAAAAGGCAAGCGGGCAGCGTCAGTATGACGTCAAAAATGGGATTGAGCCCAAGCAAAAATTTCGTCAAATATCCCAAGAACAAAAGTCCCCAGCCCATGTCTTGCCTCCTTTGCCGCTGATATCAATCAGTCGTTATCCGTACCCGACGCCGATGCGCCGCAGCACTTTTTGTATTTCTTCCCGCTGCCGCAGGGGCAGGGATCGTTGCGGCCGACCTTATCGGTCGCATGACGTTGCGGGGTCAGTACGATCTTTTTGGGTGCCGTTTTGCCGCCCTCAAAGCCCTCGCCCAGCACGCGGGCGACCTGAACTCTCTCCACCTTCTCGCGCGGCACGACGGACAGTATCTTGCGAGCGGTGTTCTCGCGAATGTCGGACACCATGCCCTCAAACATCTCGCCGCCCTGGAAGCGGTATTCGGTCACGGGATCGCGCTGTGCGTAGGATTGCAGACCGATGCTGCCCTTGAGATCGTCCATGGCGTCGATATGCTCCATCCAGGCGCGGTCAACGCACTCAAGCAGCACGGCGCGCTCGACCTCGCGGAACACGTCCGCGCCGAACATCTGCTCGCGCTCGGCATAACGCTGCTCGGCCCGCTC
>JAZQMI010000057.1:0-32325 GCA_045543375.1 Eubacteriales bacterium | reverse complement strand
CCGACTTGTGCAGCAGCCGAAGTTCGGCTCCAGGCCGAAGAGGTGCGCTTCCTGACCGTTGGTGCCGAAGAGCGATTTGCCGGGGAATTTCACGCAGGCGATCTGGTTTGACATCTGGTCATACTGATGCGTCCACATGTCATCGCTGATGGTGGCGGGCAGAGCGTTGAAGGCAACAAGCTCAAGTCGCTCGGCCCACTTGTCGTCGCCCGAATAAGCATAGAGCAGCTCATAAGAGTACATCTGCTCAACGACCGAGCACAGCTCGGTGCCCTGAATGGGGCTAAGACCCGAAAGGCATTCGTCACCGGTGAACAGTCCTACGGGCGTACCGTTGAATTTTTCAAGCTGCGCGTGCAGCACCTCGGCGATATCCTGATATTCATCACCCAACAGCTCGTGAGATACGGCTTCATATTTGAGCATCATCGTCATATTCACAATATGGGTCGGATGATGCCACTTGTTCAGCGGTCTTTCCCACAGCGGCATATATTCCAGGTGCTTGGCACCCTGCTGCTTATACATGATAGCCAGCTCGCGCAGCCATTCCTCATGCGTTCTCTCATAGCAGAAGTTGACGGCGATCATGCCCTCAAACCAACGCGAAAAGCCCCAACCGACCAATCTCCACTCTTTGTTGATGAAGAGCGTGTAAAGATTTTTGAGGGCACGGTAAACGGCCGTGGCGGCGCGCTCGTCGCCCGAGCATTCGTAGTAGACGACCAGCACCTTGGTGATAAGCAGTGCGCCCCAAGGGTCGAACCTCGGACGCTGCTCGTCGGTGCAGGGGCAGATCCAACCGTCCTCGCGCTGTCTTGTAATGATGGCGTCCATATACTTCTTGGCGCGTGCGATCATGTCCTCGTCACGCAGCAGATAGGCCAGCGGAATGAAGCCGTCCAGCCAGTAGGGGACGCGCTCCCAGCCCTCGGCCGTGCCGCCGATCCAGCCGCTGTCGCGCACGTCGCGCCACATGTTATCAAGGTTACCGCTCAGTCCGTTGGCCTGAATGCGAAGCTGACGCTCCAGCCAACCGTGCGGCGTGATCTCCTTTGAAGTGTACAAATTCCACTGCTTCATGTACGTGGTACTCCTTTGTTTGGGAAATTTTCTTAATTATACCATATAAATCGCCAAAAAGCAACCGATAATATGAAAAAAGTTATAAAAATTCATCGAAAAAATATCGGGCTCGGGCATCGGAATATTCCACCACATGCGGGAAAACCTATGGATATATCGTAAAATCAAGGAGGTATTTGTGAATGATGAATAAGATCAAGGTCATGCACGTGCTCAGCGACACCAACGTGGGCGGCGCGGGCACGCTGCTTTGCAATACGCTGGCATGCGGTGATACCAATCGCTTTGACTATACCGTCGTATTGCCCGAAGGGAGCAGCCTTGTCGAACGACTTTCGTCCTTGCCGTGCCGTGTGCTGAGCGTGAGCGGCGGACGCGACCGTTCGTTTGACGCCGCCGCGATCGGTCAGTATGTTCGGCTGATACGCCGCGAGCAGCCCGATATCCTGCATACGCACGCATCGCTGTCTGCGCGCATTGCGGGGCGGTTGTGTGGCGTTCCCGTATGCATCTATACCCGCCATTGCGTCTTCCCACTCAAGCCGTGGCAAACAAGTGCGCCGTTCCGTTTCGTCTTCCGCTATGCAAGCCGCCTTTTATCCGACCACACCGTCGCCGTTGCCGAGGCTGCGAGAGATCAACTTGTGGATATGGGAATGGACGAACGGCGTATTGAGGTCATCATCAACGGAGTGCTGCCCGTGCGTCCGTGCAGCGCGCCTGAACTGTCCGAACTGCGGCAACGGTTGGGACTTGATGAGCATGATTTCGTCATCGGTATGTCGGCACGTCTGGAGGAATATAAAGGGCAGGGCACGCTGCTGCGCGCGGCGGCCATGTGCCGTGACATTGCGCCCGACATGCGCTTTTTGCTGCTGGGCGACGGCTCGTGCGCCGAGCAATACCGCGCGCTTGCCCATGATCTTGGCATCGAGGATCGTGTGATCTTTGCCGGGTTCGTGCAAGATATCGCACCTTATTACGCCTTGATGAACGTCAACGTCAACGCTTCGTTCGGCACCGAAACGTCCAGTCTTGCACTGTCCGAGGGTATGAGCGTGGGGGTGCCCTGCGTGGCCTCGCGCTATGGGGGCAATCCCAATATGGTGTGTGAGGGCGAGAACGGCTTTTTGTTCGAAGCGCAAAACCACGCCGAGCTGGCGCAAACGCTGTTGCACCTGTATCATGATCCCGCCTTGCTTGCTCGGCTGTCCGAGGGGGCGCTGCGACATTACCGTGAGCGATTTGGCGCTGAGCGCATGGTACACGAGCTGGAGGGAATGTACGGACGCCTTTTGCGCGAGCGCGGTCGCCGTTTTGCACGTGCCGCGGCACGGCGCACCACTTGACAGAGCGGAGAAAATATGCTATCCTTATGAAAACAACCGACGGTTGATGAAAAGTTGCCGTTTGGTTGAGCACTTTGGGCGCTTATCGCCAAGCGGTTGCTTGCTTTTTGGCGGCCTGCGTGGTATGCTGATATCACCAAAGACAAGGAGGATCTGACATGTTTGGTAAAAAGCAAGACAAGGATAGCAAGCAGACGCTGGGTCTGCGCATCGCGGCGCTGCGCGCGGAAAAGAATATGAAGCAAAACGAGCTCGCAGAGCGGCTCGGTATCTCGGCGCAGGCGGTGTCCAAGTGGGAAAACGACGTATCGGCACCCGACATCAGTATACTGCCCGAGCTGGCAGATGTGCTCGGCGTGACGGTCGATGAACTGCTCACGGGTGAGAAAAAGGAGGCAGCGGTGCGCTTGCTCGACAAGCCCGAGGAGGCGCGCAATCTCACGCTGCGCATTATCGTGGACAGCTCGGAGGGGGATCGCGTGCGCGTCAACTTGCCCATGGCGTTGCTCAAGATAGGCATCGAAATGGGCATGTCCATGCCCGAAGTCGTCAACAACGAAGCCATTAAGGGCGTTGACTTTTCGAAGATCATTGATCTGGTGGATCAAGGCCTGGTCGGTAAGATGGTCGAGGTGGACAGCGCAGATGGCGATCACGTGGAGATTGTGGTGGAATAAGGTATGCTCATCTATGTCCGAACACCCAAAGATGAGGGGGAGGGAAACGTGCATATCCCAATCTGGTTTCCCACATTGTTGCTGCTCAATCATTTCACCGTCCTCATCGCGTGGGCGGTCATGAGGGGCTCCAAAAAATGCAAGGGCTATTTGCCCACGCTCGGACGCTCGTTTGCACTGCTGCACGCCCTGTGGCGCGCCAAGCTGCGCCATCCGCTCCGTCCCATGGTATCCGTGGACAGCGCCGACGGCACGCGCGTCCGGATCAGAATATGAAAGCGGCGGCCTCGTGCCGCCGTTTTTCATGCTGATCGAAGAAAAATTCTACTTTTTTCCGTAATTTGCCTTGTTTTTCGCCGCGGAATATGATATAATGCTAAACGGCAGAGCGCGGCTTTGCCCCTATATCATCAACAAATTCCCTCGGAGGACAGACTTATGCAAGCAAAATTTCGCGTATGCGTGATCGGCTGCGGCGTTATCGCGCCCAACCATATCAAGTCGCTGCTTGAGGACGAGCTGACCGAGCTGGTCGCCGTCTGCGATATCATCGAAGCGCGCGCCGTCAAGGCCGCCGAGATGGGACGCTGCGCTTATTATACCGATTATCATCAGATGCTCGACGAGGTCAAACCTGACGCCGTGCATTTGTGCCTGCCCCATTACCTGCATTGTCCCGTTGCCATCGACTGCATGAGAGCGGGCGCGGACGTGCTGTGTGAAAAGCCCATGGACGTTTCTTTGGAAGCGGCGCTTCGCATGAAACAAGTGTCCGAAGAGACGGGCAGACGCCTTGGCGTTATCTTCCAGAACAGATACAACGCCGAGAATGAGGCCATTCGTACCGCTCTCCGGAGTGGCGAGATGGGCAAGCTGATCTCGCTGCGCGGCGAGGTGTGCTGGAAGCGCGATCAGGCGTATTATAACTCGGGTGCCTGGCGTGCGGACTACGCCACGGCCGGCGGTGGCGTGCTCATCAATCAGGCCATTCACACGCTCGATCTGCTGCGCTATTTTGCCAATTCTCCCATCGCGGACGTCCGTGCCACCGTGTCGCATCACGGCGAGACCGCCGTCGAGGTCGAGGACACGGCAGAGGGCCTTATTCTGTTTGAAAACGGCGTGCGTGCGCTGTTCTATTTTACCATCAACAACTTTGAGGACGAGGATATCCGCGTCACCATCAAGTGCGAAAACGCACGCGTGGAAAGCAGAGCAGGGGATTGTTGTATCCACTTCCGTGACGGTCACGACGTCCACGTTTCCAACGATGAGCACGCTGCCGCGGCCGGTGCCAAAGCCTGCTACGGCTCGTCCCACGCCGTTCAGATCGCCGATTTTTATCGCGACGCCGACGGCTCCCGCGCTCGCTGGATGATGGATGAGGCCATCAAAACGCAAGCACTGGTCGAGGCCATTTTGCACGCTGCTCACGTCAAGGGCTTTTGACCGACATGGAAAATTTTTGGATCACATTTGAAGCCGTAGCCAAAATGCTGGCGTTTGCCGCGCCCGCATTTTTGCTTATGAAATGCAAAAAGTTTGACGAGAAGTCCATCTCGACCTTCGTCACGTTGCTGCTCTTTGTCGGACAGCCCTGCCTGACCGTCTATTCCTTCCAGAAGGCGACGCAGCTCGTCAAAGACGGCGCCATTTCGGGCAAGGATATGCTCGTTCGCGGCTTGTGGGCATTTTTTCTGGCACTCGCGTTGCAATGTGTGTTGCTTGCCGTGGCGTATCTTATCATGCGACGCAAGCAGGAGATGCCGCAAAACCGTATTTTCGTCATCGCGGCGACCTTTGGTAACAGCGGCTTTTTCGGCGTGCCCATTCTTGAGGCCGTCATGGGTGATACTCACCCCGACGTCGTTATGGTGTCGGCGCTGTATTCGCTCGTCATGAACATGCTGTGCTGGACGGTCGTGTCCGCCATTATCACGCGTGACGCCAAATACATCAGCCTTAAAAAGATCGTCGTCAATCCCAATACCATCGCGGGTATCATCGCGATCGTCCTGATGTCGTTCACCGTCGTGCTGCCCACGCCCGTCAACGCCCTCATCTCGCAGCTCGGTAACTTCTCTACGCCGCTTTGTATGTTTATTCTCGGTATGCGTCTGGCACTTGTCAAAGGCAAGGAGCTGTTTGGCGATTGGAAGCAGTACGCCGTCGTGCTGTGCAAGAATTTTGCCTACCCGCTGCTCGCCTTTGCCGCGCTGTATTTCGTGCCCGCCGAGCCGTATATCAAACAGGCGCTGTTCGTCATTTGCTGCTGTCCCGTGGCCAATATGGTGCTCTCGTTTGCCGAGCTGCTCGGTAAGGGACAAAAAACGGCAGCCAACGTCGTGCTGCTGTCCACCATGTCCAGCCTTCTGACGCTGCCGCTCATGTGCCTTCTTTTACCGTATCTGGCGTGACGGTATGGCTGTTAACTAAAATTTACAATTTATTCACCCCTTTTGCTCAAAGGTATGATAAAATAGCAAAAACGTAACTGCTATTTACCAAACGGGCAAAAGGGGTGCTTTTTGTCTGTAACAAGGAGAATATATGCAAAACGATATTGGGGAAAAGATACGCAAGCTGCGTCAGCAGCGCAATATGACGCAATCGGAGCTGGCAGGCGACCAGATCACGCGCAACATGCTCAGCCGCGTGGAAAACGGCGCCGCACTGCCCTCACTGCCCACCGTGTGGTATCTGGCCGAGCGGCTGGATGTGCCCGCCGGCTTTTTGCTGGCCGAGGGGGATGACGACCGCGTCTGGCGCAAGATGAAACGTATCGACAGCATCCGTCGGGTCCTTCGTGCGGGCGACGCAAAGATCTGTCTTGAGCTATGCCGCGGTGAGGGCGAGCAGGACGAGGCGGACGACGAGATTTATCTGATCATGGCGCAATGCTCGTTGACCTTGGCCGCCGAGGCGTTTGAGCGAGGACGGCTGCACGAATGCTGCCGCACGCTTGACGAGGCGTTGGAATATGCGGACAAAACGGTGTATGACACCGCGTCCGTCCGCGCATCCGCTGCATTGTATTTCCGTTTTATGCGCACGCTGTCGGGTTCACTGTATTCCGAGCTGCTTCACGAGATCGACGACCCCATGCTGGGTGCCACGGACGCCTTCGGACGCTACGTGCTGGCGCGCGAGGCACTTGACGCGGGTGAGATGCGCCGCGTGGAGCAATATTTGCAGCGCGAGGACGAGAGCGACGGCTGGCAAGCGCACTTCGGCGCGCATCTGGCTGTGACGCGCGGCGATTATACCGCCGCCGAGCAAGCACTGAAACGCTTGCTCCACGCAGGAGAAGTGTACGGCGAGGTGCTGCTGTATTCTACCTTCTGCGATCTGGAAATCTGCTGCCGCGAGCTGGGCGATTTCAAGGGGGCATACGAATATTCGCAAAGCAAAATGGCGTTGCTTGAAAAGATGCTGCAAAAATAAAAAAAGAGAGGATATCCTCTCTTTTTTTAATACTCATCCAAAAAGCTGTCGCGGAATTGCTTGGGCGTGACGCCCGTGCGCGCCTTGAAGACCTTATTGAAGTGCGATTGTGAGCAAAAGCCCGTTTCAATGGCGATGTCGAGCATGGAGCTTTGTCCTGCCATGATGAGCTTTTTGGCCTTTTCAATGCGCTTTCCGGTCACGTAGCCGTAGGGCGTTTCGCCAAAGGCCTGATGAAAAATGGTGTGCAGATAATTGGGCGATATATTCACCGCCTCGGCGATCTCGCGCAGCGAGCAGCTCTCGGTGAAATGCTCGTTGATGTATTCGCGTGCGCTGTGCAACATGTTGCTCACGGGTCTGGAAAGATGCGGCTCGGGCATATGCGAGCAGACGCGGTGCAGTCGGTAAAGAATATCCAGAAACAGCGCGTTGATGCGCACGTCACCGATGGCGCCTCGGGGGGCGTCGATCATGTGGGAGGCAAGCTTGGAGAAGAGTGCGATCAGCTCGTCGATCTTTTCGTCGTTCTCAATATAGATATACGAGGGAAGCGTGGAGAGCAGCGTGGCGATGCCCTCGCGCTCGGCCGCCTCGGGGGATATGCGGATAAAGCCGCACCGCACAGGAAGGTCGCTTTTGCGTATCATACCCGGCTTGGCAAACAGAAGCATACCGCGGCGAACCTCATAGCCATACTCGCCGATGTAGCTTTTCCCTGTGTCCGAGTGAAAAATTTCAAGTTCGTATTGGGACACGCTGCGTGGAGTGGTTTGGACTTGATTTTTGCGCAAAACGGTACTGTCAAATATTCCGCAGGCCAGTTCTGTTTCTCGCGCGAGCATAGCGATCCTCCTTTTCGGAACACGTGAAATCGTGAAATTGTGACAAAAAACAAGTAGTTCGTGGCTATTCATAAAATTCGCAAAATGGTATAATTTGTATGATGTTATCCGTATTATAGCACACTTGCTGCAAAAAGTAAAGAGGTGCAAAAAAATTTTTACAATTTGGAGGCTCGTGATGGAGCGATTGAACAAGATCGGCACACTGCCGAGAATTTCTGCCAAGGATACCGATTTTTCAAGACTCGGTCTGGGCTTTGAGAAGCTTGACCGCGACGTATTCGACCCCGAAAAGGCCTACGACAAGGTGGCGGCGCTTGGCGTCAAAAGAATCAGAATCCAGTCGGGCTGGCTCAAGACCGAGCGTGAGCGCGGCGTTTACAGCTTTGAGTGGCTGGACAAGATTGTGGATAATCTCATTGAAAGAGGCCTTGAACCCTGGATGTGCCTGTGCTACGGCAATCCGCTCTACACGCCCGCGGCAGCCAAGCGATTTGGCGGCGTGAGCTGTCCTCCCATCGACACCGAGGAGGAGCGCGAGGCATGGAGCCGCTACGTCAGTGCCACGGTCGCACATTTCAAGGGCAGAGTAGACATGTTCGAGATTTGGAACGAGCCCGAGATCTATTTCGGCCAGACCAAAACGGAGTGGGAGCTGACGCCGTCCGATATGCGAAACGACGCCGTCAGATTTGCCGAGTTTTCGATCTCCACCGCCAAGGCCATCAAGGCGGGCAACCCCGAGGCGAAGGTCATCGGAGGTGCGCTGTGCATCACCCGTCTGCCGTACTTTCTGAACACGGCCATGGCCATGGGCCTGCACGAGTACGTTGATTACGTTTCGTTCCACATTTATTCGCAAAGAGATTGGCAGCGCGAGGGCATCATTCGCTCGCTGCGCGCGCTGATCGATCAGTACAACCCCAATATCAAGATCATTCAGGGTGAGAGCGGTGCGCCCTCGCGCGGCAACGGGAACGGCGCGATGGGTACGTTTGCCTGGTCGCGAGAAAAGCAGGCCAAGTACCTCTCGCGCATGATGATCACCGACCTTGCCGGCGGCGTGGAGTTTTCCTCCTACTTCTCGACCATGGATATGATCGAGGGATTGCACGGTGTGGTCGGTCAGAAAAAGACATACATGGACTACGGCTACTTCGGTGTCATCGGTGCCGAGTTTGACGAGGACGGCTTCTCGACGGGCGAATACAAGGAAAAGCCCTCTTACTACGCACTCGCCGCGCTTTGCTCGCTGTTGCGAGGCAAGGTCAAGCCCGTCAATATCGCGCTTTACCGCGAATACAATTTCTCGCCCCGACTCAACGTGACCGAAGCAGAGGAGAGCGTCAAGACCTACGCCTTTGAGCTGGAGGACGGCAGCCATGCGCTGCTCTATTGGAACGCGACCAATATTTTGACCGCCACCTACGAGGGCACTGTATCCTTCTCGGTCTGCGATCAGAAGGCAGAGGATATCCGCCTCGTCGATATGATGACGGGCGATATCTACGCATTGCCCGAGGATATGGTCGAGGACGTCGGCGAGGGCTGTGTCAGACTCATCAATCTGCCGCTGCTCGATTCACCCTTGGCACTTCTGCTTAAATAAGGAGGCAAGCATGATGAAAATTACTTGGCTTGGGCAGGCGGGGCTTCTCTTTGAGCGTGACGGCTTTTCGGTCATGATCGACCCGTATCTGTCGAATTACGTTGCCAAGGTCGAGCCGCAAAACGTCCGTCGCGTGCCTGTGGACGAGCGATTCTTTGACGTTGATCCCGACGTCATGATCTTTACGCACGACCACATCGACCACTACGATCCCGAAACCGCGCCCGTCTTTTTCAAAAAGTCGAACAAGGCAATGAGCGTGCTGGGACCCATCTCGGTGCGTAAAAAGGCTCTGGGCGATGTTTGCGGTCAGAACTGTATTTTGTTCAACCGCCACACCAGCGTATCGCTTGGAGGATTTGTGTTCACGGCGGTCAAGGCAGAGCACAGCGACCCCTGCGCGGTCGGCATCGTGATCGAGGACACGATGGAGGGTAAGACCTACTACGTGACGGGCGATACGCTGTATAACAGCGAGATCTTCGGGGATCTTCCCGAGCATATCGACGTGCTGTTTTTGCCCATCAACGGCGTGGGCAACAACATGAACATGACCGACGCTGCCCGCTTTGCTCAAAGGACGGGGGCGAGGACGGTCGTGCCGCTCCATTTCGGTATGTTCGATT
The DNA here is from genome assembly GCA_045543375.1 of Eubacteriales bacterium. GTDB lineage: Bacteria > Bacillota > Clostridia > Oscillospirales > CAG-272 > SIG644. The sequence goes on along the minus strand of JAZQMI010000057.1, from coordinate 22,689 downwards.
CTCTTGATCCCCATGAATTTGCGTGTGAAAACAAGGTGATTCCCACCGTATGGGAACGAATTGAGGTGTAAAAATGAAGGTTACTGACGTTAAAACGTTTGCGGTCGATTGCTTTCGCACCAACTGGGTATTCGTCAAGGTGTATACCGACGAGGGCATCGACGGTGTGGGCGAGGCCACGCTCGAATACAAGGAAAAGGCGCTGATCGGCGCGGTCGAGCATATCAGGGAATATCTTGTTGGCAAGGACCCGCGCAATATTGAAAAGCACTTCCACGACATTTACCGCGACGCCTACTGGCGCGGCGGCGCCGTGCTCATGTCGGCGCTTTCCGCCGTTGAGATGGCACTGTGGGATATCCTTGGTAAGTCGCTCGGCGTGCCTGTTTATCAGTTGCTCGGCGGCAAGGTCAACGACAAGTGCCGCATTTACGTTAACGGCTGGTTCTCGGGTGCAAAAACGCCCGAGGAGTTTGGCAAAAAGGCCAAGATCGCCGTGGAGCGCGGCGTGACCGCCATGAAGTGGGACCCGTTCGGCAAGAGTTATCTGGAAATTTCCAATAAAGACCTCGACACCGCGCTGCGTTGCGTCGCGGCCGTCCGCGAGGCGGTCGGCCCTGCGGTCGATCTGCTTATCGAGGGTCACGGACGCTTCAACGTGCCCACCGGCATCAAGATCGCCAAGGAGCTGGAGCAGTTCAGCCCCATGTTCTTTGAGGAGCCCACGCCGCCCGATAACCTGGAGGCACTCAAGGCCGTGCGCGATAAATCGCCCGTTGCTATTTCAGCGGGCGAGCGCCTGTATACGCTCAAATCCTATAAGGACCTGTTCGAAATGCGTGCTGCTGATTATATTCAGCCCGATATCAGCCACGCGGGCGGTATCATGGAGCTCAAAAAAATTGCGGCCGTCGCCGAGGCGTACTATATTCCGTTCGCACCGCACAATCCCTCGGGTCCCGTGGCCAACGCCGCCACACTGCAGCTCGCGGCTTGCTGTCCCAACTTCTCCATTCTTGAGATCATGTACAGCGACGTGACCTGGAGAGCGGACGTAACGGACGAAAAGCTTGACTACGCCGACGGCTACATGACCATTCCCGACCGTCCGGGCCTTGGCATTGAGATCAACGAGGAGGAGTGCCTCAAGCACCCCTACCAGTCGCATACGCTGCGCCACTACACGGGCGCGCTGACCGATATCCGCCCGCCCGAAACGGCGTTTTATTTCTGAGAGGTGCGGCTATGAATTGTGTACTCGTTACGGGCGCGACCGTTAATACGGGCGTTGCCATCGTGGAAAAATTTGCCTCGGAGGGCAAAAACGTCGTGTTTACGGGCAGACGAGCCGAGAGCGTGGCACGCGCCGAGCAGAGCTATCGCAAAAAGTTCCCGAACGTCAGCATTCTCGGCTGCGTGCTTAACTCGATGATCGACGATCGCACGGTCGACGAGCAGGGCGTTGCCGATCTGTTTACCTATCTTGACGGGCAGGACATTTTTGTCGAAACGTTGGTGCTCAACGCCGCCGATCTCGGCGTCGGCATCAAAGCGCTGGAAAGCCCCGTCACCGATTTTATGCGCGTCGTCAATACCAACGTCGTCTGGAACTACTGTATCTGTGAGCACGCCGTGCGCCGCATGAAGGAGCAGGGCGGGGGAAGCATCGTATTCATCAATTCCAATACCGCCTACCGTGCCATTCCCGACCGACTGGCCTACTCGGCCTCCAAGGGCGGACAGCTTGGCATGATGCGCGCCATGGCGCTGGATTTCGGAAAATACGGCGTGCGAGTCAACGCCGTGTTGCCCGGCATGATCCGCACCGACCGCTGGGACAAAAATCCCGACGCCTACGAAAGCGCCCCCTCGCGCTTCACTCCCATCGGTGACGTCGCCACGGGTGCCGACATCGCCGACGCCGTCTGGTATTTTGCTGCGTGCGCGCGCAACACCACGGGCGCCGAGCTGGTCGTCGACGGTGGCAATATGATACAGCTTTATCCCATTGTGAAATGATTTTAAGCGGGAAAGACCTCGTGCTTTCCCGCTTTTCCTGTTTTATGTCCGACGTTTTTTGGTTGATTGGACCGTAAGAGTCGAATAATGACAAAAAACATGAAAAAATCTCGTACTTTTTGCATTTTACCTATGGACATTTCGCATTTTTTATAGTATAATATATATGCGTGCGTGCTCGCAAGGGAAGCGAAGCAGGTGATCCTTTGCGGCAACGCTCATTTTTATATCCCAGCTAGTTAAAAAATTATCATTCAGGAGGTATTCAAAAGCTATGAAGAAGAAATTGACCACCGTTGCTTTTACTGGTACTGCCGAGCAGGAAGCAAAGCTGCTTGAGGTCATCGCAAAGTATGACGGTGTAAAGGGCGCCATGATGCCTATTCTTCAAGAAGCACAGGAAATCTATGGTTACCTGCCCATCGAGGTCCAGCGCATTATTGCAGAAAAGACGGGTACGCCGATCGAAGAGATCTACGGCATCGTTTCCTTCTACGCACAGTTCAAGCTCAATCCCGACGGTCAGGTGGCTATCGCCGTTTGCCTGGGTACTGCTTGCTACGTAAAGGGATCGGGTGATATTCTGGACGAGATCTGCAAGGAGCTCAACATGGCATCCGGCGAAACGTCCTCGGACGGTAAGTACTCCATCGAGGCAACGCGCTGCATCGGTGCGTGCGGTCTTGCTCCCGTTCTTACTATCAACGGTGAGGTCTACGGCCGACTGACCAAGGCAGACGTTCCCACCATCCTCGCAAAATATCGCTGATCGTCCTGCGGAGCATATTCCGAGGACAAGCTGTATACGTATCGGAGAATTGATATGAAAATCAGTGAAATAAGAGATCTTCTTGATGCAACGGTTGCGACAGGGGAGAGCATGCTCGATCGCGAGGTTTCCTCCGCTTGCTGCAGCGACATGATGAGCGACGTTCTGGCCTACGTCAAGGATCAGGGCGTTCTCATTACGGGGCTGGTCAATCCTCAGGTCATTCGCACGGCGAATATGATGGATATGGTCTGCATCGTTTTTGCAAGAAGTAAGACTCCTACCGACGAAATGGTAGAGCTTGCCAAGGAGAGCGGCATTGCCGTCATGTGCACCGCAAAGCGTGCATTTGAGGCGAGCGGCATTCTCTACATGGCGGGACTCTCCCGAAACGCAGAGGTTTGACATGTCTGAGGTGATCAAGTTTCACTTTGACATTGACGGCTCGGATTTCTCCAGCGCCGGCGCGGCATCCGTGAGGGTCAAGAAAAAGCTTCAGCAGCTTTCTTACGATCCCGAGGTCATTCGCAAGGTTTCCATTGCGATGTACGAGGGTGAGATCAACATGGTCATCCACGCAAACGGCGGCACGGCAGACGTTGAGGTATCGGATGAAGAGATCACGATCATTCTTTGTGACAAGGGACCGGGTATTCCCGACGTCGAACTGGCCATGCAGGCCGGTTATTCGACTGCCCATGACAACATCCGCAATCTCGGCTTCGGAGCCGGTATGGGATTTCCGAACATGAAAAAGTATACGGACGACCTCAAGGTCGACACCGTTCTCGGTGAGGGAACGACCGTTACCATGAAGGTCAAGCTTTGAGCCTCTGACAAATAAGCTACCGAGGTGATATGATGTCGCTTTATAAGCACTCGGTATCTCTTGATATCGAAAAATGCAAGGGCTGTACGGCTTGCTTGAAGCGCTGCCCCACCGAAGCCATTCGTATCCACGACGGACACGCGGTTATCGATCCAAAAAAGTGTATCGACTGCGGAGAATGCATCAAGGTCTGTCCGTCCAAGGCAAAAAAAGCAACGCACGACAGTCTGTCCGTTCTCAACGATTACAAATACACCGTCGCGCTTCCTGCCCCCTCCTTTTACGGGCAGTTCGACAATCTCGATAACATCGGCTACATCATCAAGGGACTTCTGGACCTTGGCTTTGACGAGGTGTTCGAGGTAGCGTGTGCGGCGGAGCTCGTGAGTGCTTACGCCCGTAAGTACATCAATCGCACGGATATCAAAAAGCCGGTCATCAGTTCGGCTTGCCCCGCGATCACGAGAATTATCAGCATGAATTACCCCTACTTGTGCGAAAATATCATGCCCATCCTCCCACCTGTGGATATTGCCGCAATGCTGGCAAGAGAAAAGGTCATGGAGGAGCATCCCGAGCTTAGCGACGGAGATATCGGCATTATATTTATATCGCCCTGTCCCGCCAAGGTCAGTTACGTCAAGAACAACTTTGCGGGAGAGCGAAATTACGTTTCCGCGACCATATCGGTCCGGGACGCGTATTTCGCCTTGCTCGACGTGATGAAAAGAGGCGACGGAGAGCCGCTTGAGTCTACCGAGGCCGGTGTGATCGGTATCGGCTGGGCATCAACGGGCGGCGAGTCCACTGCCATGCTGAACGAACGCTATCTGGCGGCCGACGGCATTGAAAACTGTATCAGAGTGCTTGACCGCATTGACAGCTCTGATATCAACCATCTTGACTTCGTTGAGCTCAACGCTTGCAGCGGCGGATGCGTCGGCGGTGCAATGACCGTGGCAAATCCGTACATCGCGCAGGCAAGACTCAAGGCACTGCGGCGTTATCTGCCCGTTTCACCCAACCGTCCGGCAAGCGACTGGATCCCGGATCAGTACTTCCAGGAAAAGCAAGTGGAGTACAATCCTTACCGCTCGCTGTCGTCCGATCGGAAAACGGCCATGCGCATGCTGTGCGATATTGAGGATCTGGCCAAAAAATTGCCGGGTCTTGATTGCGGCTCGTGCGGCGCGCCTACCTGTATGGCGTTTGCCGAGGACGTCGTCAAATGCGAGGCCTGCGCAGAGGAATGTACCGTTCTTCTCAAAAAGCTGTTGAAGGAACAGGATATTCCTCGCGACCTGCTTTATTCCGAGCTCGGCCTTGCCGACCGCTCGCAGTGTCAAAATAACGATGGTGAGGAGAACGAACGATGACGGTCGCTGATATTTGTAAGAATATACGGGCCGAGGTCGTTTGCGGTGACGTGGCACGACCGTTTGACGGTGTGTACGTCGGCGATCTGCTCAGCCGTGCAATGAGCCACGTCGGAGCAGACAATCTGTGGGTGACCATCATGGCCAACGCCAACGTGGTCGCGGTGGCGACGCTGACCGAGCCCGCAGCCGTCATTCTTGCCGAGGACGTCGCGCTTCAGGCCGACGCGCTCAAGGCGGCGACGGAAAACGGCATCACGGTGCTGCGCTCTCCGCTGTCCGCTTACGAAATATGCGTCAGCATCAGCAAGGAGATCGGGGCATGAGCCTTTATCGGTGCGATCTGCACGTTCACTCCTGCCTGTCCCCCTGCGGTGACGATGATATGACGCCCGGAAACATCGCCGGTATGGCGGTGCTCAACGGACTTCAGATCGTCGCTCTTACCGATCACAACACCACAAAGAATTGTCCTGCCTTTTTCAAGCTCGCCAAGCAATACGGACTGATTCCGGTTGCCGGCGTCGAGCTGACCACAAGTGAGGACGTTCACGCCGTTTGTCTGTTCCGTGATCTGGATACGGCCATGGCGTTCGGTGAGTGGATCGAGGGGAAAAAGATGCGCGTCAAAAACGATCCCGATATTTTCGGACATCAGATGGTGGTGAACGAGAACGACGAGCCGTGCGGCGAAGAGGAGTATTTGCTCATCAACGCCGTGAGCGTATCGCTTGACGAGGCATTTGACGAGGTCACACGGCGGGGAGGCGTGTGCTATCCTGCCCACATCGACAGAAGCGCAAACGGCATGATCGCCATGCTGGGTGATTTCCCACCCGAACCGGCCTTCACAGCCTTTGAACTCAACGATATCGCGTCTTACGCGGACACGGTCGCACGCTTTCCCATCATTGGCGAGCGAGGACTTGTCCACGTGGCGTCTTCCGACGCGCACTATCTGACGGATATTGCCGAGGGCGGCTTTGAGATCGAGCTTGATGATGAGCCGTACTCGTCCGATCGGGTGAGGAACGCGCTGATCGATCATTTGCTTGGCAAAGGGAAGGGGTGATGACACACATGGATGAATTTTCACTCTACGTGTTGGATATCACCATGAATTCCGTCCGTGCCGGCGCGACCGAGATCACCGTTGAATTGCACGAGCATGACGGCTGGCTTGATTTTACGGTGCGCGACAACGGCTGCGGAATGACAACGGAGCAGCTTCAGCGGCTCAACGATCCCTTCTTTACCACCAGAAAGACAAGAAAAGTAGGTCTTGGAATACCATTTTTAAAAATGCTCGCCGAAATGACGGGCGGTTACGTAACCATTCAGTCGGTCCACGCGTCGGTCAGCTCCGACCACGGGACCGTGACCATGGCGAGATTCGGAAAGGATCATATTGATTTTATCCCTCTCGGAGATATGGTAGAAACTGTGAAAACGCTCATTCAGGGCTCGCCCGACGTCGATTTCACCTACCGACACACAACGCCTCGCGGAATCGTGGAGTTTTGCTGTGCCGAGGTGCGAGCGGTGCTTGGCGGCATTGCGCTGAACGAGCCCGAAATACTGACGTGGATCGGTGAGAATCTGCGTGAACAGTATGAGCAAATCTGATTTTTAAAAAAATTATATAAAACGAAAGGATTTTTACCATGAAGTCACTTGAAGAACTCATGGCCATCAAGGCCAAAATGCAGGACAAGGTTGCTCTGCGTACTTCCAGCGGCGAAACGCGCATCGTGGTTGGTATGGCTACTTGCGGTATCGCAGCAGGCGCGCGCCCCGTTCTCAATGCGTTCGTTGAGGGCATTTCCGAAGCAGGTCTTGGCGACAGCGTGATGGTCACGCAGACGGGATGCATCGGCATTTGCCAGTATGAGCCCGTTGTCGAGGTCTACACCAAGGACGCAGACAAGGTCACCTACGTCAAGATGACCGCAGAGCGTGCCAAGGAAGTCATCGAAAAGCACATCAAGGGCGGCAACATCGTTACCGAGTACACCATCGGTGCGCTGAAGAAGTAATTTAGGAGGAATAACACAAATGATTCGTTCACATGTACTTATTTGCGGCGGTACGGGCTGTACTTCCTCTGGAAGTATGAAGCTTCATGACAAGCTTGCAGATGAACTCAAGGCAAAGGGTCTTGAAAACGAGATCAAGATCGTCATGACCGGTTGCTTCGGTCTGTGCGCACTCGGTCCCATCATGATCGTTTACCCCGAAGGCACCTTCTACAGCAGAGTCACCGAGGAGGATATCCCCGAGATCGTTGACGAGCATCTGATGAAGGGTCGTATCGTGGAAAGACTGGTCTACAACGATACGGAGGGTGCCAAGGCTGAGGCCGAGGCAGTTGCCGCTTCGTTGAGTGAGACCAAGTTCTACAAGAAGCAGCACAGAGTTGCGCTGCGTAACTGCGGTGTTATCAACCCCGAGAATATCGAGGAGTACATCGCTATGGACGGCTATTTTGCACTCCATAAGGTACTGACCGAGATGACGCCCGACGGCGTTATCCAGACCATTCTCGATTCCGGTCTTCGCGGCCGCGGCGGCGGTGGTTTCCCCACGGGTCTGAAGTGGAAGTTCGCTTCAAATAACCGCGGTCAGGTCAAGAAGTACGTTGCTTGTAACGCCGACGAGGGTGACCCCGGTGCATTCATGGACCGTTCCATCCTTGAGGGTGACCCCCATGCGCTGATCGAGGCAATGGCAATCGCTGCTTACGCCATCGGTGCAGACGAGGGCTACGTTTACGTCCGTGCAGAGTACCCCATTGCCGTTAAGCGTCTGTCCATCGCGATTGACCAGGCAAGAGAAGCAGGCCTGCTCGGCAACAACATTTTCGGTACCGACTTCAACTTCGATATGCACATCCGTCTTGGTGCAGGCGCATTCGTTTGCGGTGAGGAAACGGCTCTGATGACCTCGATCGAGGGTCACCGCGGTGAGCCTCGTCCCCGTCCTCCGTTCCCTGCAGTCAAGGGTCTGTTCGGTCAGCCCACCGTTCTGAACAACGTTGAGACCTACGCAAATATTCCTCAGATCATTCTGAAGGGTGCAGAGTGGTTCGCTTCCATGGGTACCGAGAAGTCCAAGGGTACCAAGGTATTCGCTCTTGGCGGTAAGATCACCAACACGGGTCTGGTCGAGATCCCCATGGGTACGACGCTGCGTGAGGTCGTCGAGGAGATCGGCGGCGGTGTTCCCAACGGCAAGAAGTTCAAGGCAGCCCAGACGGGTGGTCCTTCGGGCGGATGCATTCCCGCACATCTGATCGACACGCCCATCGACTATGACAACCTGATCGCAATCGGCTCGATGATGGGTTCGGGCGGTCTGATCGTCATGGACGAGGACAACTGTATGGTCGATATCGCCAAGTTCTTCCTGGAGTTCACGGTCGACGAGTCGTGCGGTAAGTGCACGCCCTGCCGCGTTGGTACGCGCAGACTGCTTGAGCTGCTGGATAAGATCATCTCCGGCAACGGTGAGATGGAAGACCTTGACCGCATGGAAGAGCTTTGCAACTACATCAAGAGCGCATCGCTTTGCGGTCTGGGCCAGACGGCTCCCAACCCCGTCATCTCGACGCTGCGCTACTTCCGCGACGAGTACATCGCTCACATCGTGGACAAGAAGTGCCCCGCAGGCGTTTGCAAGAAGCTCGTTCAGTTCGAGATCGATCAGGACAAGTGTATCGGCTGCGGCAAGTGCGCCAAGAACTGTCCTGCTGACGCAATTTACAGAACCGATTACACGGCTCCCGGTCACAAGCTCGCTTCGATGGCTATCGACACCAAGAAGTGCGTGAAGTGCGGCGCTTGTATGGACAACTGTAAGTTCGACGCTATTTCCAAGCATTGAGAAAGGAGAATTGTGGAACATGGAAACTGTAAACGTTATCATTAACGGCGTAGAATACGCTGTCCCGAAGGGCTCCACGGTTCTGGAAGCAGCACGCGCTGCCCATATCGACATCCCGACCCTTTGCTATCTGAAGGACATCAACGAGATCGGCGCATGCCGTCTGTGCCTTGTTGAGGTATCCGAGGGTGGCAAGCCCTTCCGTATGGTCACCGCTTGCGTATACCCCGTGACCGACGGTATGGTCGTTAAGACCAACACGCCCAAGATCGCTGCCTCGCGCAAGATGAACCTTGAGCTGATTCTGTCCAACCACGACAAGAAGTGCCTCTCCTGCGTGCGCTCCACCAACTGCGAGCTGCAGCAGATGTGCCGTGACTACGGCGTAGAGGAGTCCCGCTTCGTCGGTGAAACCAATAAGTACGAGATCGAAACCGGCTCGCCCATCATCCGCGACAACAACAAGTGCATTCTGTGCCGCCGTTGCGTCGCTATGTGTGATAAGGTTCAGGGCATCGGCGTCATCGGTGCAAACGACCGTGGCTTTGACACCCACATCGCTTGTGCTTTCGAGTCCAAGCTCGCTGACAACGCTTGTATCAACTGCGGTCAGTGTATCGTTGCTTGCCCTGTCGGTGCTCTGTACGAAAGAGATGATACCGATGAGGTCTTCGAGGCTCTCTCTGACGAGAGCAAGCACGTGGTCATCTGCGCTGCTCCCTCCGTCCGCGCCCAGATTGGCGAGTGCTTCGGCTACGAGCCCGGCACCGACTGCGAGGGTAAGATGGTCACCGCTCTCAAGGCCCTGGGCTTTGACGGTGTCTACGACATGAACCTGACGGCTGACCTCACCATCGTTGAGGAGGCCAACGAGCTGCTCGGCCGTGTCAAGAACGGCGGCGTTCTGCCCATGATCACCTCCTGCTCGCCCGGTTGGATCAAGTACTGCGAGCACTACTTCCCGGATATGATCGACAATCTGTCCTCCTGCAAGTCGCCTCAGCAGATGTTCGGTGCTATGGTCAAGACCTACTACGCCGAAAAGATGGGTTGGGATCCCAAGGACATCTACATGGTATCTGCTATTCCTTGTACCGCTAAGAAGTTCGAAGTGGGCAGAGCAGATCAGTCCGCTGCCGGTGTTCCCGATGTGGACGCTGCTATCACCACGCGTGAGCTTGGTCGCATGATCAAGAAGGCAGGCATCAACTTCCGCGCCCTTGAGGATGCGAAGTTTGACAATCCCTTCGACATCGGCTCGTCCGCAGGCGCTATCTTCGGCGCAACGGGCGGCGTTATGGAGGCTGCTCTGCGTTACGCTGCTGAAGTCATCTCGGGCAAGAAGCTTGAGAAGCTTGAGTTCAACGAGGTCCGCGGCGTTGAGGGTATCAAGACCGCTTCTTACAAGGTCGGCGATATGACCATCAACGTGGCCGTTGCTTCGGGTACGGGTAACGCCAAGAAGCTGCTGAACATGGTCAAGAATGGCGAGCTGGACGTCCAGTTCATCGAGATCATGGCATGTCCCGGCGGCTGCGTCAACGGCGGCGGTCAGCCCATTCAGCCCCCATCCGTCCGTATGAATATGGACCTGCGCGCTGTCCGTGCATCCGTTCTTTACAACGATGATGCAAACGCTGAGGTTCGTACCTCGCAGGACAACCTGGCCGTCAAGAAGCTCTACGACGAGTTCCTGGGCGAGCCCAACAGCCATAAGGCACACGAGATCCTGCACACCACCTACGTTAAGCGTGGTCTGTAAGATCAAATGAATAAAAACAGGCGAGTGACTTTGGTCACTCGCCTGTTTTTTTGTTATGATCAATCAGAAATTCATCAAGACCACCGCGATAAGACCAAGAACAAGACTTGCGATCTGGCGGCGCTTGAGCTTGTCTTTGAATAGGATCACACCCATCAGCGTGGAGAGCATAATGCATCCGCCCGAATAGGTGGGGTAAATGAAGGTGCCGGGGATGGTGTTGATCGAATATTGATATACGATCTGGAAAACGGCGAGAAATCCGCCGACGCCCAGCGCATAAAGAAAGACGGGCGGAGCCGTTTTGTAGGTCTTTTGCTTGCCGCGGGAGAGAAGAATGAGATAAAAAGCAAAGGTGGCAACGGCGCCGACAAGATAGGAGCAGGAAACAAAGGCACGCGCCTCATCGGCAGGACCAAACTCGCCAAGCAGCTTTTGCGTGCAGCCGGCAAGACCGGAGGAGATCAGCGCGGTCAGCGCCAGGGCAAACCAGGATTTTTCCACTTTATCCTTGGTTTTGAAGTCGGTATTGATGATAAAGATGGCAAGGGTCAGCACGATACCAATCAAGCGAGGTGTGGACACGGGATCGTGGAAGCCGATGGCAGAGAGCAGCACGGTAAATACCATGGCAAGGTTGGCCATCATGACGGTGACAGACACGTTACCCATCGAAAGGGCACGGGTGTAGCATAGTTGAAACACCATGCTGGAAAGCCCGAACACCGTGCCGTACAGCCAGACGGCGGGCGAGGCACCGATCAGATCGGGCGAGAAGATGAGAGCGGATACGGTAAAGGTCAGCCCGATGAAAAAGACGACGTCGGGGAAATTCTTCACGCTCCGCTTGCTAAAGGCACTTTGTATCGTAACTTTGCCGGTTGCCAGGACGCAGCAAACAAAAACAAGCAAATACTCCATATTGATCTCCCTGGGACAGCCGCGTATTCGGCCGTGTCATTAGTGTTGGCTTTTCAGCCTTGTGCATTATAACAAAAAACGTCGGCGAGCGCAAGTCTTTTGCGACAATTTCTGCGGCCTTTATTGACAAAAGAGCGATTTTTTGGTATACTGTACGCAACGAAGTTCCTATGGAGGGTTCTCAATGTCATACGATTACAAATTTTACGGCGCGGTCAGCGAAGAGGTGCTCTGCAACTATCTGCGCCGCTCCATCACCATTTCCTGCGGTCCGGAAATGCACCCCGAGCGCACCGCTTACCTGCAGGATTTCATTTTGAACATCGGTGCAAAGTACATCTGCCGTGCCGCAACGCACTGGCGTCCGGGTACGGACAATCTTGCCGCTTACGCCGGGCAGAGGGCATTCATTGACAAGCTGCACGAGGTCGATCCCGACGTCGTGTTCGAGGCTTGCATTTTTGAGTGCGTGGGTCCTGAAGTCGAGCAGCTTGCCGTGCCGGCGTGGGTGTTCGAGGCGTTTGATCTTCAGCCCGAAGACCGCTATTTCAGCATCGATGCCATGCGCTTTTCCGACGATCGCTACCGCAATATGTGGGGCGAGGGAACGACGGTGCCCGACATGACCCAGCTTGAAACGCAGATGTTCTTCTATTACCGCGCCTGCGAGTACATCAACGCCGGCTTTGAGGCGCTGCACATGGGTCAGATCCACCTGATCGGACAGGTGGACGAGGGCTGGGTCTGCTGGACGCGCGTGCTCGATATGGTGCGCGCCTACGCCAAGACGCATGCACGCCGCGCTTTTGTATTCATCAACGCACATACGCCCGGTATGCTGGACGCCAACGGCAAACTCATGTTTGATTTCCACATGTACCCGCTGCGCCCCGTGTCGGACGCTTCGCAGCAGGCGCATTTCCCGACCGAGGATAATCCCCAAAGGGCATTGCTTGACGCGAATAACCCCCGCGGCATTTACGGCAAGAGCCTTGGCGGTATGACGCACAGCGGCTGGGAAACCGACACACTGCCGTATTGCGTTGAGGTCGACAACTACGGCGACAATCTTGATATGCTGCATAAGCCCGTGGTCGATTGCTACGAGTGTTGGGGTATGGACGAGATCAACTGGTTTGCCCATCAGCCCGCTTGGTACCGCGCCGAGTTTTTGCAGTACGCCTACGACTGGGTGCGTGACATCGCGCCCGGCAAGTGCTTCCTGGCCATGCCCGGCGAGCGTTGTATCCGCCTGCGCGACGAGCAGGGCAATATCATCAACAGACTTTACAGCGCCTTTGACCCCTCGCGCCACCCCAACGGATTTGGCGATGAGAACGTGATCAAAGAAATTTGGAGTAAATAAAAAAACGGGAGCGTTTCAAAACGCTCCCGTTTTTTCTGTTACTGCTGAAGTGCCTGCTCCAGCCAGATCTCACCCATGCTGAACGCGTCGTGAAGACCCGTGTACGAACCCTGACGAATGATCTTGTTGGGATCATTGGAATCGATGACCTGAATCATGATCTTGTCGGGCAGCTTTTTACCGTCCTGCTCCTTGTAGGAGATGATCTCAAGAATGAGAATGCACTTCTCGGACATATCGCCGTAGCAGATGGTATCACCCTCGCGAACGAGCGGCTTGCCCTTGTATTCGAGATACTTGCCGCTGACGAGGTTCAATTCTTCGTTTGCCATTGTATATTTCCTCCAAATACGGTATTTTGACGATGATTATATTTCATTATAACATGCTCGCCCGAAAAAGTCAAGGATTTACGGGTAATTGCGCAAAATTTACACTTTTTCAATATAGGGACTTTTGCGCAGCAACCAACCGCTCTCTCGTGGCTCGGGCAGGGCAAGCGTGAGCAGAGCCTCAAGCCGCTCCTCGACCTTGCGCTGCTCTTGCGCCTTAGGTGAATTGGGAATATCGGCAGGCTTGGTAAGAATGGGCAACGAGCAGCTTTTACGAATGGACGAAAGATAGGCGCATCCACGCTCGTTGGCAGCGAGCAACCTTACGTAGGAGGGCGGTGCAGACACACGATCGTCCGTCACGCCGCAAACGCCGTACAGCAGCGAGCGGCGCAACCGACCGTCAGTGTAGCGGCGCGTCGAGGCAGATGCGAGCAGCGAGGGCAGATCGGTCGACGCTTGGGCAGCGTTGCACAGTCGCTCGGCAAGTCCGCCGTCCATATCGGCCAGGCGGGCAAGCACGCTCGGATCGGCAAGACGGTAAAAGCTCACGAGTGCCGTACCGATCCGACCGATATCCAAGGGCGCGATTTGCTCCTGCTCGGCACGCGAGAGCACCTCAAGCACAGCGGAAGGCAGGTGAAGGCGAAGCGCGTCAAGCCCGTTTTTTCGCCACAGCGCACGTAGGGCGCTCGCCGAGGGGGCAACGCCGACGGAAGGGGCACTTTGGTCGTTGTAGTCTTGTCCGCGGCGTGTGATGGTATAGGGGCGCATCAAGCTGCCCGTGGATTGCAGGGCGTGCAGATAAGCAATGCCAAGCAGATCGTTGGAGCCACTTGGCAGACAAGTGCCGTAGCGCTCTTGATATAGCGCCTCGCGGCATTCCATGATGCCAAGCGAGGGGTGCGACTGCTGATAGTCTGTCAGGGCCGTGATGAATTCATTGGAATAGAGCTGCGCGGCGGCATGGGACAGCGCGTCGATGTTGCCGCACTCACTGCCAAAATGCAGCGCGTGAACGCCGAGTGCGTTCAGAATACGCACGCCGCCCAGCGTAAAAAATTCGGCGGGAGCGGACGAGTAGGGAAAGGGAAGACCGATCACGAGGTCGGCACCCGCGCGGACGGCGGCTTCGGCGCGCACGTAGCCGTCGGCCACGGCCAGCTCACCGCGCTGCGTCGTATGCTCGCTCATGACGGCGATGACGAGCTCTGCGCCGGTCTGTTGTCGCGCCGCACGAAGCTGATAGGCGTGTCCCGCGTGATATGGGTTATATTCGCAAATGATACCAACGGCGCGCATACCGAGACTCCTTTCTGCTTGATTTCTTCCATTATACCTGTTGACGGCCGCTTTGTCAATCGGGCTGGGCGGGAAAATGCGTAAAAAGTTGTTGAACGCGCCAAAAAAACTTGAAATTTTTCAGACAAACGAGAAAAAAGTCTTGACTTTTTGAGAAAAATCTATTATAATATATTGCGTCGCGTTTTGTGACGGTGAAAATATCCCACGGAAAACGGAGGTGCCCCCATGCCGCTTGCAAGTAAGCCCATCGATATGCGGCCTATGCTGCGCGGAGAGGTCAGCCGAATTCCGCTGGATTACATGCTTTCCCCCGACGCCATCGAGGGCGTTGAGCTTGACGGTGACGCTCACGTCGTGGGCGAGATTACCGACGAGGCAGGATACATGCGCTTGACGTTGGAGGCAACGTTGCCTTACCACGGCGAGTGCGCGCGATGCCTGGCACCCGTCAAGGGAGAGTTCCACTTGCAATTTGAGCGAACGGTGGCGGACGAAAAAACGCTGACCGAGGAGCAGCAACAAGACAACGTGGATGAGTACGTCATCATTCGAGATGGCGAGCTGGATCTGGACGAGGAGCTGCGCGAGGCGTTGATCCTGTCGTTCCCCATGAGGCTCCTTTGCAACGAGGATTGCCCCGGACTTTGCCCCAAGTGCGGGAAACCGCTCTCGGAAGGCAAGTGTGGCTGTCCGACCCGTGAGATCGATCCCCGCCTGGCCGTGCTTGCCACGCTGCTGGAGCAGGACGAAAATAAAGAATAAAAATAAAAAATATAAAAGCGAAGTGAGCGCAAGCTCACGACACACGAAGGAGGTGTACTTCAAATGGCAGTACCGAAGAAAAAGGTCTCGAGCGCTCGTAGAGATAAGAGACGCTCCAACAACAGCAAGCTGACGATGCCCGGCGTGGTCAAGTGCTCCAACCCTGCATGCGGTGAGATGGTTCGCCCCCACTGCGTCTGCAAGGCATGCGGCTATTACAACGGCAAAAAGGTTCTGAACGTGAAAGAGGCATAATTACTTTCCGGCATGAACCCAAGGAAAGGACTCGTGACATCATGTGATGCGACGGGTCTTTTTCCTTATCACAGCAATGAAAGGATAATAAAATGATGAAAAATTATGTGCTTCGCGCGCTTTTGCTTGCGCTTGCTCTTTTGCTTGTCATGAGCGCCGTGGCTTGCTCGCGTCCTGATGATCAGGGCGATGGTAAGCAGCCCGATGAGCAGACGGCCTCTACCCCCGACGGGCAAGGATCCGACAAAGTAGAGAGCGGAATTCCGACCATCGATCAGCACGACCCATCCCAAACATATGAGCTGCCCGATTACAGCGAGCTCAATATCAGCGATTACATCACGCTCGGCAAGTACCGAGGCCTGACGTTGACGCTCGACTACGACGCCGTCACCATCAGCGACGAGGAACTCGAGGCCGAGATCGAGGCGATCATTCGCGCTAACCACCCCGACTTTCAGGTTACCGACCGCGCCGTTGCGTGGGGTGACACGGTCGTTGCCGATTACGTAGGCACGCTGGACGGCGTAGCCTTCAGCGGCGGTACGGCATACGAGCAGACGCTTGTCCTTCAGGACAACAGCGGTTATATTCCCGGTTTTGTCGAGGGCCTGGTCGGCGCCATGCCGGGCGAGGAATATCCCGTCGACGTGACCTTCCCCGAGGATTATCACGCTACCGAGCTTGCCGGCAAGGCGGTCGTATTTATCTTTACCGTACATTATATTGAGGGCGATCCCGAGCTGGACGACGCCTTTGTGAGCGAGTACACCGAGGGCAAGTACACGAGTGCCGAGGACTATCGCGCCGCGCTGCGTCAGCAGATGGCCGACGAGGCCTACGAGGAAGAGGTGCATGCGGCACTTTGGGCGGCCATTACGCAAAACGCGGCGGCCAAGAGCTATCCCATCGATGCCGTCATGTACTATTACGACTACCAGTACGATATGTACAGCTATTACGCGGCCTACTACGGTCTTGATTTTAAGACATTCTGTGCTTATAACGGCTTTTTGCCCGAAAATCTGTTCAATGCTTGCATGCAGATGGTCAAGGAGGAGATGGTCTATTACGCCGTCTTTGAGGCCGAGGAGTATACCTATACCGACGAGCAGTACGACCGTGCGCTGGATCTGTATACCGAGCAGAATTACGCCGTGCTCAACGAGCAGATGATGGCGGCAGGTCGCGAGGATTTCCCCATCGAGGAGGCGCGCGACTATTTTGACCGCACCTACAAAAAGCAACTGATCGCGCAGTGCTTGGAGGAGAGTGCCTTCAACGATTTGATCGGCAGCATGAACGTGGTTGTCAGCGAGCCGACGGAGAGCGTTCAATGAGCACGACCCAAAAGCTTTATGACCTTGACAGCGAGTGCTTTGCTTTTGAGGCTACCGTTCTGTCCTGCGAGGCGCTGGACACCGACCGCTTTGCCGTCGTGCTGGATCGTACCGCCTTCTTTCCCGAAAGTGGCGGGCAATACGCGGACGCGGGCTTTTTGAATGACGCCGCCGTGCTGGACGTTCGAATCAAGGATGATGTGATCACGCACGTGACCGATCAGCCGCTTGCCGTAGGCGAGCGCGTGCAGGCAAGGCTTGACGCAGAACTGCGTATGGCACGCATGCAGTGCCATACGGGTGAGCATATTCTGTGCGGACTTGCACACAAGCATTACGGCTATGAAAACGTGGGCTTTCATCTTGGCAATGGCGAGATGACCATGGATCTGGACGGCGAGCTGACGCACGAGCAAATTGTCGCTCTTGAGCGCGAGGCCAACGAGGTGGTCTGGGCCAATGTGCCCGTCCGTGCCGAATATCCCGATCAGGCAGTACTTGAAACAATGCAATACCGCAGCAAGCTCGATCTGACGGACGGCGTTCGCATCGTCACCGTTGAGGGCGTGGACGCCTGCGCCTGCTGCGCACCGCACGTTAAAACAACGGGCGAGATCGGTATGATCAAGATCGTCGATTCCATTCGCTATAAGGGTGGTATGCGGCTTTGGGTACTGTGCGGTCGCTGGGCATTGGAAGATTACAAGACCAAGCACGAGAATATTCTGAACATCACGCGAAAGCACAGTGTCAAGCCGTGGCAGGTGGTCGAGATCACCCAAAAAATCGGCGACGAGCTGCTTGAAACCCGTGCGGCATTGTCTGCCGCACGCCGTGCGCTGGCCGATACAAAGGTTGCCTCCGCCGTGCCCGACAGGCAGGGTAATCTGCTGTTCTTTGAGGATGAAATGGAGGGGACGATCCAGCGTGGCATGGCCGATCACGCGGCCGACGCTTGCAAGGGCATCTCGGGCGTGTTCTGCCAAACGGAGAATGGCTACCGTTACGTTTGCGTCAGCCGCTATATAGCATTGCGCACGCTCGGCAAGCAAATGAACGAGCGGTTTGGCGGTCGCGGCGGCGGTACGGATGCCATCATTCAGGGGACACTCAACGCAACGCGCGAGCAGATCGAAGCGTTTTTTGCCGAAATTTGATCAACAAAATCCGCAGAATTCTTGACACTCTGCGGATTTTGTGTTACAATGACGGTGTAACGAATTCCTGAAAGGAAGCGAATGATGACACATATCAGATTGACCAAGCCCATGCGCCGCTGGCTGTTCGGCGGCATCGGATTTCATAACAGCGAGGCGACCATGCTGCCCATCATGAGCGAGAAGTTCCGCGACGAGCGCGTTTTCAAAACCTTTCGGGAAGTGTCGCCCACCTTTGCGCGCGTGTTCGCCGGATATGCCGATTGGACGCGCGAGGCGATGGATCGCTTTGCGGATTACTACGATGCGACCTTCCGCCGCGCAGGAACGCTGCTTTACGTCGTGCCCGGTCGTATGCCCATCATGGACGAGAGCTTTGATATCGAGGACTACGCCGAGCGCACGGCAACCAATCTCGAATATCTCGTCAAGGTGCGCAACTGCCATAAGATCCGCTATTTCTGCGTGACCAACGAGCTGTCTGTCGGCAATACCTACGCCTACCTTTCGCGTGATCTTGAGCTGTTCAAAAGGCTGCACAAGGCTCTCTTTTTTGCCTTCCGTCGTCACGGGCTGGATATAGGGCTCATGGCGACCGATTGCGCAGGTGAGGAAAATTATCATCAGATCGCCTGGGCAATGCAGAACATGGACGAGATCACCGACACCTATTGCACGCATCTGTATATGCAAAAGCATGCCCCCGGCTCGCTTGACATTTACCCCGAGGTGCTCTCGGTGCTCACCGACATGGCAGAGCAGGCCTTGAGCAAGGAAAAGCGTTATATGCTGGGCGAATATGGCATCATGCCCGCCGTTCGGGCGATCCCACGCGCGCCCATGATCGACGACACCTCGTACGCCGCCTTTGATGGTGCGACCGAGGCGGATCACGCCATTTCGCTGTGTGAGATGGCTATGGCCGTCGTCAATTCGGGCACGCTGGCCGGCACGTCGTGGACCATGTTCGATTATCCCGACCCTATCCTGCGCGAAAACGGTGAAAGCGAGCAGCAAAAGGCGCGCTACGATGTCGCGCGTTTTTCGGGGCATGGTGTGAGCATTCGCTACAACAAGCACGGTCTTGTCCGTTGGTGCGACGAGCAAAAGGACTATACCGGTCGTGCCATGCTGTACACCATGGGATATATGGCAAAGCTGTTCAAAAAGGGAACGAGAGTGCTCCATAGCAAGGTCGCAGATGACGAGCTCGTGCGCTGTGCTGCCGTGACGGGTGACGACGGAAGTCTGTCGGTCGCTATCGTCAACTGGGCGGACGAATCGAAGGAGATCGCGCTTGACGTTGAGCACACCGTGCATCAGCCGCTGCGCGTGTACGAATATGCAGCAGACCATATTCCTTACAATAAATTCAACGATCTCCAACCCTGCACGGCACTTGCCGAGCAAAAGGGAAGCGAGGTGCGCGTGAGCGTCAAGGGGCGCTCGGTCACCTTCCTGACGACCGACTATACCGATCGTTGTCCAACGCCCGTGCGCGGCGTCAGGCGCCGCGGCGACCAGCTTACCTGGAAGCCGTGTGTCGATGCAGAGCATTGCTACTATCGCGTGTATGCGTCTGCAGAAAAGAAATTTACCCCCTGCTATGACAATCAAATCGCCTCGACGGTCGCCGAGCATATTCACATCGACAAGGACCAAAAGCTGTACTACAAGGTCGTGTCGGTCGATACAAGCGGCAACGTCGGGCGTGCGTGAGGTGATCATATGATCTGGAATGATATAGAACTTTTCAACGTTGCCGAGATTGAGCAAAGAGAGGACGGCGCGTGGAGATTGTACCGCTTTCCGCGCCGCGTCAGAGAGGTGTTTGCCAAGCCTTGCTTTGAGGGTGACCCGTCCGACCGCATCGGTCAGATGACGACGGGCTGCGAGCTTCGCTTTGTGTGCGACGCGGTGGATGTCGAGCTGTCCGCGAGTGCGAACGGCATCGTGGAGATCTTCCGCGGCGATTACAGCTATCGCATCGTGCCTGTGAAGGCCGGTGAGCGCGTGAGCATTTCACTGCGTAAGGATACTGCCATTGAGAGCAATGATATCAGCGGCGCGCGTATTCCCATCGGTCGCTTTTCACCCGACGTGTGGCGCGTGACGCTTGGAAACGGCTGCTATATCGTGTTGCATGAGTTCAAGGCGCACGCTCCCATCCGCCCGCCTAAAAGCGATGAGGTGCCAAAGAAGACGGTACTTTCCTACGGCTCGTCCATCACGCAGGGCTTTAACGCAGACCTGCACTCGACCGCTTACGTTATGACGATGGGGCGCGTGCTTGATGCCGACGTGCTGTGTAAGGGCATGGGCGGCTCGTGCTTTTGCCAGAGAGAGGTTGCCGACTATATCGCAAGCGAAAACTGGGACGTCGCGCTGCTTGAGCTCGGCATCAACATGGTCGGTCACTTTGCTGTTGAGGAATTTGAGCGACGTGCGACGGCGCTTGTGAAAGACATGCTTGCATGTGGCAAGCCGGTCGTGCTTATCAGCAATTATAGTTGCCTGTTCGATCTGCCCACTCACGTGTTGCGCGACAAGAACGAGCAGTACGTCAAGACCACCGAGCGCATCTACGAAACGCTCAAATGCGATAACCTCTACTACATTCGCGGTCGTGACATCGTGGATACCCTCACGTTGCTCGCCGCCGATCTGATTCATCCCTCGACCTATGGGCACACGGAGATGGGCAGACGCATCGCGCGCAAGCTGCGCGACGAGTTTCATATTCTGTAAAGCAAAATGCGCGGCACGTCCGCGCATTTTTTTATCTCCCGGTATATTTGCGCTCCGTCATGCATACATTGCATTGACGCATCCGCGACGAGCGACGCGCGGAGAGAAAGGAGAAGCAAAGCAATGTCGGAGCATTCGATCTACGAGGATATCGCCGCGCGGACGGGCGGAGAAATTTACATCGGTGTGGTGGGACCGGTGAGAACGGGAAAGTCCACCTTCATCAAACGCTTTATGGAGGCGCTCGTGCTGCCCCGTATTCAGGAGGGCTACGCCCGCGACCGCGCCAGAGATGAGCTGCCCCAATCGGCGGGCGGCAGAACGGTCATGACGACCGAACCCAAATTCATTCCCGACGAGGCGGCCGAGCTGTCCCTCTCGGAGGGGGTCAGCGCCCGTGTGCGCATGGTCGATTGCGTGGGCTACCTCATTCCCGAGGTGCTCGGTGCCGAGGAAAACGGACAGCCCCGTATGGTGCGCACCCCCTGGCAGGAGGAGCCCATGCCCTTCGTACAGGCGGCCGAGCTTGGTACGTATAAGGTTATTCACGAGCACGCGACCATCGGTATGGTGGTAACCAGCGACGGCAGCATCGGCGAGATCGGTCGTGCGTCCTACGTGGACGCCGAGGAGCGCATTGTTGGCGAGCTCAAGGCCATTGGCAAGCCGTTTGCCGTCATTCTCAACACGGCCAACCCCGCCGCACAGAGCGCGATTGATCTGGCCTATGAGCTTGAGGCCAAATACGGCGTTCCCGTGGCGCTGGTCAACTGCCTGGATCTGAACGCCGAGGATATCCGCCACATTCTTGAGATGGTGCTGCACGAATTTCCCGTGCGCGAGGTAGCGGTCCGGTTGCCCGCCTGGACGGTCGCACTGGATAGCACGCATCGCATCCGCCAGTCGCTTGACAGCGCCATTCGTCGTTGCGCGGGCGAGGTCAGGAGAGTAGGGGATATGACCGCCGCCTTTGACGCGCTGTCTGATAACGAATATGTTGGGAGCTGTGAGGTCGCAACGGTCGATCTGGGCAGCGGAAAGGCTTACGTGGACGTCGCGCTGCGGGACGGTCTTTATTACGATGTCATCAGCGAGATGACGGGCTTTGACATTCGCGACGAGCAGCAGTTACTCGAGCTGCTGTGTGAGCTGTCCTCTATGAAGCAGAAGTACGACAAGGTGGCGGACGCGCTGCGCTCGGCCAACGAGAGCGGCTACGGCATCGTCATGCCCGAGGTGAGTGACCTGCACTTGGAGGAGCCCGAAATCGTCAAGCAGCCCGGTGGCTACGGTGTACACCTGCGCGCGGCGGCACAGTCCATTCACATGATCCGTGCCAACATCGAAACCGAGATCAACCCCATCGTGGGCACCGAGCAGCAGTCTGAGGACCTCGTCAAATACATGATGAAGGAATTTGAAAACGATCCCGCCTCCATATGGCAGTCCGAGCTGTTCGGTAAGACGCTGTACGAGTTGGTCAACGAGGGGCTGCACGCCAAGCTCGACCATATGCCCACCGAATCGCGCGAGCGGCTGTCGGGCACGCTCGAGAGAATCATCAATGAGGGTAGTAACGGGTTGATTTGTATTTTGTTGTAACGAGTTAACATATAATGAAAGCACGGCTCCTTGTATGCCAAGGAGCCGTTGCTTGTTGTATAACGAAAACCACGCGATATTCGCGTGGTTGAAAAGAGCTTAAGCGGTGAAAAATCCCGCCGCTATGCGGGGGATATTTATTTGTATTTTGTCGAATCATCATCGGTAAGACCGAGCAGGTAGTCCGATGACACACCGAAATAACGGCACAAGATCACGATATCCGCCATGCTCGGCTCGCACTGGTCGCGCTCAATATAGGAT
>JAZQMI010000056.1:0-5567 GCA_045543375.1 Eubacteriales bacterium | reverse complement strand
CTCACCCGTGATCAAGCCGTGCTCAAGCAGCGCCGCGCCGACGGTATCCTTGTCGGTGTGAATGGTAAAGGTGACGAGCTGCTCCTCAACGGCGACCTCGACCGTGACGGTCTTCGCTCCCGTGCCGAACTCGGTGTCCTTGAGGTAGGTAGCGTTCTCCCAAAGGCCGGTCTTGTCGACGGTGGCGCAGGCGACAAAGCTCAGAATAAAGACGAATACGAGTGCGAGTGACGTGATCTTGTTGATGGTTGTTTTCATTTTTTTACATCCTTTCATTTTTTTACAAAAGGATAAAATAAAAGTACCCTCCCATATGGGTGGTACTTGCAAAAAGCGCTCCCGATATCCTGCCATACCGAAAGTGCGGTCAGGGCGGCAGCCCTCACCGTATCACACAAGTACTCCCCAATTTGCCCAAGAGCCTTTTACGTGGCACAGAACGATAAGCATTCCGACTTGTCCGCCCGCGTGGGCAGAGATACGGTAATGGCTGTTGCTGCGGATTCTCACCGCGATTTCCTTATCCCCGAGCATACCGTCCGGCAGCATGCCCGACAACCGCTGACGCTGTTGCATCAGCAAGATGAACTGTGTTTATTCCTTTGTGCACCCATTATACCACGGACGTGGGAATTTTGCAAGAGAAAGTTGCAAATTCGTTAATGAAATCTTTGCCCCGTCTACCGATAGTTGATTGACTTTGTTCCCCCTTTATGCTATAATAAGCGCATATATGGATTCACCCAAAATTAACAGACAACGGAAGTAATACGATGAAAAAACAACATGAGCCGCAAGGCACTCTCAGACAAAAGGCCGCTCTGATCTGGCGGTTTTTAAAAGGCAGCAGAGCGATGTTCCTTGTCAGCATTCTTTGTGCTGCCGGAACGGCGTTTGCCGACATGATCAATCCCCAGATCATTCGCATCACGATCGATCATATTTTAGGAAACGAGCCCGGTGAAGAGCTGCCCCGCGCAGCACGCGCGATCATCGAGCGCTTGGGCGGCCTTGACTATCTGGCCGACCGCCTTTGGATGGTGGCGCTTGCCATCGTCATCACGGCGCTCTTTATGGTGCTGTTCCAGTACCTGTTCCGCGTTTGCAACGCCCGAGGCGCCGAAACGCTGACCAAGACCATGCGCGACGATCTGTTCGTGCACATCGAGCACCTGCCCTTCTCCTGGCACATGAAAAACCAGACGGGTGACATCATTCAGCGCTGCACCTCGGACATCGACACGCTCAAGCGCTTTATCTCGGAGCAGATGACCTCCATCTTCCGCATCGTCATTTTGCTCATTCTGTCCACCACCTTCATGCTGTCCATGAACGTGAGATTGACGCTCATCGCCCTCATTCCCATGCCCATCATATTGCTGTATTCCTTCTCGTTCCACAAAAAGATCCGCAAGGAATTCACCGTTTGTGACGAGAACGAGGGCAAGCTGTCCGCCATGGCGCAGGAATATCTGACGGGCGTTCGCGTTGTCCGCGCCTTCGGCCGTGAGCGCTATGAAAACGATCGTTTCACCAAGCACAACGAGTATTACACGGGGCTTTGGGTGCGTCTTGCCAAGACCATGAGCGCCTTCTGGAGCTCGTCCGACGCGCTCTCGGGCGTTCAGATCATGCTGATTCTCGTATTTGGCGCGGTCTTTTGCGTCAATGGCGACATGAGCTCGGGTGAATACATCGCCTTTATTTCGTACAACTCCATGCTCGTCTGGCCCGTGCGTATGCTGGGTCGCATGATCTCCGAAATGAGCAAGGCAGGCGTCGCCGTTTCGCGTATCGCCTACATCATGGACTCGCCCGTTGAACAAGACAAGCCCGACGCCGTTGAGAGCGACATGACGGGAGATATTGAATTTCACAACGTCAGCTTTGCCTACGAGGGCTGTCCGAATATTCTGGAGGACATCAACTTCAAGGTCAAATCAGGCACGACGCTCGGTATTCTGGGCGGCACGGGAAGCGGCAAATCCACGCTCATGTGCCTGTTGGATCGCCTGTACGACCTGCCGCCCGAATGCGGACGCATCACGGTGGGCGGCGTCGACATCGCCGATATGAAGGCCGCATCGCTGCGCCAAGGCATTGGTATTGTGCTGCAAGAACCCTTTTTGTTCTCGCGCTCGATCGCGGACAACATCGGTATCACGCACCGCGATATCACGCTGAGTGATATTCGGGAGGCTGCACGTGCGGCATGTCTTGACGAGGCGGTCGAGGGCTTTGCCAAGGGCTACGACACCTTCGTCGGCGAGCGCGGCGTGACGCTGTCGGGCGGTCAGAAGCAGCGCGCGGCCATCGCCCGTATGCTGACACAGCACACACCCATCATGATCTTTGACGACTCGCTCTCGGCGGTCGACACCGAAACCGACGCCAAGATCCGCCGCGAGCTGGAAGCGCGCTTTGGCAGCGCCACCATCATTCTGATCTCGCACCGCATCACCACGCTGCAAAAGGCGGATCACATCATCGTGCTGGACGGCGGTCGCATATCCGAGCAGGGCACGCACGACGAGCTCATCGCCCGCGACGGCGTTTACAGTAAAATCTACAACATTCAAACGCTGCCCGTGGAAGACCACCCCGAGGATAAGGAGGCTGCACAATGAAAAACAACGAAAAAAAGCAGACCTCGCTTCCCTTTTTCGGACTTGGCAAGGTCATTCCCTTCCTTGGCGGCTACAAAAATCTCGTCGTTATCATGGTTGCCTGCGGCCTTGGCAGCAGCGCTGTGGATATCGTCCTGCCGCTGTATCAGCGCTATGCGCTCAATCATTTCGTCGAGGGCGGTCTGCTTGACACACTTGCCTACTTCATCGGCATTTATCTGATCACCATTGCCTTTGCCAGCCTGATGACCTATATCTCGTGCTCGCTGGCCATGAGGATCGAGGTCAGTATCAACAAGGATCTGCGAAACACGGCCTTTGCGCATTTGCAGACGCTTTCCTTCTCCTACTTTAACCAAAACAGTGTCGGCTATATCCACGCCCGCATCATGAGCGATACTTCGCGCATCGGCTCGTTGCTGTCGTGGTCGCTCATGGACTGCGTCTGGCACTTCTCTTACCTGATCGGTGCCATCGTCGTTATGCTGCTCATCAACTACAAGCTGGCGCTGCTCGTGCTGACGGTCATTCCCATTGCCGTTTTGCTGTTCACCTTTTTCCAGAGAAAGCTGGTCGCACTCAACCGTGAGATCCGTGAAACCAACTCGAAAATTACGGGCAATTTCAACGAGGGCATCACGGGTGCCAAGACCATCAAAACGCTGGTCATCGAGGACAAGATCGCCAAGGATTTCGTGGACGACACGACGACCATGCGTACAAAATCCATTCGCGCCGCGCGCTTCCGCGCGCTGTTTGCCGTCACCATTTCGTTCACCTCGTCCTTCGCGCTTGCCATCGTGCTGTGGCGCGGCGGCATTCTCGCCAAAGAAGACGTGGGTACCTTTGCCGTCTTCATGTCCTATGCCCAGGGTATCATGGAGCCCATTCGCTGGGTCATTGACGTCATTTCCGACCTCATTACCACGCAGGTCAACATTGAGCGTATCGACACGCTGCTGAACACTCAATCGGACGTCACCGACACGCCCGAGGTCATTGAGAAATACGGCGATAGCTTTGAGCCCAAGAAAGAAAACTGGGAGGAAATTCGCGGCGACATCGAATTTCGCGACGTCAGCTTCAAATATCCCGACGGTGACGAATACGTGCTGGAGCACTTCGATCTCAAGATCCCCTTTGGCTCCAACGTAGCTATCGTGGGTGAAACGGGCGCGGGAAAATCGACGCTGGTCAATCTCGTCTGCCGCTTTTTCGAGCCGACGAGCGGCACGCTGCTCATCGACGGGCGCGACGCTCGCGAACGGTCGCAGCTATGGCTGCACTCGGCACTGGGCTACGTGCTTCAGACACCGCACCTGTTCTCGGGTACCATCCGTGAAAATCTGAAATACGGCAACCCCGATGCGACCGACGAGCAGATCGACCGTGCCATCAAGCTGGTATCTGCCGACAGCATCATTGAAAAGCTTGAAAACGGGTTGGACACCGACGTCGGTGAGGGCGGCGACCTGCTCTCGACGGGCGAGAAGCAAATGATCTCGTTTGCCCGCGCGGTGCTGGCCGATCCTAAAATTCTCATTTTGGACGAGGCAACGGCGTCGGTCGACACCATCACCGAGCGCAAGATCCAGGACGCCATCCACGAGATCATCAAGGGGCGCACCTCGATCGTCATTGCCCACCGCTTGTCCACCGTGCGCGATGCCGACGTGATACTGGTCGTCAAGGACGGCAAGATCATCGAGCAAGGCACGCACACGGCGCTTATGAAGCAGGCGGGCTACTATCACATGCTGTACACGCGCCAGTATGAGGATGAAAAAACAAGTGCGATACTCAATTAAGCAAAAAAAGGGCTGACCAAGGGTCAGCCCTTTTTATTTTAATCCAACGTGAAATTGCCTTTTTTCATATAGCGGACGGCGGCTTTGCCCGCGGCCTCGCCCGTCATGGCACAAGTGGGAATGACGCGCGACACCTCCCAGTCGTCATGGTCGGGGGCCGAGATGATACGTCCTGCCGCCAAGAGGTTGGGGAAGTTTGAGTTGTAAAGCGCCGAGAGCGGCACGTCGTAAACGTTCTTGATGTACTTTTCTGCCATACGGAAATCGCCCGTGTGTCCGATGGAGTCGGGCACGCTGTTGCCGTTGATCGCTTTGAAGTCGCTGTCGCCCACGATCTGGCGAATGGTGCGGAACTGAGGCATGGACGGAATGCTCATGATATCGTAGGAATAGCGGTCGCGCTGACGGATCCTCTCCAGCATGCGCTGCTTGCCGACCAGCATAAAGGTGGTGATCTCCTCTGCGGTCACGCCCTTGACGCGGGGCATGCCCTCGGGCTGTCCGTTGCCCAGCATATCGCTGCCGGCATTGACCCAGTTGCGCACCGCCCACGTTTTGTTGTCGTCAAGGAACTGCTTGGCGTCGTCAAACACGATATCGTGCACAAGGTAGGAAAGAAAATTCTCACCCTCGCGGCAGGGCACGCCTGCGCGGTACATGATGGAGGCGTCACCCGTGGCGTCGATGACGACGCGCGCAGGATAGAAGCTGCGTCCGTCGGCGTTTTCGGTGATAACACCGGTGCAAATATTGCCCTCCATGACGGGATAGGTTCCGTAGGTATCAAACAGCAGCTTGACGCCCGATTGCGTCACGTATTCGTCCAGCGCCAAGGCAAACACGGTAGGCGAATAGCGCGTCGAATAACGCTCGCGGCGCGGCGCACTCTTTTCGGTGCCGCCGAAGGAAAGAGGCAGACTGTCAAAGCAGTCGCGCACCGACAGCTTGATGAGCTCCTCGGCAATGCCGAACACGACCTGATTGCCCTGCGAGTCGCACAGCGGCTCGTACCAACTGATCAGTCCCCCCGTGGCAAGGCCGCCGAGGTTGACCTGCTTTTCAAGCAGCAATACGCTTGCCCCCTCGCGTGCAGCCGACACCGATGCAGCAATACCTGCAATGCCGCCACCGA
>JAZQMI010000055.1:0-6165 GCA_045543375.1 Eubacteriales bacterium | reverse complement strand
CCAAACAAAAACCGCACTGCATCGCAGTGCGGTTTTTGTTTGGTGGAAAGCGGGGGAATGAGCACTCTCGTGAAAGAATGTGCCGAAGGCGCATTCTTTGTGAACTCGCCGAAGGCGAGTTCGGAGTTCGAATCTCTATTTTTCTTTATGCTATATACTAAAATAACAACTTGATTTTTGCGATTGACACCTCTGCGTTTTGCTTGTTTTTGGGGCTCGTGTTTTTGTATCTATGTGTTTTTCATAAAATAAAGATCGGCGTGGAATCAAAACAAGAATTTTCAAAAAATCCGTATTGCGATCGAAAATGTAGTCAAATGTTCGTCAAAAGTTTCGTCAGGATTTCGTCGCTCTATCATATACTTTAGGCTTGCATTTTTACCGTGTCTGTGATACAATATAGAAAAGGTTTTTAGAAAAGAGCCCCCCACCATGCCTAAATTCAAAAACATCCTCATCTGCACCGACCTTGACGGGACGCTGCTGAAAAATGATAAGACCATCTCGCAAGAAAATCTCGAGGCTATCGAGTATTTCAAGTCCGAGGGTGGCTTTTTCACCTTCGTGACGGGGCGTATGCCCTTTTTCGTGGGTGATATGTACGCGCGCGTCCGGCCAAATGCGCCCATCGGTTGCATCAACGGCGGCGGTATCTACGATTTTGAAAGCGGTCGATACCTCTGGACTACGACCATGCCGCGCTCGGTGCTTGAGCTGGTCGAGTATGCCGACCGCAGCATCAAGGGTCTGGGCGTGCAGGTCAACACGTTTGAGCGCGTTTGGTTTTGCCGTGAAAACGAGGCGACCGAGGATTTCCGTCGCGTGACGGGCGTTGAGCGTTTGAACTGCGGCTACGGAGATATTGCCGAGCCCATTGCCAAAATCGTGTTTTGCGACCGCGACGAACAGCATATCAACCGCTTGCAGGAGCTGCTGCACACCCACCCGCGCGCCGATGAGTTCGACTTTATTCGTTCGGAAAAAACGCTATACGAAATTCTACCCAAGGGCATTCACAAAGGCACGGTGCTGCCGCGGCTGACCGTGCACCTTGGGACGACGATGGACAAAACCGTTGCTATTGGTGACTACAACAACGATATCGGTATGCTGCGAACGGCCGGTGTGGGCGTAGCTGTCGCCAATGCGACGTCGGATGCCAAGGCGGCGGCCGATTATATCACGGTCAGCAACGAGCAGCACGCCATCGCGCGCGTCATTGCGGATATTGAGCAGGGAAGTTTGAAAACATCATCGGAAACGGAGGAAAATTTATGAGCAAATTACCATGTATTCGCTGCGGCGAGCAAATGCAGTTTCTGACGCGCGAGCGTATTCAGCTTGGCAAGACGGGATGGATCCTTGGCGATCTTCCTAATCTGATCGCGGGCGCGCTGGAAACGGATATTTACATATGCCCCAAATGCAACAAGCTGGAGTTTTACGCGGCCGACGCGTCGGTCGCGGGCGAGGGGCTTCCCAAAAAGACGTGCCCTATGTGCGGTACGGTACACGACTTCGATTACCCCAAGTGCCCCAAATGCGGACATGAATATTAAAGAAAAAGCCACCGTGCGGTGGCTTTTTCTTTACAAATATTGGCGAATGTCAACGGCCAGCTTTTCTTCCAGATTGATCAGGCGCTTGGTGATATCCTTGGTATTCTCCTCGGCGGCCTCGTACTGGTTGAGATAGCGGTTGAGCGACTTAACGCCCATGTTGCAGCCGTCGGTCATCAGATCTGCAACCGTCGCGTCGGTCTCGCTCATGCCAAGCTTGACGTTGGTCTTGATCCACGACATGCCCTTGGCCATGGGGTTGGGGTCTTTACCCTCGTCGTGGTAGTCATTCAGCTTGGTTTCGATCTCGTCCTGCAGCTTGACGTGCTCGGCGCGGCATGCGCTCAGCTTTTCGCGGAAATTGTCGCGGTGCACGTATTTCATCACGTCGTCAATGGACGAGATGCCCATTTTGACGCCCGCGTCGCACTCGCGCAGCAGCTTGATGGTGTCCTGTTCGATCATGTGTCTTCCTCCTTGTGTTTTTTGTTAGTATGCGCGGGGAGGGGAAAATCATACGTAAAAGCCCGAGCAATTTGCTCGGGCTTTTTCTCAATACAACTTATATCTGAGCCGCAGGTTATCCGCGATCATGGCGATAAACTCCGAATTCGTCGGCTTGCCCCGGTTGTTTTGCACGGTGTAACCAAAGTAGGAATTGAGCGTGTCCACGTCGCCCCTGTCCCATGCGACCTCAATCGCGTGGCGAATGGCGCGCTCGACGCGGCTGGTCGTGGTCGAATACTTTTTGGCGACCGAGGGGTAGAGCACCTTGGTGACCGAATTGATGATGTCGCTGTCGCGCACTGTCATGAGAATTGCCGTGCGCAAATACTGATAGCCCTTGATGTGGGCGGGTACGCCGATCTGGTGAATGATCTTAGTCACCTGCGTTTCAATGTCGGGCGTTTTGTCCTCGGCAGTATTCTCGCCTGCGGCACTCGGCAGCTCGCGAGGCAAGTCCATGCGTGCGGTCACGATCTCCTCAATATGCTCGCACAGACTACCCATGTGCACGGGCTTGAGCAGGCACAGCGCCGCGCCTGCATTGGTCGCCTGAATGAAGGTGTTCTCACTCGGCACGGAGGATAGAATGATAAAGGCGGGCGGCTTGTCCGGAGAGAAGTCCAGATTACCCGTGGAGCGAACGACGCCGATGCCGTCCATTTTGGACAGCCAGACGTCCATAATGACGACGTCAGGGTGGCTGCGCGAGAGCTTTTGCAAGGCTTCTTCACCGTTGGTAGCTTCTTCGATGTGGCGGTAACCGGCGCGCGTCAGCCCCTCCCGCAAGGTAGCGCGCTGTGATTGGCTTTCATCTGCGATCAGAATGCGTGTCGTATATTCCATGATTTGTCCTCCATGTTGGTTGTTAAATTCGACAATGATATTTTACCATAAATGGGAATTTTTGGCAATAGATTTTGACAAAAAATAATCGCCAAAATTTAGGCGGTAAATATGGTAAAAATTACCAAAAAGACGAAACAAAAAGAGGAAAGACGGGAAAGCGCGAGCGGAATTTGTCGGACGGAGGCGTGTTTTGTCGAGCAAAAAACGGCGGTGCCACACCGCCGTTTTTTCTACTTTATTTGTCCGAACAATGCTTGCAGGGAGAGGTGAAAAAGTCGGTCAGGTCCATGCCAAGGCGGCCGTTCTGTCTCTCGTCGGGGCGGAAGCCGATGGCGCGCAGCAGCACCTCGCCGGGGGCGGACACGTCGCCGTCAAAATAGGCTTGGTGGACACCGCACAGGTCGATGAAATTGAGCGCGGCGCGGCCGAGCACGAAGATCGCCTCGAAATCCTGATTGTCGCCTTTGAGCGGCGCAAGATCGTAGAGAATGCCGCCCTCGGGCTGCAGTTTGAACTGGCAGATGCCCACGAACGCGTCGTCTACGGTTGCCTGATAGGCCAAAAGCTCGGCGTTGTAGGTCACGCCGCAGCGCTCGCACAGCGCGGCTTGCTCGTTCTTATCCTGAATGGGGAACACCTTCAGCATGATTTATTGCCCCCTTTCATAGTCGTGCCCGTTTTAGCAGCGGACGAGGGCTTGACGGCTGCCGACTGCTTTGTCTTGGACGCGGCCTTCTTTTGCGCACCAACGGTTGCGGGCGTTTTTACGGGACGGTGAGGCTTGGACGGAACGGAAGGACGCTTGGGCGCAGGAGTGGGCTTGTCCTGCGTGGCGGCCGCTTTGAGCGCGGCATTGCGTAACGCTTCGACCTCGGTCGGCGCGAGATAACGGAACTTACCCAGCGGCAGATGCCCAAGGGTAATGGGACCCATGGCGACGCGTTCAAGCGAAAGGATATGCAAATTGAGCGCGGCGCACATTTTACGGATCTGGCGGTTGCGGCCCTCCGAGAGCGTCATTTCCAGCACGCTCTTGTGCTCGTAGGTGGCAAGACAATCCACCTTGACGGGGCGGATACGATAGCCGTCGATGGTCATGGGCGAGGACAGACGACGAACGGTGGAGAAGGGGATCTCACCGCCCACCGTGACGTGGTACACTTTGGGCACGTGGTGACGGGGGTGGGTAAGCAGATTGGCCAGCTCGCCGTCGTTGGTCAGCAACAAAAGACCGGTCGAGTTCATGTCAAGGCGACCGATGGGATAAAGGCGCACGTTGAGCTCGCTGAGCAGATCGGTCACACAGGGACGACCCTCCTCATCCGAGGTGGTCGTCACAAAGCCTGCGGGCTTGTTGAGCATGACGGTGACGTGCTCGTGCTTGCGCGCGGGTTTGATCTCCTTGCCGTTCCAAAGCACGCGGTCGTTTTCGGGATCGATCTTCTGACCGAGCGTGGCGCGCTCGCCGTTGACGCTGACGCGTCCTGCCTCGATCTCAGCTTCGGCAGCGCGGCGGGAAAGCACGCCGCAATCGGTGAAATATTTTTGAAGTCTGATATGTTCCACAGTGGTGTTTTCCTTGTCGTTTATTTTCAGGTGGCAGTGACCGAGCGTGTCAGCCATGCCTTAATTTTCCGGATCCATGTTTTTCCTTCGCGTTTTTCGACGCCGTAGGCGGTGCGAATTGGCACACGGCACAGCTCTTCGAGCGTACCGTTGCCGTCCGTGTCACAGCGAAAGACGAGTGTGCCGACGATCTCGCCACGGGCGACGTCGGCGTATAGAAAGCGCGCAAGCTCGACCGTGCACAGCATGGTGCCGCGCTGTCGAGGGAGCGTGAGCGAGGCGGCGTAGCCGTTGTTGACGACAACGTAAGCCTCTTTACCGCCCGTGACGGGCAGCGTAGTTTTGTATCCGTTGGTCTCGCACAGCACGACGTTCTCAAAGGCGGCAAAGCCTGCATCAAGCAGCCGTGCGTGGTCGTTCCAATCGTCGGGGGCGTGCAGCGTGACAGCGATCAATGTCAGCCCGTCGCGCTCGGCCGCGCTGACAAGGCAGCGACCGCTCCGTTTGGTAAAGCCCGTTTTGACGCCGATCGCGCCCGAATAATTGCGCAGCATTTTGTTGTGATTGACCAGCGTGCGCCCGCACGATTCGTCGCCCAGCGGAATGGAGATGCTGCGGGTCGCCATGATCTTGCGCAGTGTCGGGTGCTGCAGCGCGGCGCGGGCAATCAGCGCGAGATCGTGTGCCGTGGTGTAGTGCTGCTCGCTGTCAAGTCCGTGCGGATTTTCAAAGTGAGTATCCTTGAGCCCCAACTCGGCGGCTTTTTCGTTCATGCGATCGGCAAATTTTTCGATACTGCCGCACAGCGAGATGGCAATGGCGGCGGCCGCGTCGTTGGCCGATGCGAGCAGCAGCGCGTAGAGCAGTTGCTCGAGCGTCAGCTTTTCGCCCGTGCGTAAATAGACGGACGATCCCTCAATACCGACGGCGGCCGCCGGAATGCGAATGACGCGATCCATCTCACCAAGCTCGGCGGCGCACAGCGCCGTCATGATCTTGGTCGTGCTTGCCATGGGGAGACGCAAGTGCTCGTCCTTGCCGTACAGCACCTGTCCGCTCGCCGCATCCATGAGAACGGCACTTTGCGCGCTCAAAGAGCCAACGCTCCCAAGGCGCGGCAGTTTGATCTCGGGAGTATCCGTCGCGGCTGCGGCGGGCAAGGGAAGCGTGATGAGTAAAAGACACAGCGCCAAAATGGCACAACATGCCGCACGATGGTGGCGAGCCTTGGGCATAGTGAACTACCTCGTCTTTCCTTTATACAAATAGCGTTGCTACATTATATGGGAAAGATGAGCGGACTATGCCCGTCTGTCTTACTGCTCGTCGACGATGTTGATCTCGATGGTGTCCGCAGCTTCGTCGGTCACACCGTCAGCATCATCGTCCTTTTTCTTGTTCTTGGTAAAGAATGCCTTGAGCTTGGCAAAAATCTCGGGCGAGCGCTCAATGACGTCAGCTACCTGCTCGACCGTACCCGAGGGTGCGGGCGTGACGTTGACCATCTCGACACTGCCGTCCGCCTTGACGGTCAGAAAGCCGACGGGCGTGATGGAAAGACCCGTACCGCCGCCACCGCCGAAGTTCTGCTTGGCAGAGGTAGCCTTACCGTTGTAATCAATGCCGCCCGTGGCGTAGCCCATCGAGATCTTGGACACGGGAATGATGGTCGTACCCGAGTTGGTCA
>JAZQMI010000054.1:0-8192 GCA_045543375.1 Eubacteriales bacterium | reverse complement strand
GCTTTTGAGGATGGACATGGCGTAGTGCATGCCGTCGGCCTCGCGGCGGATGATACCCGAAATGCGGGGCGTGAAGTTAGGTCTGTCGTCCTCAAACTCGCGCGTGCGCAGCGCCTGCTCGAACGTCATCTGCTTGTCCATCAGATCGTAGATGGTGTCGGTCTGGTCGCCGTTGGTCACAATGGTCTTGTTGCCCAGCACGCGGACGGGGTAGTAGATGATGAGGTGCGGGTCGACCATCTTGCTCTCGTCAAACGCCTTGGTTCTCATGTTGTCGCCCTCGGCGACGAACACGCGATTGCGGCTGTTGACGCTGCGTCCCATGATGAAGTAAGCCGTGATGGCCTTCTTGCCGTCAACCGACTTGCCGATCATAATGCCGCGGCCGTGGTAGGCAAGCGAGTTCAGTTCCTCTTTGATGGTGGAAATTTTCATGATGTATCTCCTTGTGATTAGTTTTCGTTTTTGGTCATATCTGCGGCGACCTTTTCGACCGCCTCGGGCAAAATGATCCACTCGGCCTGCTCCATGACGCGCTTTTGCAGCACCTCGGGCGTGTCACCGTCCTCAATGTAGACCGCACGCTGCGCGATGATCTTGCCGCCGTCGGGGATTTCGTTGACGAAATGCACCGTCGCGCCCGTCACCTTGACGCCCATCTCCAGTGCGGCAATGTGAGGGGCAAGACCGTACATGCCCTTGCCGCAGAAGGACGGAATGAGCGCGGGGTGAACGTTGATGATGCGCTCGGGCCACTTGGACGTGAAGCTCGCGGACAGAATATTCATAAAGCCTGCCAGCACGATCAGATCAATGTCGTGGGCGGCGAGAGCCTTCTCGATCTCGGCTTCAAACGCCTCTTGCGAGCCAAGCTCTTTCTTCCATGCGACGGCGGTTGCGATGCCGTTTGCTTTGGCGCGTTCCAGTGCGTAGGCGGTGGGGTTGGACGCGATGACCAGAACGATCTTTCCGCTATGTAAAATGCCGCTCTCCTGTGCGTCGATCAGCGCTTGCAGATTGGTGCCGCCGCCCGATACAAAAACGGCGATTTTTTGGGGTGTTGACATGGGTACCTCCTTGCCATATGTTTGAACTTCGCCACTAACAAATGGGGTAGGGGCCCCATGGAGGGCTTGAAGTTGTTGCGCTAAAGAAAGATAGCTTTCGCATCTGTCTTTATTTTTTCTTTGAAAGTTTTTGGGGTGTGGGGACTTTTTTCAAAAAGTCCCCGCGTCCGTTCCCTTTTACACCAGAATAACGCCCTCGTCGCCCTTGACGATCTCGCCGATGACGTAAGCGTCCTCGCCGCCCGCGCGAAGAATTTCAAGCGCGGCATCGACCTCGGACGCGGGAACGACGACACTCATGCCGACGCCCATGTTGTAGGTGTTGAACATATCTCTTTCGGGAATGTTGCCCGTCTTTGCGATCATGTCGAAGATAGGAAGAACGCGGACGGCGCTCTTGTCGATCTTGGCGCAAAGGCCGTGGGGAATGGAGCGCGGAATGTTCTCATAGAAGCCGCCGCCCGTGATGTGCGAGATACCCTTGACGTCCACCTTTTCGAGCAATGCCAGAATGGACTTGACGTAAATACGGGTGGGCACGAGCAATGCCTCGGCCACCGACTTGCCGCCCAGCTCCTCGCGGGCGACGTACAGCGAGTCGGGGTTGTTGTCGATATCAAATACCTTGCGGCACAGCGAAAATCCGTTGGAGTGAATGCCCGTGGAAGGGAGCGCGATGACCACATCGCCCTCGGCCATTCTCTTGTTGTCGAGGATCTTTTTCTTATCCACGATACCCACGGCAAAGCCGGCAAGGTCGTAGTCCTCGGCGGGCATCATGCCGGGGTGCTCAGCCGTTTCACCGCCGATCAGAGCGGCACCCGACTGCACGCAGCCCTCGGCCACGCCCGAAACGATGGCAGCGATCTTTTCGGGAATATTCTTGCCGCAGGCAATATAGTCGAGGAAGAACAGCGGACGCGCGCCGCAGCAGATGATGTCGTTGACGCACATGGCCACGGCGTCGATGCCGATGGTGTCGTGCTTGTCCATCAGAATGGCCAGCTTGACCTTGGTGCCGCAGCCGTCGGTGCCCGAAACGAGAACGGGCTCCTCCATGCCGGCAACGGGCAGACCGAAGCAGCCGCCAAAGCCGCCGACGTCGTCAAGGCAGCCTTCGTTGCGGGTGCGGGCAATGTGCTTTTTCATGAGCTCGACGGCCCTGTAGCCGGCGGTGATATCCACGCCTGCAGCGGCGTAGCTTTCGGAGCGAGAATTGGAATGCATGGTGTTTTTCCTTTCTTTTGGTTGTTCGGCGGCACAACGCGCCACCGCGATTGGGTGTACTTTCTTTGTCGCTCGACAAAGAAAGTACGAAAGAAAACGAGCCAAAGGGCAAGCCCTTTGGAAACCTGCGTTGCTGCGCAACGCTCTGTTCGGCGCGCTCTGTCGCGGCGCTGTCGCTCTGCTCATGCGCGCCTCAAAGGTGTGGTTAGATCTATGCCGCGTTCACGGTTAAACAAACCGTGAACACTTCGGGTGGCACTGCTGCCATATGCTTGAACTTCGCAGCTAACAAATTGGGGTAGAGACCCCACAAGCGGCTTGAAGTTGCCGGGCTGAAGGAAGGTAACTGACGCGCCTGCCTTTTCAATTTGTTTTGAAGGTTTTTGAAAGGGTTTTAGGGGAAACTTTTTTCATGAACCGCTTGCGGTTCGGTTTTCCCTAACGCCTCCTTCGTTTCCCCTTACTCCTTACCGCTCCAGCAGTAGGTGCACAGCTTACACGGGTCGAGGCCGATAGCCTTGATGAGGCCGTCGAGCGACTGGAATTCAAGCGAATCGAAGTGGAATTTATCGCACAGCGCCTGACGAAGCTTTTTGCCGCGCTCGGTGGTGCCGTCGCTGTATTCGTCCAGGTGGTTGGCACCCTCCTCGCCCTCCAGCTCCATGATGATGCGGCGGGTGATGAGATCCATATCGCTCGTAGCGCGCGAGAAGTTGAGGTATTTACAAGTGTACATGATGGGCGGGCAGGCGCTTCTCATGTGTACCTCGCGGGCTCCGTTCTCATAAAGGAATTCGACCGTTTCGCGAAGCTGCGTGCCGCGCACGATGGAGTCGTCCACGAAAAGCAGCTTTTTGTCTTCGATCAGCTCCTTGATGGGGATCTGCTTCATTTTGGCCACGCGATTGCGGTCGACCTGCTTGGCAGGTGTGAACGAGCGCGACCAGGTCGGCGTGTACTTGATATAAGGGCGAGCAAAGGGAATGCCGCTCCGATTGGCGTAGCCGATGGCGTGCGGCGTGCCCGAGTCGGGGAAACCGCTGACGTAATCAATGTCCTTGACCGAACCGGACGCCTGATCGTTCTCGGCCAGAATGCCGCCGTCGCGGTAGCGCATGGATTCGACGTTGACGCCCTCGTAGTTCGAGGACGAGTAACCGTAATACGTCCAGAGGAAGGAGCATATGCACATTTTGTCGCCCGGCTCGGCGAGAATTTCCATCGTGTCGGCCGTGATGCGTACGATCTCGCCCGGCCCCAACTCGTGCGCGTCCTCGTAGTCGAGCTTTTGATAAGCAAACGACTCAAACGATACGCAATATCCGTCCTCGCACTTGCCGATCAGCACGGGGGTGCGTCCCAGCTTGTCGCGTGCGGCGATGATCGAGCCGTCCTCGCAAAGAATGAGCAACGAAAGGCTGCCCTCGATCAGCTCCTCGACGAACTTGATGCCCTCAACGAAATTCGGCTTACGGCTGATGAGCGCGGCGGTCAGGTCGGTCGCGTTGACCGCACCGCCCGTCATGGCGTTGAAGTGACCGCTGCTGGCCGAAAAATACTTATCGATCAGCTCGTCGGCGTTGTTGATCGCGCCCACGGTGCAAATGGCGAACTTGCCCAGCGCCGAGCGAATGAGCAGCGGCTGCGGGTCGCTGTCGCTGATGCAGCCGATGGCACTCGTTCCGCTCATTTCGTCGAAGATGTGCTCGAACTTGGTGCGGAAGGGCGAGTTCTGAATGTTGTGAATGTCGCGTTGAAGACCGATCACCTCGTCCCAGGCTGCCATACCGCCGCGGCGGGTGCCCAGGTGGGAATGGTAGTCCGTTCCGAAAAATACGTCTTCAATGACGTCGCGCTTGGCGACGGCTCCGAAAAAGCCTCCCATGCCGCCTCCTTACGCCTGCTTGGCGGCAAAGTCTGCCGAGATCTTGGCGTCCTTTGCGAGCACCGCTGCCGCGTCGGACGCTCTCTTGGCGTCAAGGCGAGCGGCCAGCTCGGCGTCCTCGATGGCGAGCATTTGTGCAGCCAGCAGCGCGGCGTTGGCACCGCCGCCGATGGCAACCGTTGCTACGGGAATGCCCGTGGGCATCTGAACGGTCGAAAGCAGCGCGTCCATGCCGTCCAGCTTGGCCGACGCGCAGGGAATACCGATGACGGGCAGCGTGGTGTTGGCCGCGATGGCACCTGCTAAGTGTGCTGCCATGCCGGCGGCGCAGATGAGCGCACCGAAGCCCTCCTTGCGGGCACCCAGCGCAAAGTCGCGCGCCTCGACGGGCGTGCGGTGCGCCGAGTAGACGTGCACCTCAAAAGGGATGTTCAGCGAGAGCAGCATGTCCGTCGCTTTTTCAATGACGGGCAGATCGCTGTCCGAGCCCATAACGATACCGATTTTTTTCATTGTTTTGACCGTTCCTTCCATCAGAAATTGATTACCGCCAAGGCGCGGATGCGCCTTGAAAACGCCCTAAAAAGCAAAAAAGGCACACTTTGGCGCGGCGTGTCACAAGGGGTGTTGGCACATACCGCGGCGTCGTGTGGCACACAGCTTTTCGTATGTCGTTTTTTATAAAAATCATTTTTTGGGCAATAGAAAAAATTACCGTCTTTATTATATCATATAGATAGAAAATTGTCAATATATAGCGCCGAATAAAATGGGGATTTTTCGCGTGTCTGCACGGTAGATTTTCGGTGTTTTTACACAAAAGAAAAGCCGACCGTCCGCGCGCGGCGGACGGTCGGGAATGTGTTGTTATTTCTTGGGTGAACGGTTGAGCATGAGGTTGACCAGAATGCCCAGAATGAGTGCGCAGGCAGTGGTCGTGATATAGACCTTGCCGATGGCCATAGCCATGCCGCCGATACCGGTGATCAGAATGACCGATACCGTGAACAGGTTCGCGTTATTCTCCAGGTCGACCTTCTGGATCATCTTCAAGCCGGAGACGGCGATGAAGCCGTACAGCGTGATGCAGACGCCGCCCATGACGCAGCCGGGAATGGAATCCAAGAAGGCCACGAAGGGAGACAGGAAGGAGATGAGCAGGGCCATGATCGCCGTGGTGGTGATGGTGGCAACCGATGCATTGCCCGTGATGGCGACGCAGCCGACCGACTCACCGTAGGTGGTGTTGGGGCAGCCGCCGAAGATGGCACCGACCATCGAGCCGACGCCGTCACCCAGCAGCGTTCTGGAAAGGCCGGGCTCCTCAAGCAGGTCGTGCTCGATGATGGAGGACAAATTTTTGTGGTCTGCCAGGTGCTCGGCGAATACGACGAAGGCAACGGGCAGGTAAGCTACAGCAACGGTGGCGACGAAGGACCAGCTGAAGTCCTTCAGACCGTCGATCGCGGTAAGGAAGGTGAATTCGGGAAGTGCGAGGAAGGTGCTGATCCCGACACCGTCGGCAACGAGCGCCTTGAAGGGAGCGAAGTCGATCACGAGGAGCGAGGCGTTATCCGTAGCCGTGCCGATCAGCGTGAATACGAGTGCGACGGCATAACCAGCAAGAATGCCAATGATGAAGGGGATGAGCTTGGCCATTTTCTTGCCGTAAACGGAGCAGAGAATGACGGTGACCAGCGTGACAAGCGCACAGATCAGCGAGACCCAAGCACTCGTGGACATGATGAAATACTGGTTCAGACCGAAGGCGACCGTCGGGCCGTAGGAGAAGACGTCATTGACTGCGGCACCTGCCAGCGAGAGACCGATCAGGGCGACCGTGGGGCCGATAACGACAGGGGGCAAAAGCTTGTTGATCCACTTGGTGCCTACGCACTTGACGACGATGGCGATGACCACGTAGACAAGACCGGCGAGAATGGCACCGATGATCAGGCCAAGGTAGCCGAGCTGCATGGATGCTGCGCCGCCGAAGGCTGCGGACATCGAGCCGATAAAGGCGAAAGCGGAACCGAGGAAGACGGGGCTGCGGAACTTGGTGAACAGCTGGTACACGAGCGTACCGACACCTGCGCCGAACAGAGCGGCGGAGGCGGTCATACCGTTACCGACGATGGCGGGAACGGCGATGGTGGCGGCCATGATGGCGAGCAACTGCTGGAATGCAAATACAAGCAGCTGGCCAAACTTGGGTTTGTCTTTGATACCGTAGACGAGTTTCATGGATGTACCCTTTCTTTTTTTATTTACACCGAAGTGCAATTGTATATATTTTAATATAATATTTTCTGTTTGTAAATGGGCTTTCGACTTTTTTGGTGAATATGCGAGTGAATTCGGCAATATGACGAAAAGGGGGGTTCATTCTTTGGCACTCGCCAAAAAACGAACATCAAAAAGCATTGACATTTTTTCCAAACTATGCTATAATGCAAATGCTACACGAACAGAATATTTTGCACTTATACGGTGCATTTTTGCTTATGGCAAAAATGCAACTCTTTTTGTGCACCGTGTAAATGCATTGATCTGTTTGTGTAGCAGCAATTGATCGGAGTTGCGTTTTTCGTGCGTGGCTTCGGCTGCGCACTTTTTTATTTTCCAAAAAGGGCTCTGTTTGTTGCGACACAAATAAAAAACGCTCGCCGCGCATATCGCGCGGTGTGCCTCTTTTCTCTTTTATCTCTTATTTGATTGCCGGGCTCTTATCCTTCTGGATGACGTCGTGAGCGCCGCCCTCGACGATACTGGTCGCGGATACAAGCGTCAGCTTAGCCTTCTCTTGCAGCTCGGGAATGGACAGCGCGCCGCAGTTGCACATGGTCGACTTGACCTTGGCCAGCGACATGGCTACGTTGTCCTTCAGGCTTCCCGCGTAAGGAACGTACGAGTCAACGCCTTCCTCAAACGACAGCTTTTTGTCGCCGCCCAGATCGTAGCGCTGCCAGTTGCGAGCGCGGGCAGAGCCCTCGCCCCAGTATTCCTTATAGTAGGTGCCGCCGATGCTGACCTTGTTGGAGGGGGACTCGTCAAAGCGGGCGAAGTAGCGACCCAGCATGACGAAATCCGCGCCCATAGCGAGAGCCAGCGTGATGTGGTGGTCGTAGACGATACCGCCGTCCGAGCAGACGGGAACGTAAATGCCCGTTTCCTCAAAATAGCGATCTCTCTCGGCGCAGACCTCGATCAGCGCGGTTGCCTGACCGCGGCCGATGCCCTTGGTTTCACGCGTGATGCAGATGGAGCCGCCGCCGATACCGACCTTGATGAAGTCGGCGCCGCAGTCGGCAAGGAAACGGAAGCCCTCGGCGTCAACGACGTTGCCGGCACCGATCTTGACCGTGTCGCCGTACTTCTCGCGAACCCATGCGATGGTGCGCTGCTGCCACTCCGAGAATCCCTCGGACGAGTCGATGCAAAGCACGTCAACGCCTGCCTCGATCAGGGCAGGGATACGCTCTGCGTAGTCGCGCGTGTTGATGCCCGCGCCGACGACGTATCTCTTGTCCTTGTCAAGCAGCTCGTTGGGGTTCTGCTTGTGCGTGTCGTAGTCCTTGCGGAAGACCATATAAACCAGCTTGCCGTCCTTGTCGATGATGGGCAGCGAGTTGAGCTTGTGATCCCAGATAATGTCGTTGGCCGTCTTGAGCGTGGTGCCCTCGGGCGCGGTGATGAGCTTGTCAAACGGCGTCATGAACTCGCTAACCTTGGTCGCGGGATCCATGCGCGTGACGCGATAATCTCTGCCCGTCACGATGCCAAGCAGCTTGCCGTGAGCCGTACCGTCGTCGGTGACGGCAACGGTCGAGTGTCCCGTTCTCTCCTTGAGCGCGACCACGTCGGCCATAGTAGCGTCGGGCGTGATGTTGGAGTCACTGGTGACAAAGCCGGCCTTGTAGTCCTTGGCTCTTTTGACCATAGCGGCCTCGTCCTCGATGGACTGCGAGCCGTAGATGAAGGACACGCCGCCCTCGGTGGCAAGCGCCACGGCC
>JAZQMI010000053.1:0-9868 GCA_045543375.1 Eubacteriales bacterium | reverse complement strand
CTTGCTCCCGCCGGATTGTTGGATGATGTGCTGACGTCCGCTCACACTGCCTGCGGCGCGCTCGCTCATCGGTTAGGTGTTCATTCTTTGCCACTCGGCAAAGAACGAACCAAGAAAACGAGCCAAGGGCTTCGCCCTTGGAACCCGCGCGGCAAAGCCGCGCTCTGTTCGCGCCTTCGGTGGAAAACTCCGTTTTCCAAGGCGGCGCTCAAAGGGTTTGTTTGGCAAAAATTTCGCGTTCGCATGTTAAAGAAACATGCAAACACTTGGGTGGTGCTATAGCCATGTGCTTGAACTTCGATACTAAACTTTTGGGGGAGGGGCCCCAATTCAGCTTTGATGTCGTTAGGCTGAAGAAGGATAGCTTCGGCACAAATTTAATCTTTTGATTAAAGTTTTTGGGGTGTGGGGTTTTTTTTCAAAAAGCCCCCACGTCGTTCCCCTTACACTTCCAAAATAGCACCCTTATCGGCCGAGCTGACGAGCTTGGCGTAGCGGGCGGCGTAGCCGGTTTTGATTTTAGGTTCGGGGGCGATCCAAGCGGCGCGGCGGGCGGCGAGCTCGTCGTCGGACACCTTGAGCTGAACGGAGCAATTGGGAATATCAATGGCGATGATATCGCCGTCTTTGACGAGCGCGATGTTACCGCCTGCGGCGGCCTCGGGGCTGACGTGACCGATGGCGGCACCGCGCGTAGCGCCCGAGAAGCGTCCGTCGGTGATGAGTGCGACGCTCTCACCAAGTCCCATGCCGCAGATGGCCGAGGTGGGGTTGAGCATCTCGCGCATGCCGGGACCGCCCTTGGGTCCTTCGTAGCGAATGACAACCACGTCACCCGACACGATCTTACCTGCGTAGATGGCGGCGATGGCCTCCTCCTCCGAGTTGAACACGCGGGCGGGACCCTCATGCTTCATCATCTCGGGCGCGACGGCCGACTGCTTGACCACGCAGCCGTCGGGGGCGAGGTTGCCCTTGAGCACGGCGATACCGCCGCTCTGCGAGTAGGGATTTTCGATGGGACGAATGACGCTTGTGTCGCGGTTGACCACGTTCTCAAGATTTTCGCCCATGGTCTTGCCCGTGACGGTCATGACGTCGAGCTTGAGCAAGTTTTTCTTGGTCAGCTCCTTCATGACGGCGTAAACGCCGCCCGCGTGGTCGAGATCTTCCATGAAGGTGTCGCCGGCGGGGGCAAGGTGGCAAAGGTTGGGGGTTGCCGCGCTGATGGCGTTGGACATGTCAAGGTCGATGGTCACGCCCGCCTCGTGTGCGATGGCGGGAAGGTGCAGCATGGTGTTGGTCGAGCAGCCCAGCGCCATGTCGACCGTTTCGGCGTTGTGCAGCGCGTCGGCCGTCATGATGTCGCGGGGGCGAATGTCGCGCTTGACCAGTTCCATGATCTGCATGCCGGCGTGCTTGGCCAGACGCAGACGAGCCGAGAGCGGCGCGGGAATGGTGCCGTTGCCGGGCAGTGCCATACCGATGGCCTCGGTCAGGCAGTTCATCGAGTTGGCTGTGTACATACCCGAGCACGAGCCGCACGAGGGGCAGGCGTTGTTTTCGTAATCCTCAACACCCGCCTCGTCCAGCTTGCCGGCGTGATAAGCGCCGACCGCCTCGAACATATGGGACAGGCAGGTGCGGCGACCGTCGCTCAGCTTGCCTGCGAGCATGGGGCCTCCCGAGCAGAAAATG
This sequence comes from Eubacteriales bacterium, assembly GCA_045543375.1. Lineage (GTDB taxonomy): Bacteria > Bacillota > Clostridia > Oscillospirales > CAG-272 > SIG644. The sequence goes on along the minus strand of JAZQMI010000053.1, from coordinate 8,170 downwards.
GTGGGAATATTCAGACGTGCGGCAGCCATGAGCAGTCCCGGCACGTTTTTGTCGCAGTTGGGGATCATGACCAGACCGTCGAACTGGTGCGCCGTGACCATGGCCTCGGTCGAGTCGGCGATCAGGTCGCGCGTGACGAGCGAATATTTCATGCCCGTGTGACCCATGGCAATGCCGTCACAGACCGCGATGGCGGGGAACATGATGGGCGTACCGCCCGCGTGGCGGATACCCGCCTTGACCGCCTCGGCAATCTTGTCAAGATCCATGTGGCCGGGGACGATCTCGTTATACGAGCAGACGACGCCGATGAGGGGGCGCTCGATCTCCTCCTTGGTAAGACCCAGAGCATAGAGCAAACTGCGGTTGGGGGCGCGCTCGACGCCAAGCTTGATGTTATCGGAATTCATGGTGTGTTCCTTTCTTTTGGTTGGTCGCCGCCACAACGCGGCGGCGATGGTTTGTGTTACTTCTTTGACACACGTCAAAGAAGTAACCAAGAAAACGTGTAAGGGGCAAGCCCTTTAACCCGCGCGGCGTTGCCGCGCATCTGTTCGCGCCGCTGAAAAGGCGGCGCTCAAAGGTTCTATTTGGCGATACGCCTCCATCTTGTGCGCAATATCGCGCGCCCAAGATGGGTGTGATGGCACTGTTGCCATATGTTTGAACTTCGATGCTAACTTTTGGGGTAGGGGGGAACGGAGCAATATTTGCGAAGCAAATTTGCACCGAGCGTCGCATTCACTTGTGAATGCAGCGAGGAGAGCCCCAATTCTGCATAGAAGTTGTTGCGCTAAAGGAAGATAGCGATCGCGCCAACCCTTTTCTTTTTCCCATAAAGTTTTGAGGGGTCTTAGGGGAACTCTAAAAATTCCCAAAGGGAATTTTTGTGAATTGGCGCGTGCGCCAATTCGGTTTTCCAAAAAGTTCCCCTAAATCCGTCCCCCTTACTGCACCTTACTATGGCTGAACTCGCCTCTCTCCTTGGTCTGCTCGTAGATGGTGGTCTCTCCGCGTTCGAGGGCGATGACGCCGGTACGGACGAGCTCCATGATTTCGAACTCGCGCAACAGGTCAAGAAGTCCCTCGATCTTGGCTTCCTCGCCGATAAGGGCAAGTGACACCGAGTAGGTAGTAACGTCGATGACGGACGCGCGGAAGATATTCGCGATCTGAATGATCTCGTTGCGGCGGTCGGCGTTCGGGGTCTTCATTTTGATGATGATAAACTCGCGGCGGATAGACTTTTGCGGCGTGAGCAGCTTGACCGAATGAACGGGAATGAGCTTTCGGAGCTGATTGGACAAGAGTGCGACGTGGTTATCGTCGGTCATGACCTCGATGGTGATGCGCGAAAGGTCGGGGCGTTCGGTGGCGCCCACCGCAAGCGACTCGATGTTATATCCCTTACGCGAGAAAAGTCTGGACACCTGCGAGAGCACGCCCGCCTCGTTGTCAACGAGCACGACCAGCGTTTGTCTTTTGATTTCATCCATGTGCGTTGTCCTCCTTAGCAAATGATAAACTTGGTGATGGGGCTACCGCCGCCGACCATGGGACGAACCATTTCGTCCATCTGAATGGTACAATCGATGACGTAGCCGTGACCGAAGTCGAGCGCGTCGCGAATGGCGTCCTCAAGCTGCTCGACATTGGACACGCGGCGGCCCTTCAGTCCATACGCTTGGGCGAGCGCGACAAAGTCGGGCCCATGCGTCAGCGTGGTCTGCGAATACTGCTTATTATAGATCAGCGTCTGCCACTGGCGCACCATACCCAGCGTCTGGTTGTTGAACACGAAGGTAATGACGGGAATATCGTAATGCTGCTCGGTGGCCAGCTCGTTGCAGTTCATGCGGAACGAGCCGTCGCCCGTGACGTGAATGACCGTCTTATCGGGGTTGCCGACCTTGGCACCGATGGCGGCACCCAGACCAAAGCCCATGGTGCCAAATCCGCCCGAGGTGAGAAGCTGACCCGGATATCCAAAATGGAAATGCTGGATCGACCACATCTGGTGCTGACCGACGTCGGTCGCTACCACCGTGTCCTCGGGGACAAGGCGTGCAATGGTTTCAAGGATCTGCTTGGGCGTCAGATGGTCGCCGCCCTCCTCGTAGACCGTTTCGGTCGGGTGCGCGAACACCTGATGCTTCCAGTCGGTGTGATCAAATCGCTTGAGCTTGCTGCTCAGAATGGTCAGCACCTGCGCCGCGTCGCCGATGATGTGGCGGTCGACCATGACGTTTTTGTTGATCTCGGAGCGGTCGATATCAATCTGAACGATGCGCGCCTGCTTGGCAAAATTGCCGGGGTTGAGCGCCACGCGGTCGGAAAAGCGACAGCCGACGGCGATCAGCAGATCGCACTGCGCAACGGCGTGGTTGGACGCCTGTGAGCCGTGCATACCGACCATGCCCGTGGCAAGCGGGCCGTCCCCGGGATAGCCGCCCGCGCCCATGAGCGTGATGGCGACGGGTGCGTCCAGCTTTTCGGCAAAGGCGGCAAACTCCTTGTGCGCGCGGCCGCGAACGACGCCACCGCCGCAAATGATGAGCGGCTTTTCGGCCTCGTTGATCATTTCGATCACGGCTGCAATATCGTCGGCGTCGGGCGTGGGTGCCTCGAATTTGTCGGCATCCCGCGCCATGAGCGTGGCAAGACGACCGTCCTTGAAGTGCTGCTCGGGCGGCAGCGGCTCGAAGTCGGTGACCTCGGCGGTCGCATTTTTCAGAATGTCAATAAACACGGGACCCGGACGGCCGCTGCGGGCAACGGCAAACGCCTCGCGCACCGTTTCCGCCAGCTTGTCCACGTGGGTGACCATGTAATTGCTCTTGGTGATGGGCATGGTGATGCCCGTGATGTCGACCTCCTGGAAGGAGTCCTTGCCAATGAGGTTCTCGGCAACGTTGCACGAGATAAACACGACGGGCGAGGAATCGTAGTAGGCCGTTGCGATGCCCGTGGTCAGGTTGGTCGCACCGGGACCCGACGTGGCGAAGCACACGCCCACCTTGCCCGTGCTGCGCGCATAGCCGTCAGCGGCGTGCGCCGCGCCCTGCTCGTGCGAGGTCAGCACGTGGTTGATCTTATCGCCGTAGCTGTACAGCTCGTCGTAGACGTTGAGAATGGTGCCGCCGGGATAGCCGAAGACGGTGTCAACGCCTTGCTCAACGAGACATTCCAGTAAGATTTTTGCTCCTGTCATTTGCATGGGGATCTTTCTCCTTTCGAGGTAGGGGTTAGCGACGGCTACGAGAGATCGGCTCCCCCCTCGGGGGAGCTGCCGCGGAACGCGGCTGAAAGGGCGTGCCGTTGCTCTTTTTAGGGGAAACCCCACTTGTGGTTTCCCCTCTTTTTCGCTTTGCGAAAAATTCACCCTTTCGGGCGCTTGGGAAGTATAAGGGAATTTCGCCCTCTGCGGAGGGCGACAAGGGCGGGGGACGGAGCAATATTTGCGAAGCAAATTTGCGCCGAGCGTCGCACTCGCGTGCGAGTGCAGCGAGGAGATTGCCCTTGACCCACGAGCCTTTTGAAAAAGGCTCGAGCCAAAACTTTTATAATGAATTAGGCGTGTGCGTCATGCGCTCACTGAATCTCGGTTATATCGTACGGCGTGGTCTGGTAGACAAAATAGTTGAGCCAGTTGCAGTACAGAAGATTGGCGTGCGAGCGCCAGGTGACAAGCGGCGTCTTGGTAGGATCGTCGTTCGGGAAGTAGTTTTTGGGCACAATGGGGTCAAGACCCGCACCGAGGTCGCGCACGTACTCGTTTTTGAGCGTTTCGGCGTCGTATTCCGAGTGTCCTGTAATGAACACCTGTCTGCCTCCCTCGGTCGCCATGGCGTAAACGCCCGTTTCTTCGGACGACGCAAGCAGCTTGAGCCCCTTCGAGGCACACGCCTCGACGTCCTCGCGGCGAATGGTGGTGTGACGCGACTGGGGTACCATAAAGGTGTCGTCAAAACCGCGGAACAGAATGGAACGCTTATAATCTACCGTGTGCGGATAGACACCCGAGATCTTTTCAGGCAGAATTTGCTTGTCGATGCCGAAGTGGTAGTAAAGTCCCGCCTGCGCGCCCCAGCAGATGTGGAAGGTGCTGTGCACGTGCGTCTTGGACCACTCCATGATCTCGCACAGCTCGTCCCAATATTCAACCTGCTCGAACGGCATCAGCTCGACGGGCGCGCCCGTGATGATCATGCCGTCAAAGGTGCGGTCGCGGACGTCGTCAAACGTCTTATAGAAGGCGAGCATATGCTCCTCGGACGTGTTCTTGGACTGGTGCGTCTTGGTCTTGATGAGCTCAAGATCGATCTGAAGCGGCGTGTTGCCGAGCAATCTCGAGAGCTGCGTTTCGGTTTCGATCTTTTTGGGCATCAGATTGAGCAGCAGGATCTTCAAGGGTCGGATATCCTGCGTGATGGCCCGCGTTTCGGTCATAACAAAAATATTTTCGTTGGCCAGCGTTTGCACGGCGGGCAGATCGTTCGGAATTTTGATGGGCATGGCTTACCTCACGCAAAGGCCGCGTCGAGCGCCTGCTTGATATCGGCGATCAGATCGTCGGCGTTCTCCAGTCCGCACGAGAAGCGGACAAGGTCGGGGGACACGCCTGCGGCGCGCAGCTCGTCGTCGTTCATCTGGCGGTGAGTGGCCGAGGCGGGATGCAGGCAGCAGGTGCGGGCATCCGCCACGTGCGTTTCGATGGCGGCCAGCTTGAGCGCGCCCATAAATTTCTCGGCAGCGGCTCTGCCGCCCTTGACGCCAAAGCTGACGACACCGCACGAGCCGTTCGGCAGATACTTCTTGGCCAGCTCGTAATACTTGTCGCCCTCAAGAGAGGGGTAGGTGACCCAGGTGATGCGGTCGTCGCTTTGCAGATACTTGGCAACGGCCAGACCGTTCTCGCAGTGGCGCTTCATGCGCACGTGCAGGCTTTCCAGACCGAGGTTAAGATAGAACGCATGCTGGGGCGACTGGATGGAACCGAGGTCGCGCATGAGCTGGGCGGTCGCCTTGGTGATGTAAGCACCCTCAAGGCCGAAACGCTCGGTGTAGGTCACGCCGTGATAGCTTTCGTCGGGCGTGCAAAGACCGGGGAATTTGTCGGGATACTTGGTCCAGTCGAACTTACCGCTGTCAACGATACAACCGCCGACGGCCGCGCCGTGACCGTCCATGTATTTGGTGGTCGAGTGGGTAACGATGTCGGCGCCCCACTCAAACGGGCGGCAGCCCACGGGCGTGGCGAACGTGTTGTCAATGATGAGCGGCACGCCGTGACGGTGGGCAGCGGCGGCAAAGCGCTCGATGTCCAGCACGGTCAGCGCGGGGTTGGCGATGGTTTCACCAAAGACCGCCTTGGTGTTGGGGCGGAAGGCCGCGTCCAGCTCCTCGTCGGTCGCGTCGGGCGACACGAAGGTGAAGTCGATGCCCATGCGCTTCATGGTGACGGCGAACAAATTATACGTGCCGCCGTAGATGGACGAGGACGACACGACGTGGTCGCCGCACGAGGCGATATTGAAGACAGCATAGAAGGAGGCTGCCTGACCCGACGAGGTCAGCATGGCGGCCGTGCCGCCCTCCATCTCGCAGATCTTGGCCGCGACAGACTCATTGGTGGGGTTTTGCAGTCTGGTATAGAAATAGCCCGAGGCCTCCAGGTCAAACAGCTTGCCCATATCCGAGCTGCTGGCGTATTTGAAGGTGGTGCTCTGAATGATGGGGATCTGGCGAGGCTCGCCGTTGGCGGGGGTGTAGCCGCCCTGAACGCATTTGGTTTCGATGTTGTAATTGCTCATATCCGTTTCTCCTTTACACCTCGGGCAGCGTCTTTCTTGCTGCCTCGAGCTCGGCGTCGGTGGGGAGGTAGTCGGTCATGACGCCGTTGTGGAATTTTTCGTAGGACACCATGTCGAAATATCCGGTGCCGGTCAGACCGAACAGAATGGTCTTTTGCTCGCCCGTTTCGATGCACTTGCGCGCCTCGTCAATAGCAACCTTAATGGCATGCGAGCTCTCGGGTGCGGGCAGGATACCCTCCACGCGGGCAAACTCCTCGGCGGCGGCGAACACCTCGGTCTGGGCAACCGAGCGTGCCTCGAGCAGACCGTCGGCGTACAGTTGCGAGAGCGTGGGGTTCATGCCGTGGTAGCGCAGACCACCTGCGTGGCTGGCGGCGGGAATGTAGTTGCTGCCCAGCGTGTACATCTTGCACAGAGGGCATACCATGCCCGTGTCGCAATAGTCGTAAGCGTAGACGCCGCGCGTCAGGGACGGGCAGGACGCCGGCTCAACGGCGATGAACTGATAGTCCGCCTCGCCGCGCAGCTTCTCGCCCATAAAGGGAGCGATCAGGCCGCCCAGATTGGAGCCGCCACCGGCGCAGCCGATGATGATATCGGGCTTGATGCCGTATTTGTCCATGGCCGTCTTGGCCTCAAGACCAATGACCGACTGATGCAGCATGACCTGATTGAGCACGCTGCCGAGCACGTAGCGGTAACCGGGCTTACCTGCCGCCGTTTCGACCGCCTCGGAGATGGCGCAGCCAAGGCCGCCCGTCGCACCGCGGCGCGCCTCAAGAATGCGGCGACCGACCTCGGTTTCGGTCGAGGGCGAGGGCGTGACCGACGCGCCGTAGGTGCGCATGACCTCGCGGCGGTGCGGCTTTTGCTCGTACGAGCACTTGACCATGTAGACCTTGCAGTCCAGATCAAAGTAAGCGCACGCCATGGAAAGTGCCGTGCCCCACTGACCCGCGCCCGTTTCGGTCGTCACGCCACGAAGACCCTGCTGCTTGGCGTAATACGCCTGCGCGATGGCCGAGTTGAGCTTATGAGAGCCGCTGGTGTTGTTACCCTCGAACTTGTAGTAGATCTTGGCGGGCGTGCCCAGCTTTTTCTCCAGGCAGTACGCACGTACGAGCGGCGAGGGGCGGTACATTTTATAGAAATCACGGATCTCCTGCGGAATGGGATAATAGGCGTTATCCTCGTCCAGCTCCTGACGGATCAGCTCGTCGCAAAAGACGGGAGCAAGCTGCTCTGCCGTCATGGGCTGTCGCGTATTGGGATCGAGCAGCGGAGCGGGCTTGTTTTTCATGTCGGCGCGCAGATTGTACCACGCGGTAGGCATCTCACTCTCTTCCAGATAAATCTTGTAAGGGATGGTCTTGTCAGACATTTTGTTTTCCTCCTTGGAATATATGGCTTGGATTGTTTTTGATAATAGTTATAGATTATATATTTTAGCACAAGCGTCCCGTTTTGTCAATAAATATAATGATATTTTTTGTCTTTTCGCCCCCTGCGGGCGTGTAAAATCAAAACTTCGTCACTTTGTCGGTGCGCCACAACGAAATGACGAAAAAAATCGTCAAAATATCTGTAAAAAACACCGCGCCGACGATTGACAACGCGCGCGTTTTGTGATATAATAACTTAAATATGCAAAGAGGGCATAACGCCCGACGCGTAAACGTTCAAAAGGAGGCTCACCATGGCAAACACGATGCAGGCAAACATCTTTGATCGCTGCTCCGGTCGTCTTCGTTCCATCGTTGATACCGTCTTTTTGTCCCATGACGGACTTTCTGTCCTCAATTCTCCCGAATATTCGATTTTTCCCGGTTTTTGCGACGTGCACGTGCACTTTCGCGAGCCGGGCTTTTCTTATAAAGAAACCATCAGAAGCGGCTCGCTGGCAGCCGCACGCGGCGGCTACACTGCCGTATGCACCATGCCCAACTTAAGCCCCGTGCCCGACAGTGCCGAGCATTTGGGCGAGCAGCTCGCCATCATCGAGCGGGACGCCTGCATTCACGTCTACCCCTACGGTGCCATCACGGTCGGTCAGAGAGGTGAGGCACTCTCCGACATGGAGGCCATGGCAGACAACGTCGCCGGTTTTTCGGACGACGGACGCGGTGTGCAAAGTGAGGATATGATGCGTGCCGCCATGCTGCGCGCCAAGGCGCTCGGCAAGGTCATCGTGGCGCACTGCGAGGACAATTCCCTTTTGCGCGGAGGCTACATTCACGACGGCGTCTACGCCGCCGGGCACGGTCATCGCGGCATTTGCTCCGAGAGCGAGTGGGGTCCCATCGCGCGTGACCTGAAGCTCGCCAAGGAGATCGGCTGCGCCTACCACGTCTGCC
>JAZQMI010000052.1:0-3252 GCA_045543375.1 Eubacteriales bacterium | reverse complement strand
GAGGGCCGTAGAGCAGCACATGGTCGAGCGAATCACCGCGCAGCTTGGCGGCATCAATGTAGACCTTGAGGTTGTCCTTGACCTTATCCTGACCGATGTAGTCGGCAAGCGTTTTGGGGCGCAGACTGTTTTCCTCGTTTTCGTCACCGCGCTGATAGTCGGCACTCATCATGCGGTTTTCAAAATCAAATTCGTCAGCGTTCATGGTGGATTACCGTCCTTTCAAGCGTTATTTCATGAGCTTTTTGAGCGCGGTTCGGATGATATCCTCAAGCTCCATGCCGGATATATCAATGGACTGCAGCGCGGAAAGCGCCTCGGAGCGGTTGTAGCCCAGTACCATGAGGGCATCCTGCGCCTCACTTAGCTTGCCTGTAGCCGTGCCCCCCGTCGTCATGGCGACGGCGATCGTCTGATTGGTGCGCTCGGCGGGAGCCTCCTTGAGCAGCTTGTCCTGCAGCTCAAGAATGATACGTGCTGCCGTTTTGGGACCAATGCCGTTTGCCTTGGCAATGGTCTTTTTATCGTCGGTGCAGACGGCAAGAGCAAATTTTTCGGGCGTCAGCAGCGACAAAATGGAAATGGCAGCTTTAGGACCTACGCCCGACACGCCCAGCAGCATTTTGAAGGTGGAAAGCTCTGCCTCACCGGCAAAGCCAAACAGCTCGATACCATCTTCGCGGACGGACAGATAGGTATAAAGCTGTGCGCTCACAGCCTCGCCGCCCGCAGAACGGGGAAGCGACTCGTAGGTATTCTGGCTGATGGTCATTTTGTAGCCCACACCGCCCGCGTCGATGACGGCAAAGGTAGGGGTCAGATGGGCGAGAATGCCCGAAACGTAATAAAACATAATAATGAAAGACCTTTCTTACTGATTTTCACCCGTATCGGCAGGGAAACGGTGCTTGATCGCTTTTTCGAGCTTGATGCGGTCAAGCGTCATATCGCGTCCGCAATTCTCACATTTGACGCGCACCTCGCTGCCCACGCGGAGCACCGCAAAGCGCGATTTGCCGCAGGGGTGGGGCTTTTTCAGCTCCAGAACGTCACCGACCGCCAAGGGGATAATAGTTGCCATACGCGCGTGCTCCTTTCTTGATATAGAATCGCTACATCTATCATATCATACTTTTGCAATCTTGTAAATGATAAAGTTGCAAATTTTACGGTATTTTTTTATTGTTGGTGAAAAAGACACTGCTTTTTGAAAATATTCAAAGCAAAAAGCGCAAGAAAATTTTGTCAAATACTTGACAAAGTATTCGGAATGAAGTATAATTACATTATAATCGGGGAATATGGTTTTTTGCCGAAAAAGGGGCAAAAATCGGTCGTTCTCTGAATGCAATATGGAGGTTATTATGGACAAAAACACTACCGTCGGAAACGACAAGATCCGTTCGTTGTTCGATGCCGGTACGTTTGTTGAGCTGGGCGCGTACGTTCGCAGCTCCGCATCGGCTGACGCGTATGATGGCGTGATCTGCGGTTACGGCTCCATGGGCGGAAAGCTGGTCTTTGCTTTCGCGCAGGACATGGACAGAATGAAGGGTGCTATGGACGCAGCCGGTGCGAAAAAGCTTCGCATGCTGTATGACATGGCACTTAAGAACGGAGCACCCATCGTTGGTCTGTTTGACAGCGCAGGTGCTGCAGTCTACGAGGGAAGCGCCGTGCTTGGTGCATACGGCGAGTGGCTCGCTTGCGTCAGCGCAGCGTCGGGCATTGTTCCTCAGATCGCCGTGATCGAGGGCGTTTGTGCCGGTGTGGCTGCCGTTGCGGCATCCATGTTCGATATCGTACTGACCGTCAAGGATAAGACTCAGATGTACATCACCTCGCCCTTTATTCTGGGCGAGAATACCGCAACCGCCCAGGCTGCTGCTGCAAGCGGACTTGCTGCTGCCGTTTGCAACTGCGAAAAGTGCGCTGCCGCTAAGGTGCGCGAGCTGATTGAGCTGCTGCCGCAGAACAACTGCGACCGCGCCGTTGCTTGTGCTGACGATGCCGGTCGCCCCATCGCTGCCGATGCGGATCTGGCAAAAGCACTCTTTGACGCCGAGAACGCCGTTGAGCTTTATGCCGACTTTGCTCCCGAGCTGACCACCTCGCTTGGCCGTATGGGCGGCGAGACGGTCGGTCTGGTCTACGCGCACGGTGCACTGACGGTCGATGCCGCCCGCAAGGCAACCAAGTTTATCAACTTCTGCGATTGCTTCGGTATTTCGCTCGTTACGCTGGTCGATTCCGAGGGTATCTCGGTCGATGAGATCGCGCAGGCTGCTCCCGCCGCTGCCGTGTTCGGTAAGCTGGCAAGTGCTTATGCTACTGCAAGCTGTGCTAAGATCACCGTCGTGACCGGTAAGGCTTACGGTGCTGCATACACGCTGCTCGGCGCCAAAGCGCTTGGTGCTGACGTTGCGTTCGCACTGCCCAATGCAGTGATCTCGACCATGGCTCCCGATAAGGCGGTTGCCTTCGTATGGAACGATAAGGTGACGAGCGATACCACCCGTGAGGACGTTGAGAAGGAATGGATTGACACCTACGCCGTGCCCGAAAAGGCCGCTGCTAACGGTGACATTGATGACATCGTAGCTCCCGAGGAGCTTCGCGCAAGACTTTGCTCGGCCATCTACATGCTGGCTGCAAAAACGAACGTCGCTCCCACGCGCCGTCATGCCGCTCTGCCGCTTTGATCGGTAAGAAAGGATGGTTTGATCCATGAACTGGAATATGATCTATCTGCTGACCGCAAACAATATGCCGATGGATGAACGATTGGGCTATGCGCTGCGTATGCTCATCGTCGGCCTTGGCATGGTGTTCGTGGTGTTGGCGCTTCTTTGGGGCGTTCTTGAGCTGTCGCGCGTCGTGTTCTACGACATGCCCAGACACCGCAGGGAAGAGGAGATCGAGGCTGCACACAGCAAAGCTGCTCCTGCGCCCGTAGCTCCCACGCCTGCCCCTGTTCCTGCTGCTCCTGCACAGAACAACAACGACGTACTCATCGCGGTCATTACGGCAGCCATCAGCGCAGCTATGGCCGAGGAGGGAACTGTTCCCGCCGGTGGCTTCCGCGTCGTTTCCTTCCGCCGTTCCACGGGCAATCACCCTTGGAACCGCACCTGATTTCCAAAACCGAATTTGAACTGATAGAAAGGTTGGTAAATAATAATGAAGCAATATAACGTAACCGTTAACGGTGTCACTTACGAGGTCATGGTTGAGGAGGTCGGCGCAACCTAC
>JAZQMI010000051.1:0-25150 GCA_045543375.1 Eubacteriales bacterium | reverse complement strand
TGTATTTTTATATTCACCCGACGGTGGACAAAAAAGGAGCGTAAGGCATATGAATCGCATCGGCTTTGATAACGAAAAATATCTTCTCACACAGTCTGAGAAGATCCGCGAGAGAATCGCACAATTTGGCGGCAAGCTGTATCTGGAGTTTGGCGGCAAGCTGTTTGACGATTTCCACGCCGCACGCGTTCTTCCCGGCTTTGCCCCCGATTCTAAGATCCGTATGCTGCTGCAGCTCAAGGATCAGGCTGAGATCGTTATGACCATCAACGCCTCGGATATCGAGAAAAACAAGGTGCGCGGCGACTCGGGCATCACATACGATCTGGAAACGTTGCGCTTGATCGACGCCTTCCGCGGCTTCGGGCTGTACGTTGGCAGCATCGTGCTGACGCGCTATCAAGCTCAGCCCAGTGCAGTCGCCTTTGAGAAAAAGCTGACCGATCTGGGGCTGCGCGTTTACCGCCATTACGACATCCCCGGATACCCTAACGATATTCCCTTTATCGTCAGCGACGAGGGCTACGGCAAAAACGATTATATCGAAACCTCGCGCTCGCTCGTCGTGGTGACCGCCCCCGGTCCGGGTAGTGGAAAAATGGCGACCTGCCTTTCCAACATCTATCACGATCACAAGCGCGGCATTCGCGCAGGATATGCGAAATTTGAGACCTTCCCTATCTGGAATCTACCGCTTGACCATCCCGTCAACATCGCCTACGAGGCGGCCACGGCCGATCTAAACGACATGAACATGATCGACCCTTTCCATCTGCGCGCATACGGCGAGATGACGGTCAACTACAACCGCGACGTGGAGATCTACCCCGTGCTGCGTGCCATGTTTGAGCAGATCCTCGGCAAGTGCCCCTATCAATCTCCCACCGATATGGGCGTCAATATGGTTGGCAACTGTATTTTTGACGACGAGGCTGTCCGCGAGGCCGCCAAGGGCGAGATCATTCGCCGCTATTTCGGTGCGCTGTGCAACCGCCGTCGCGACATGGGAAGCGATAATGAAGTACAAAAGATCGAGCTTCTCATGCAACAGCTCGGCATTCGTGCGCTCGATCGCGCTTGCGTCGAGCCTGCCAGAGCACGCGCCACGGAAACGGGTGCGCCCGTCGTTGCCATCGAGCTACCCGACGGCTCGGTCGTAACGGGCAAGACAACACCGTTGCTGGGTGCATCGTCGGCATGCCTGCTCAATGCCGTCAAAAAGCTGGCGGGTATGCCCAAGTCCGTTAAGCTCATTTCGCCCGAAATTCTTGAGCCCGTGCAAGCACTCAAGCTCAAGCATCTGGGTAATCACAATCCTCGCCTTCACACCAACGAGGTGCTCATTGCCCTTTCCATTTGTGCTACGACGGACGAGAACGCCGCACGCTGCATGGAAAAGCTCGAAGAGCTGCGCGGCTGTGAGGTACACTCGTCGGTGCTGCTTGCCGCTGTGGATGAAAACGTTTTCAAGCGGCTTGGCTGCAATCTGACCTGCGATCCCGTTTACCAAACCAAAAAGCTGTATCACGGCAACTGACAAGGAGCCTATCAATCATGGAAAAAGAAAAAATTGCCCGCATCAACGAGCTGGCTAAAAAATCCAAAACGCCCGAGGGGCTGACCGATGCCGAAAAGAATGAGCAGGCCGCGCTTCGCGCCGAATACATTGCGGAATTTCGCGCGTCGTTTGCCAATCAGCTTGATCACACCGTCATTCAGCGTCCCGACGGAACCAAAGAAAGCCTGAAAAAGAGTAAATAAAGCATAGGAGGAGCGACATGGATTTTCCCATCACGATACAGACCGACAGCGTCGAGCAGACCGAAGCGTTTGGCGCACGTTTGGCTCAGTATATGCTGGACGAGCCGTCGCTCCCTCGCTATATCGCCCTTGCGGGCGATCTCGGCGTGGGCAAGACCGCCTTTGTGCGTGGCTTTGCGTCCGTCATTGCGCCCGGTGCACCCGTTCGCTCGCCCACCTTTGCGCTGGTCAACGAGTACCGTACCGACCGCCGTATGCCACCCGTCTTTCATTTTGATATGTATCGCATCACCTCGGAGGACGATTTGTATTCCATTGGCTACGACGATTATCTTGACCGCGGCATTTGCCTTGTGGAGTGGAGTGAAAACATTCCTTACGGCATGCCGGACCAGTTTTTGCGCGTCCTCATTGAAAAGAGTGACGCTGCCCTGCCCGATCGGCGCACCGTTACGGTGACGCAAGAGCAATCGGAGCTTTGAATGTACAAGGAGGATAGCACGTGTATATTCTCTCGCTTGACAGCACGGCCATTGCCGCCAGCGTTGCGCTTTGCGACGACGAGCGTCTGCTCTCGCTGACGACGGTAGAAAACGGTAACACGCACTCGCAGACGCTGCTGCCGCTGATCGAACAAACGCTCGCTCGCTTTGAACTATGCCCGCACGATATGGGGCTGCTCGCCTGCTCGGCAGGTCCCGGTTCTTTCACAGGTGTCCGCATCGGTGCTTCGACGGTTAAGGGACTTGGCTTTGGCACGGATATTCCCTGCATCGGCGTGTCCACGCTCGAAGCCCTTGCTTATAATCTCATCGGCTTTGACGGGCTGATCTGCCCTGTCATGAACGCCCGACGCAATCAGGTCTACAACGCATTGTTTGAATGCCGTGACGGTGCTCTGACGCGCCTTTGTGACGACCGCGCCATCGCGCTCGCCGATCTTGACTGCGAGCTGTCCAAACAAGGCAGTCCCGTATATCTGGTCGGTGACGGCTATGATCTTTCGCACCGTCTCTTGACGCAAAGCGCACATCTGTTGTGTACGACGCCCGTCGTATCCCGTCCGCAAAACGCCTATTCGGTCGCGCAGGTCGCTCTGCGACTTTACCGCGAGGGCGTGCGCACGACGCACGAGCAGCTCGTTCCCGTCTACCTGCGCCCCTGCCAGGCCGAGCGCGAGCGCATGGAGCGTCTTGAGGCCGAACAACACTGTTGAAGCTGACCAAACGGTCATCACATAATTTTTTCACCGAAAGGAACAATACTCATGAGCAACAGACTTGTCATTGGCTGCGACCACGCCGCCGTGGAACTGAAAAATAAGGTCGTCGCCCACCTGCAAGATAAGGGCTACGACGTTGACGACGTCGGAACCTACACCACTGCCTCGTGCAACTATCCCGAGATCGCACACGCCGCCTGCGTCAAAATCCAGAACGGCGAGGCGCCTCTGGGCATTTTGATCTGCGGCACGGGCATTGGCATGAGCATGGCCGCCAACAAGCATCGTGGCATTCGCGCGGCCTGCTGCTCCGATACGTTCAGCGCCGCAGCGACCCGCACGCACAACGATGCCAACGTATTGTGCTTTGGCGCACGCGTAGTCGGTGAGGGCGTGGCCCTTGAGCTGGTCGACGCCTTTTTGAACGCACGGTACGAGGGAGGTCGCCATCAGGCGCGCGTCGACATGCTGACGGCACTTGAAGGCAAATAATCTTTTCAAACGTTACGAAAAGGAAGGTGAGTACATTGAAGCGCCGCAAAGCAAATGAATTGGCTTTTGATACGGCCGAGCTGCTCCGCACCGTCGCAGGCAAGCCGGCAAAGCATTTTACCACGGCGCTCGTCGCCGCCGCCGGCTCTTCCACGCGCATGGGTTCGGCAAATTCCAAGCAACTGTTGGAAATTGACGGCATTCCCGTTCTTGCACGCACTCTGCTTGCTTATGAGCGTGCCGTCACGGTACAGGAGATCGTGCTCATCGCACGCCGTGAGGATTTTGACACCTTCCGTACACTCGCCGAGCAATATAAGATCACCAAACTGAAACGCATCACCGCAGGCGGCGCAACGCGTCAGGCATCGGTCATGCATGGCTTATCGGTTATCTCGCCCAAGACGCGCTTTGTTGCCATTGCCGATGGTGCGCGCTGTCTGATTACGCCGGAGCAGATCGACCTCGTCAATCTGACCGCTTACCGCACTCGTGCGGCGTCTGCCGCCGTGCCCGCGACCGACACGGTCAAGCTGACCGACAACAAAGGACGCGCCATCTCTACGCCCGACCGAGGACGCGTCTGGCTGGCGCAAACGCCCCAGACCTTCTCGCTCACGCTTTACCGCGCTGCGGCCTACTACGCCAAGGAAAAGGGCGTTGAAGCGACCGACGACAACGCGCTGCTCGAAGCTGTGGGACACCCCGTCACGCTGGTCGATTGCGGCAAGGAAAACATCAAGATCACGACGCCCGGCGACATTGATCTGGCCTACGCCATTCTTGCCCGTCGCGCCGACGAGCAAAAGGAGGAAATCATATGAGAGAGCTTGCCTTTCGCATCGGTCACGGCTACGACGTGCATCGTTTGGTCGAGGGGCGACCGCTGATCCTTGGCGGTGTCCGCATCGACTATGAAAAAGGACTGCTCGGGCATTCGGACGCTGATGTGCTGACGCACGCCGTCATGGACGCACTGCTCGGCGCGGCGGCCTTACGCGACATCGGTTATCATTTTCCCGACACGGACGCCGCTTACGCCGGCGCGGATAGTCTGAAGCTTGCCGCGCACGTCGCTGCTCTGCTCCGCGAGCACGGCTATGACATCGGTAATATCGACGCCACGCTCATCGCACAGCGCCCCAAGATCGCGCCGCACATTGAGCAGATGCGCATCAATCTTTCGAACGCGCTCGGCATTGAGGTCGGGCAGATCAATATCAAGGCAACGACCGAGGAGCACCTCGGCTTTACGGGCGAAGGACTTGGCATGGCGGCACACGCCGTGGCACTGATCCTGCCCGCTCAAAAATAAAAAGGATGCCACACCCGTGACATCCCCATCGCACGCGCCCGACCGCCTCATCGTACACGTCCTTATTTTTGACTGTCTTGGCCGTACCGTGCGATCTTTGTCTGCATTGCCTTTTCCACATTGAAAGTATATGCCGCTCTTTGCCATCTGTCCCCCGTTTTCGACATTTTTCTCTTGACATACCGTCACCGCGCGACTGCGCAGAAAGGCTATATCATGCTACACATCTCCCCTTCGATCCTCGCCGCCGATTTCGCACATCTGGCGGATGACGTCGCTCGCGTCGAGCGCGGCGGCGCCGATTGGCTGCACCTCGACGTCATGGATGGTGCCTTCGTGCCCAACATCAGCTTTGGTGCTCCCGTCATCGGCGCGCTTCGTCCGCATTCCAAACTGTTTTTCGACGTACATCTGATGATCTGCGACCCCATGCGCTATCTGAAAGACTTTCTCAAGGCAGGTGCGGATCTTGTCACCGTGCACGCCGAGAGCTGCGACAACGTGGCCGACTGCCTGCAATTCTTGCATGACAACGGCTGCCGCGCAGGACTTGCCATCAGCCCCGACACGCCCGCCGAGGTTGTCTTCCCTTATCTGCATCTTTGCGATCTTGTGCTGGTCATGACGGTTTATCCCGGCTTTGGCGGTCAGTCCTTTATGGCAGATATGATGCCCAAGGTACGCGCCATTCGGGAGGAGATCGACCGTCTGGGACTTGAGATCGATCTTGAGGTGGACGGCGGCGTGGACGCCAAAACGGCCGCTACGTGCGCCGAGGCAGGTGCCAACGTGCTGGTCGCCGGCTCGGCCATCTTCCGCCCGACCGATGCAAAAAAAGCGATCGAGGACATCAAAGCGGCGGCACAAGAGTTTGTAAAATAACGAAAAGGCACTTGCAATGCAAGTGCCTTTTCGTTTGCTTCTCAATAGAAATAATCCAACTTCTGCTTCACGTACCGCATCATTCTTCCGCGCAGGTACTTCTGGTTGCCCATGAGGAAGTCGCGCAGATTTTCGCCCTCCTCGATGTTCTCGCGCTTGTAAAGGTCAACGATGGCCTGCGCCATATCGTTGTCGCCTGCCTGCTTGAGCGCACGCGTAAGCAAGCGCACCGTGGTGACCTCGGCGCATTCAAGGCGATCCCAGCAGAAATCGTCGTTTTGGACGGTCAGGTCGTACAGCATTTTATAGGCGACCAAGGGGCGGTAGACCTCCTCGCGGCCGAACGAGCCGTCACTTTTGGCGAGCACGCTGCCCTGCCAGAGCTCCTCGTCCGAATCCGAAATGAGCGAGAGGTAAAACTCCATGCGCTCGTTGACAATATCAAAGGTCAACTGATCGAGCGGGATGTTCTTTCGTGCCGTCTTATCGTACAAAAAGAAGTTAGGCTCATTGTCGCGCATCAGGTACAGATAGTAAAACGTCAAACCAACCAGCGCCAAAAACAGCACGGTCGCAATGCTCAGCAGCACCTTTTTATAAGCAACGTCTGCCACGATGGCCGAGATCAGCGTGATCACGGCGGCAATCAGCGAAAGCGCCGCGACGGCAAGCATGGCAAGGGGAATGATCTGTTTATTCATCTTCAAGGATTTGGTCTGCATATTGCCTCCTTTATTTTGTTCAAAGGATATTTTTCTGTTATCAGTATATCACATTTTAGGGCGGATTGCAAGTACCAATCCGGATTTTTTCATCACCACAGTTGAAAAACTGCCGCTACGATCATGCAAAGCAGTGCGCCGATCAGCGTCGGGAGCACTGCTCCCACAACCGCCCAACGCCATCCGCCCCCCTCGCGGCGGATAGTCAGCAGCGTGGTTGCGCAGGGCCAATGAAACAAAAGAAACAGCATAACGCATATGGCACGCGGTGTCGTCCAGCCTTGGGCAACGAGCAGTTCCTTGACGCTCTCAAGCGAGCCGAGCGCCTCGAGCGAGCCGCCCGCGCGGTAGATCATCAAAACGATGGGCAAAAAGATCTCACTTGCCGGCAGGCAAAGGATAAACGCCAGCAAAATACAGCCGTCCATACCGAGCAAATACCCGATGGGATCAAGCACGGTAGCAAGTGCGTTAAGCAGCGTTTGGTCGCCCAAGCGGACGTTGGCAAGCACCCACAACACAAGCCCTGCGGGGGCAGCGACGCACAACGCACGGCCGAGCACGAGCAGCGTACGGTCAAGCACTGAGCGCAAAATCACCTCGCCCACGCGGGGCGGGCGGTAAGGGGGTAATTCAAGCAAAAACGAGCTGCTCTCGCCGCGCAGCACCGTGGCGGACAAGAGCCGCGACACGAGCAGCGTGACTGCCACGCAAAGCACGATGCCGCCCGACAGCACCAGTGCCCCCTGTGCCGTTCCGCTGACGACGAACAAGGCGATCAGCGTGATGAGCGTCGGGAAACGCCCGTTACACGGGACGAGTGCGTTGGTCAGCATGGCAATGCGCCGCTCACGCGGTGAGTCAATGATACGGCATCCCGTCACGCCTACCGCGTTACAGCCAAAGCCCATACACATGGTCAGCGCCTGCTTGCCGCTGCCGTGTGCCGCGCAAAAGCCGCGATCCAGATTGAACGCCACGCGCGGTAAATATCCAAGGTCTTCGAGTATAGTAAAGAGCGGAAAAAAGATGGCCATAGGCGGCAGCATGACCGAGATCACCCACCCCACGGTGCGAAACACACCAACGAGCAAGGGCTGCCATACGAGATCGGGCACACCCAGTCGAACGCACAGCGCAACGAGCGCGTTTTCGATCCAAGTGAAGGCAGACATCAAATGATCCGAAAGTCCGTTTGCGCCCACCAGTGTCAGCCAAAACAGCATAGCCAGCAGTATAAGCATGACGGGAAACGCCGTCCATCGTCCTGTTAAGAGGCGGTCAATGGCGCGGTCGCGAGCATCGCCCTTTCCCTTCACCTGCGTTGTGCACGCTTGTGCTGCACGCTGGGCAAGCAGGGCAAGCTGCTCGGGCGTGTGCTCGCTATCTTGTGACAAAAGCGGTGTTCGCTCGGCATATCGGGAACCTATCAAACGCTCCGATATGGCGCGTCCGAGTGCGCGTGCCGCGCCTTTGTCTTTTGCCTCAATAGCAATTACAGGCACGCCGAGCACCGTTTCAAGGCGCTGTGCGTCAATGCTCTCGCCCCGCCGTTTGGCCTCTTTGGTAAAGTTCAGCACGACCAGCAACGGCAGATCACTCAGCCGCATAAGCTGCAGCACCAAAATCAACTGTCGCTCAAGCGAGAGCGCGTCGCAAACGACGCAAATGGCATCAGCCTTTCCCGAGCAAAGAAACGCGCGGGCAGCTCTCTCCTCCTCGGACATGGGCTGCATGGAATAAGTACCGGGAAGATCAACAACACAATAGCGCGCTCCCTTTTGCTCAAAATATCCCTTGGCACAACTAACTGTTTTGCCCGTCCAGTTGCCCGTATGCTGATGAAGTCCCGTCAACGCGTTAAACAGCGTGCTTTTTCCCACGTTGGGATTGCCCGCAAGGGCGATGGTATACGCCGCAGCCTCTGTGCACATGCGCCGCCCTCTCATGTATTTTCCTCCCGACGGCGCACCAAAATATTTTTACCGTCTACACGCCGCAGCGCAATGACCGCCCCTCGCACGCCATAGGCGACGGGATCGCCCAAGGGGCTTTTACGCACGCAGCGGACGGGCGTACCTTGCGTCCATCCAAGATCGCACAGCCGCTTGCCAAGTATTCCGCGATCGTCGATCCGCTCCAGATACGCCTGCTCGCCCTCACACAGCGTATCCAGCGTTGTTACACCAATATATTCACACATAAAAAAACACCTCCGCATATCGGTGAGAATGCATCTCACTGCCAATGTATGCGGGGGTGTTTTTGATGGTGCGGATTTTGTCGAAGCACCGTTACTTCATTCCGTCTTACTGCTCGTTCTCCCAGTTGTGGTAAACGTTGATGACATCGTCGTTGTCTTCCAGATATTCAAGAAGCAGCGACATATGCTTGATATCGTCCTCACCCGTCAGTTCAACGTAAGTGGTGGGCAGCTTGGTCTGCTCAGCGGAGGTAATGGCGTAGCCTGCGGCCTCGAGTGCCTCCTTGACGGTGAACACGTCAGCCGTGTCGGTCGTGATCTCAAACACGCCGTCCTCGCCCGAGAAGTCCTCGGCACCGGCATCCAGTGCCAGTTCCATGAGTGCGTCCTCGTCGATCTCGTCGTCCTCATCCTGAATGATGATGAGGCCCTTGGGCTCGAACATGTAGCTGACGCAGCCCGTCTGACCCATGTTTCCGCCGAACTTATCGAAGTAGTGGCGCACATCACCTGCCGTGCGGTTGCGGTTGTCGGTTGCCGTTTCCACGATAACGGCAACACCGGCGGGACCGTAGCCCTCGTAGACGATCTCCTCGTAGTTGACGTCCTGCGCGCCAAGCGCCTTTTTGATGCAGCGCTCGATGTTATCGTTGGGAACGTTGTTGGATTTTGCCTTGGCGATCAGGTCGCGCAGCTTGGAGTTGGAATTGGGATCGCCGCCACCCATCTTGACTGCCACGGTGATCTCCTTACCGATCTTGGTAAACACCTTTGCCTTTTGTGCGTCGGTCTTTTCCTTCTTGTGCTTGATATTGGCCCATTTGCTATGTCCGGACATATTCTTTACCTCGTATATTTCAAATAATTTTCAAGTGATTAGATTTGCTCAATCTTGCGCAGGCAGATGAGCTCGAACGCGTTGCCAAGCACCGTCTTGGTCGAATCCGTCAGCGCCAGACGCAGCTTTTTCTGCTGCTCGTTCTCGGCATTCAGAATGGAGCAATCGTGATAGAAGCGGTTGAAGGCGGTCGCTACGTCAAGAATGTAGCGCGTCACCTCGCTGGGCTCATAGTCGCGAATAGCGCCCACCACGCACTCGCCAAAGCGCGAGAGCGTCTTGATCAGTTCGATCTCCTGCGGCTCGGTGGCGGCACTCAGATCGCCGTCCGCTACCACACCGGCCTCGGCGGCACGGCGTGTGATCGAACAGGTACGCGCGTAGGTGTACTGCACGTAGGGGCCCGTGTTGCCGTCGTAGCTCAGGGCGTCCTCCATGTTGAAGTTGATATCCTTGATGCGGTTGTTGGACAGATAGTAGAACACGATCGCGCCGACGCCGACTGCCTCGGCTGCTTCGTCCTTATTCTCAAGGTTAGGGTTCTTTTCGTCCATGATCTGGCGCACCTTGGCAATGGCTGCCTCAAACAGATCGCGCAGCAGCACGACGTTACCCGTGCGCGTTGCCAGCTTGGCGCCGTTGATGCTCACCATACCGTAGGGCACGTGCACGAGCTGCTCATGCCAGTCATAGCCCATCAGCTCGACGACTTTGAACCACTGTGCAAAGTGCAGGCTCTGTGCGGCCGCCGTGACGTAGATGGCCTTGTCAAAGTTATATTCCTGCTTGCGATAAACCGCTGCGGCGATATCACGCGTAGGATACAGCGTCGAGCCGTCGCGCTTGAGAATGAGGCAAGGCGGCATGCCGTACTCCTCCAGATCGACGATGCTTGCACCGTCGCTGATCTGCATCAGTCCCATATCGCGCAGCTTTTGCACCTGCGCGGGCATCTTGTCGGTATAGAAGCTCTCGCCCTTGTAGGAATCAAAGGTGATACCAAGCTGCTTGTAGGTCTTTTCGTATTCCTTAAGGCTGATCTCGATGAACCATTTCCACAGCGCGAGATTTTGCTCGTCGCCAAGCTCCAGCTTATGGAATTCGGCGCGTGCTTCGTCGGCAAGTGCGGCATCGGGAGAAATGCCCTCTGCTTCATTGCCCGAAATGGCGTTATTGACCTTGACGTAAAGATCCACCAAAGCGTCAACGCCGCCCTGTTCAACCATCTCACGGCTGCCCCACTTGCGGTACGCCACAATCAGCTTACCGAACTGGGTTCCCCAGTCACCAAGGTAGTTGATGCCAACGCACTTGTAGCCCGCAAACTCGTGCAGCTTTTTGAGCGAGTGACCGATTACAGTCGTACCGAGGTGACCGATGTGGAAGGGCTTTGCGACGTTGGGCGAGGAATAGTCGAGCACGACCGTCTTGCCCTTACCAAAGTCGGGTGCGCCGTATTTCTCACCCTTCTCGGCGATCTCACCGAGCACGTGAGCGGTCAGATAAGCGCTGTCCAGTTTCATATTCAAGTATCCGTTGACGTTTTCAGCCGATGCCACGCACTCACACGCGGTCAGCACCTCAGCCAGGGCAGAGGCGATCTGCACGGGCGAGCGACGCAGCGTTTTGCTCAAGCGGAAGCAAGGGAACGCGAGGTCACCCATGTTCACGTCGGGGGGATATTCGAGCCAAAGAGCAATATCCGCAGCGGAGATATCCGCCTCGGCAGAGATGCCCTTGATACCGCCGAGAATGGTGTCGGCGATCTTTGCTTTGATATTTAACATGTCAAATCATCCTTTTCTTTATGTTGAACTGATATATTATACACGATTTCACTTATCTTTTCAAGAGTAAAAACCGCGATTTTTACATTTTTTATTCGGGCAGACAAAATTCGGCCGTTTGCGCTGCGGTGAAATGCAACAGCTCGTCCACCTTGATGAGCAGTTGAATTCCCTTGCAGCCCGCGCTGACCGTGATGCGCTCGTGGTCAAGCGCCGACACGTGAAAATAGGTCGGGAACTTCTTTTTCATGCCAATGGGCGAGCACCCGCCGCGAATATAGCCTGTCAGCGCCAATAAGTCCTTGACGTGCACCATTTCGAGCTTTTTGTTGCCCGTGACCGATGCCGCCAGTCGCAGATCAATCTCTCGGTGAGCAGGCAGGCAGAACACAACGGGGCCTGTCTTATCGCCTTTTGTCACCAGCGTTTTGAAGGTCTGCTCGCAGGGCAAGCCGATCTGCGACGCAATATGCACGCCCGACAGATCGTTTTCATCGGGCTCGTATTCTTTTGGCTCGTAGGCAATCTTCGCCGCGTCAAGCTGACGCATGGCGTTGGTTTTGATGGGCTTTGGCATGATTACTCCTTCAATATATTTGCTCTTTCAGCGATCATTTCCTCGGCGGCGCGGCGCTGCGCGTCGGTGACCTCAAGGCCGCCCAAAATACGCGCGATCTCGTCGGTGCGCCCTGCCTCGTCCAAGGTTCGTACGCTCGTTTCCATGCGTCCGTCGACCTCGTTTTTCTCGATAAACAAATGCGTATCGGCCAGCGAGGCGATCTGGGCGGCGTGCGTGATGCAAATGACCTGCACGGCACGTCCCATCTGGCAAAGCCGAATACCGACCTTACGCGAGGTCTTTCCCGAGATACCCGTATCCACCTCGTCGAACACGACCGTACCCACGCCGTCGCGGTCGTTGAGCACGCTCTTGATGGCCAGCATCAGACGCGAAAGCTCACCGCCCGACGCGATCTTGATCATGGGAAGCAGCGGCTCGCCGGGGTTGGTCGCGATCAAGAACTCCACGTCGTCACAGCCCGTGGCGGTGAAATCCGCCGTCGGCTGCATATGAACCGCGAAGCGCACCTTGGGCATATCGAGATAGGCAAGCTCGCCGAGAATGCGCTCGGTCAGCCGCGCTGCAACGATACGGCGCTGCTCGTGCAAGGTATCGGCCAAAGCACGGCAATCCGCCCGCAAAACGTCGCGAAGATGTGTCAAAGCACCCATGCGCTCCTCCTCGGTATCCAGTCCCTCAAGCTGTGCGGCGGCGCGATCTCGGAACGCCAAAATGTCCTCGACCGTCTGCCCGTATTTGCGTTGCAGGCGTGAGATGACGTCCAGCCGCCCTTCGATGGCGTCGAGCCGTGCCGTCGGGTCGCCGACCTCACCGTCCGACCACGTGCGCACCTCCTCGGCCATATCTCTGACCTGATACATCATATCGTCCAGTCGCTCGGCCATGGCAGCAGCGTCGGGCATCATGTCACCCATACGACGCAACGCCTCGGCACTGCGCGAGAGCAGATAGGACACCGACGCGCTCTTTTCGCGGCTGTCCAGTGCCTGCGCGGTAAAATTCACGTACTTTTCAATTTTTTCAATATTTTGCAGGCGTTCCCTCTCGCGGTTCAGCGCATCGATCTCGCCCGATTTGAGCTTGACGGCGTCAATATCCTTGATCTGATAATCCAGCATTTCGCGCAAACGCGCCTTTTCGGCGTCACTGCGGCCAAGCTCGGCAAGCTCGCGATCGCACGCGCAAAGCTTATCGTATGCCGCGCGGTAATCATCCAAGGCGGTCATATGATCACCCATGGCGTCAAGCAGTTGCAAATGCGACGAGCGCTGAAGCAGCCGCTGATTGTCATTTTGTCCGTGGATATTGAGCAGATATTTTCCGACCTCGCGCAAAAGTGTTGCCGTGATGGGCAAGCCGCCAAGTCGCATAGTGCTTTTGCCGTCCTCCTGCATGACGCGACTGAGCAGCAGCGTGCTGTCCTCGTCGGGTGCGTAGCCAAGCTCGGAAAGTGCCGCTATGCATTCGTCGGACAAACACTCAAACACACCGCTCACGACAGCACGGCTCTCGCCCGTTCTGATGATCTCACGGCTGAATTTGCCGCCAAGCAGCAAGTTGACGCTGTCGATAAGAATGGATTTTCCCGCGCCCGTTTCGCCCGTCAGCACGGTCAAGCCCTCGCCAAACGCGATATCCACGCTTTTGATGACGGCAATATTTTCGATATGCAGATGCGTCAGCACGGTATTTCCCTCCTTTGATTTGTTCAGCAGGTCGTTGGGTCAGCTACGCTGATGCTCGATGCTGTCGACCAGCGCACGAGAATCCTCGGTGCTTCGCGTTACGACGATAATGGTATCGTCGCCCGCCACTGAGCCGAGCATCATGTCGTGATTGCTGTGATCGAGCACCAGAGCAACGGCAGACGCCATGCCGGGCGTTGTTTTGATCACGACGTTATTCATGGCGTACGCGACCGACAAAATCGAATCCCCATACGTTCTTTGATAATTTGCACGATGCGCTTCGGTGGTGGCAGTGCCCTGCCCCTTGCTCGGCAGCACGTAGCGGTAGCCGCCGTCCTCACCTTGCAGCTTGACCAGCTTAAGTGCTCGGATATCGCGCGAAACAGTCGCCTGCGTAGCGTGGCAGCCCTCTCGTTCCAAATGCTCGATCAGCTCGTCCTGCGTGCCGATGGGATAGCGCGCGATCAGTTCAAGTATTTTCTCCTGACGGTTCTTTTTCATATGCAGTTCCTCTTTTTTGCCGCTCATTCGCGGTTCATTTTGGCGCGCAATTTACGGTAAAAGCTGTAGTTTTTCAAGCGGATAAGCGTCGTTTCCATGGACGAGCGGGTAATGCGGACGACGTTGCCGCGATACAGCTCGTAATTGATACGACCGTCCACTGTGACGTACAGCATTTTCTCTCGCTGACAGGTATTTTTGATCTCCAGCACTGCGCTATCGGGGAAAACGAGCGGACGAGCCGTGAGCGAGTGCGAGCAAATGGGCGTGACGCAAAGACAGTTGATGCGGGGATCGGCAATGGCGCCGCCCGCCGACATAGAGTAGGCCGTTGAGCCCGTGGGCGTGGCAACGATGAGTCCGTCGGCGCGGTAATTGGTGATGAGCTCACCACCCTCACTCATTTCAAGATCGACGATACGCGAGCTGCCGCCGCGGATGACCGCCTCGTTAAGAGCGAAGGACGCAATGCGCGTCTTACTCTCGTCCAGTATCTCCACGCTGATCATCGAGCGCTTTTCCTCGGTATACTGCCCGTTGAACAGTCCGTCGAGCAAATCCAGCTCGTCCAGCTCCAGCTCTGCCATATAGCCAAGATGTCCCAGATTGATACCGAGAATCGGGATCTTGCGCATGGCCGCGCGGCGCGACGCTTCCAGAATCGTGCCGTCGCCGCCCAGAATGATGAGCAGCTCGGCCTCGGAGTACATAGCGTCCTGCGACACAAAAATCAACTCCAGCTTGTCCTTGGCAAAGCGGTGGCGTGCGATCTTTTCGCGGTTATAGGCGGGTGTGATGACCTCACAACCATAGCTTTGCAGCTTTTGCGCCACCAGAATGGCGGCGTTGACCTTATCCGGAATATTGAAATTGGTGATCAAAGCGATTTTTTTCATCAGCAATATATCTCACTTTCCGACGCTTGGCGCCGATTGATGTCAAAGGGATCTGTTGTAGCGAAACAGCTCGTTTGGCAAGGTCTTGATAAACGCCGCTGCGTCGCCCTGCCCTTTTTGGAAATGGACGAGGTATTCGATATTTCCGTCGCCGCCTTCGATGGGCGAACGAATAAGCTGCTTGGGTTCAAGTCCAACCATGGTTGCAGCCTCTACCACACGGCTGACCGCCTCGCGCCGTTTTGATGACTCTTTGACGATGCCGCCCTTGCCGACGCCCGAGCGCCCCACCTCAAACTGTGGCTTGATGAGTGTAACGATATCTCCGCCCTCCTTGAGCAACGGCGGCAGGACGGGCAAAATGAACGTCTGCGAAATGAAGGACACGTCCATCACGATGATATCCGCGCCGCCGTGTGCCGCAAAGTCGGCATCCAGCAGGTCCGCGTTCAAATAGCGGGCGTTGCATTTTTCGATGTTGACCACGCGGGCATCGCTACGGAGCGAGGGGGCAAGCTGTCCCTCACCAGAATCAATGGCGTAAACGCGTAGCGCACCGCGACGGAGCAAGCAGTCGGTAAAGCCGCCCGTAGATGCACCGATGTCCAACGCCCACGCGCCGTCTGCGTCGAGTGCAAAGGCGTCAAGCGCGCCCTCCAGCTTACATCCGCCGCGTCCCACGTAAGCAATGTCCTGCCCTACGTTGACCGTATGAGGCAATGCCTCGTCAAGCTCCTCGCTCGGTCGGCGCACTGTTTTGCCGTCCAGCTCGACAAGCCCTGCGGCAATGAGCTGCTGCGCGCGTGTGCGACTGGCAGTATATCCGTTTTGCGTCAAATACACGTCAATGCGCACAGCGCACCTCCTCAAAAATTACAAATCAATATACGCGCTCGGCAAGATAACGCGCCAGCGCTTGCAGCGTGCCGCTCGCATCGTAATGCGCCACAGCGTCACACGCCTCGTCGGTCAGCGTGCGGGCATACGCCGCAGCCTCGTCGACCGTATAGTAAGACAAAAAGGTGGTCTTATCGGCATTTTTATCCTTACCGATGCTTTTGCCGAGCTGTGCGGGGTCAGCCGTCACGTCCAGAATATCGTCTACCACCTGAAAAGCAAGACCGATGCCCTCAGCATAACGCGTCAGCGCGTTCCATGCATCGCTCCCACGACGCTCGCCTGCCGCCAATACGCCAAGCTGAACGGACGCGCGAATCATTGCTCCCGTTTTGCGGGCGTGCAGCAGCTTGAGCGTATCAAGCGACAGTCGCTCACGCTCGCCACGCATATCCATGATCTGTCCGCCGACCATACCCGTGCTACCGGCCGCCTCGGCCAACGTGCGCACGGCCTCAAGCCGCACGCTCTCACTCACGCCCTGATTGGCGGCGATCATAGAGAATGCGTCGGTCAGAAGACCGTCACCGGCAAGAAAGGCGGTCGCCTCGCCAAACACCTTGTGACAGGTCGGCTTTCCGCGACGGAAATCGTCGTTATCCATGCAAGGCAGATCGTCGTGGATCAGCGAATAGGTGTGTATCATCTCGACCGCGCAGGCAAACGGCATGGCATCCTCCGCCCTGCCGCCCAGTGCGCGGCACGCCTCGATGACCAAAGTCGGGCGGATCCTCTTGCCACCTGCCATCAGGCTGTAATCCTCGGCCTCTCGCAATTCCACAATATCCTCGTCCGAGCCGAGTGCGGCAAGCGCTGCCACCGCATCGGTGCGCGTCGCGAGTGCCTGCTCCACGCCCGCGGCGTTGTCGGCAAGCAACGTGCGAATGTTCATATCTTCCATCATTCGATCTCTCCCGACGAGCTCTTGGCGCTCTTGCGCGATCTCGCGGGCGCACTTGCCTCCTCAGTCGCCTCGTCAAAGTCCTCTAACGTCATTTTGGTGCCGTCGGGTGACAGCTTGAGCAATTTGACCTTTTGCTCTGCACCGTCAAGCTGCTCGTTGCAAAGGCGCAGAAGTCCCACGCCCTCCTCATACAGCTTCATCAACTCATCAAGCGGCACGTTGTCACGCTCAAGTGAGGTGAGTATTTCATCCAGTCTTGCAAGCGCCGCCTCAAACGAGATCGCTTCCTTTTGCTGTTTTGCATTTGCCATGTTCAATCTCCTTCCATTGCGTCAAGTGTAACCGTCTCGACCGTTGCGCAGGCGATGCCGTCCGAAAAATGCAGTCGCACGCGCTGTCCCGACTTGAGCGCTTTTGCGCTCGTCAGCGTTTTACTCTGTTTGCCGTCCTCGCTCACCATGGCATAGCCGCGTGAGAGCACCGAGAGCGGACTGAGCGCATCCAACCGTCCTGCGTTTTTGGAAAGTGCCGCGCGCTTTTTTTCAAGCAGTCGTTCCGTAAGTGCCCGCAAGCGCTCCTCGCGCAGCACAAGATGCATACGGCGCTCGTCAAACAGAGCTTGCGGTGAGGTAAGCAGGCGATGTGCCGCGCGCACGCCGACCACCTCGCGAAGACGCGAAAGGCGGCTGTCCATCGACCGCTGCATGCGCGTCCGTATCGCGTGAAGCATTGTGAAAAGCTCGTTTTTATCGGGCACGGCGATCTCGGCCGCGCCGCTCGGCGTGGGTGCGCGCATATCGGCGACAAAATCGCAAATGGTCACGTCGGATTCGTGTCCGACCGCCGAAATGACGGGCACACGACAAGCGGCAATGCTGCGCGCCAGCCCCTCATCGTTAAACGCCCACAGATCTTCCATCGAGCCGCCGCCGCGTCCGATGATAACGACGTCGACAAGGTCGACCGCCGAGAAAAATTCAACGCCCATCGAAAGCGATGCGGCTGCCCCCTCGCCCTGTACGAGTGCAGGAAAGACGACAATCTCGGCGAGCGGATAGCGCCGCGACGTGATACGGATGATATCGTGGATAGCCGCGCCCGTCGGCGAGGTGATGACGCCGATGCGACAGGGATAGGTCGGCAACGCACGCTTGCGTGCCGCGTCGAACAATCCCTCGCTCTCCAGTCTTCTCTTGATCTGCTCAAAGGCAAGTGCCAGCGAGCCTGCGCCGTCGGGCTGCATCTCGCTGATGACGATCTGCGTTTGTCCGTCACGCGGGTAGGCACGGATCTCACCAAGTGCCAGCACGCGCATACCGTTCTCGGGGGCGAAGGTCAACCGACAGTTGCTGCCGCGGAACATGACCGCACGCAGCGAGCTTGCCTCATCCTTGAGTGAAAAATAGAAGTGCCCGGTTTTATAATGGTTGACGAAATTGGAAATCTCGCCGCGCAGCCAGACGCGGCGCAGTCGCGCGTCGCTGTCCAGCACCATGCGAACGTATTCGTTGATCTCGGATACGGTAAAAATTGCCTCGGCCACGCGCTCACTTCCTTTCGTTACGTTGATTGATTACATGCTCTGCGACAAAGCAAAGCCACGCCCGCCGCATTATCTGCCGAGTAGGCAGGCTCGGAAAAATATACGTTTTTAAGCCGCTTACCCAGCATGCTCTGAATGCGGCGATTGCTCATAACGCCACCGGCAAACACCATGGGAATATCGGGATACCTTGCGCGCACCTCTTTGCTGATGGCGCACAGAGTTTCACCGATAAAGTCCAGCGTGTAGGCGGCGACGAGTGTCTTGTCACCCGTCTTTTCATACAATCCAAGCGCCAGATTTTCAAGTCCGGACAAATGGCAGTCAAGCCCCTTAACGCAAATGCGCGGCTTGGGGATCTTTTCCGTACACGCAGTTGCCAGCTCCTCGAGCTCGCGCCCGCATGGGAACTTCAGCCCCATGGCAACGCCCACACGGTCAACCGCCTGCCCTGCGTGCAAATCCAGTGAGCTGCCAAGCAGCTCGATCTCAAATCGCTCGGCATCGGGACGGACGTACAGCACGTCGGTCGTGCCACCGGACACATGGAACGCGATGAATTCACGCGTGGTCAGCTCGTCGGCAACCCCGGCCGAATACAAGGCCGCCATGACGTGCCCCTCCTGATGGGAAAAGACGCGCACAGGAGCGCCCGTAGCGGCAGACAGTGACGAGGCGGCTACCTCGCCCGCCAAAAAGCAGGGCATGTACGAGCCCTCCTCACGGCGCGGTGTGGCCGAATACCCGATACCGCACACGGTCGGCGCATGACCGCCTTCAGGGTGCAAATAGTTGCTCAATTCACCCATCAGGGACGGCAGATTTTTGACGTGCGCAAACACAGCGTCACTTTGCCGAAGTCCTCGTTCGCCCTCCTTGACGGGCAAGGGGCGTTTGAGATTGGCAACCACCTCTCCTTGCTCGTTGCAAAGGGCGAGCGAGGTGGTGTAGTTGCTCGTATCGATGCCGACGTAGACCTTATTCATGATCCTCGGTCTGCTCGGCTGCTGCAAGCCCCTCTTCGCAAGCAGCGATCACGGCAGCGGCACCCTTTGCCTCGATCTCGTCCTTGATGCTGTTGAGCACGCCGTTGACGAAGGCGCGAGCCTTGGGATCGTCAAATTTCTTTGTCAGCTCGACCGCCTCGTTGAGCGAAACGCTCGAGGGGATATCGTCGCAATACAACATTTCATACGTGCCAAGACGCAACACGGCGCGGCTGACGCGCGACATACGTCCCGTCTTCCAGCCGTTGGAAAAGCGTCCGAGCAGGACGTCCAGCACGGCGCGATGCTCCATCGCGCCAAGATAAGCAGCGCGGATATAGTCGTCCTCTCCGAACTCACGCTGCTCGCACGCAAGTGCCAACGTTTCCTCGGGTGTGCGCTCTGCGGTAAATTCACTTTCAAACAAAAGCTCAAATACGATCTCGCGTGCCTGTTTTCTCGTCATTGCTGCCATGATTTTTACCTCTCTTAGTCATCCCAAACATACGTGGGATGCATAGTTCTCCTATTATAATGTATTATTATACTATATTCTTGCATAAAAGTCAATAGATATTGCTGTGTCTTGCCATGATTTTTCGCAAAAAAAGAGGAAGCCATGAACGGCTTCCCCCTATT
Organism: Eubacteriales bacterium; assembly: GCA_045543375.1. Lineage (GTDB taxonomy): Bacteria > Bacillota > Clostridia > Oscillospirales > CAG-272 > SIG644. The sequence goes on along the minus strand of JAZQMI010000051.1, from coordinate 5,291 downwards.
TCATTCATCATCCAAGCGGTCGGCACGCATACGCACGTATGCCACGCTCGCTAAGCGCACGTGCGCACTCGCACGCCGCCATGTCATCGGCAAAAAAGCCAACCACCGACGGTCCGCTGCCGCTCATGCGGGCAAGGACCGCTCCCTGCTCCGTCATTTGCCGCATCAACACGCCCACCGCTTCACGCTCGGGCATAACGACCTGCTCAAAGCAGTTATGCGTCTGCGCGGCAAGTGCACCAAGATCGCCTTTTCCCAAGGTCGCAAGGTAATCGGCGTAGCGGCACTCGGTCACGCGCTCGTCGGGAATGCCGAGCTCGTCGAGCTTTCGATATGCCCAAGGAGTTGAAACGCCCTCACCGTGGCAAGCAATGACCAGCCACACGTCCGCAGGAATAGGCGGTGCGGCGGTCAGCACGTCACCGATGCCGCGCGCGGTCATGGCGCCACACTCCTTGCTGCGCACGCAAAACGGGATATCCGCACCCAGCGTGACGGCGATCTCGCACAGCTCCTGCGTAGTGAACGGCTCGCCCAGCAGCTCGTTGACACCTCGCAAAGCGGCCGCCGCGTCGGCGCTGCCGCCTGCAAGCCCCGCCGCCATGGGAATATTCTTTTCCAGGTGCACGTCGAGTACGCCACCCAAAATCAATCCACGCTGCGTTGCCGCACGGGCAAACGCACGAACGGCGCGGCAGATCAGATTGCTCTCATCGCACGGGACGCTCGGGTCGGAAACGGTCAGCTCAAGCGACAATGGCTCGTCGCTATGCTCGTTCCATGTCAGCGTCAGTACGTCGTGCAGCGTAACGGCTTGCATGTGCGAAAGTATGGTATGATAGCCGTCCTCACGCCGTCCCGTGACTTCAAGATAGGCGTTGATCTTGGCGTATGCTCTCTTGCAGATCTGTTGCATGGATATCTCCTTTTTTGATTGTCTTCGTTTCCAATATAGCACAAAATCACATATTTTTCAAGTCCCGGTGACGATTTTTCCCGATTTGCGCGTAAAGTTCATAAAAGTTTTATAAAAAATCGCATCAAAGGTCTTGACGAATGGCAAAAAAAAGGGTAAAATATACTATGGTTATTCATGTACAATGACGATGATTATTTTGAATGGAGGTGAGCGGACGAATGGATCAGAAAGATAATCAAAAAAAGCGCAGCAGCATTGTGTTTCCGTTGTCAACGGTGATCTTTGCGGCCTGTGTTATTGTCGTTTATATCATCAGCAATTTGCCCGCGCTGTCCTCCTATTTCAAGAGCTTGATTTCCATTCTCTCGCCCGTGATCGGGGGTCTGGCTCTCGCTTATCTTTGCAACCCCATTCTGAAGTTTTTCGAGCGTCACCCGCTTCGCCGCATCAAATCGCTGTACGTCAAGCGGACGCTGTCCATTTTCCTGACCTATCTGTTTCTCATTCTGATCATTGCCGCGCTCGGTATGCTGATCGTGCCGCAGCTCATCCACAGCATCAAGGAGCTGTTTGCCAACTTCAACGATTACCTTGCAAATACCGTCACCTATATCAACCAACTGATTTCCTCCCTGACCCAAAACCTGCCTTTGGGCGGTGCTGACGGTGAGGCGCAGGAGTTCCTTTCTCTTGACAAGGTCAACGCTCTGTTCAGCACGCTGATCGGCAGCCTTTCGGGATTGTTTGACGTTCTCCTTAAAAACATCAGCACCTACGGTTCCAAGCTCGTATCCAGCGTAGCGAATATCATTCTCTCGCTGTTCATCTCGTTCTATTTGCTCGCGTCCAAGGAAAAGCGACTGGCCCAGGTCAAAAAGCTGATCTGTGCGGTGTTCAACGAAAAACGTTCCAAATTTATTCTTGACACGGCATCGCTGGCAAACAACGCCTTCGGTAGCTTCATTGGTGCAAAGATTCTGGATTCGTTTATCGTCGGTGCTCTTGAATACATTGTTTTCTCGATCTTCGGTATTCCCTATGCTCCCATGCTTGCCTGCGTGCTGGGTATTACCAATATCATTCCCTTCTTCGGTCCCATCATCGGTGCGATCCCCTCGGGATTTATCGTGCTGATTTCGGATCCGTCCAAGCTGATCCCGTTCCTTATCATTATGCTGATTGTTCAGCAGACAGACGCTAACATCATCGAGCCAAAGATCCTCAGCGACCGCACGGGCGTCAGCTCGCTGTGCGTCATCATTGCCATCTCGGTTATGGGCAACTTGTGGGGCGTGTTCGGCATGATCGTCGGCGTTCCGCTGTTCTCGGTCGTGCTTGCTCTCGTCGAGCAATATACCAATGCTCGTTTGAGTGCCAAGGGATTGTCCCTTGATCTGAATGATTATTACCGCGAGGAGCCGCATTACGTCAAAGCTTTGGCTCAAGGCAGTGCCAAACTGTCCAAGCGTTACTATTGGGACAAGCTCACATACGCGCTATCGGGTAAAAAACGCAAGGGCCATAAGCCGAACAAGGAAGACTATATGATCTATCCCACCGCTCCCGATCAAGAACAAGCCGAGGAGCTTGCTCCCCAGGAAGTGCTTGAACCCATCATTTCGGAAGCAAATGAAAACGAGCAGTAAGCCTCAAGACGGCTGATCTGCGACTATTAACTATCGTCCATCGCAGGCGCCGGCATACTGTTTTGCCTGCGCCTGTTGGTATATATTGAACATAACAAAACTATACTTAATGATTGAGAGGTATGATGATGGAACACATTTCCTATTCTCCGCGCGGCGTTTGCTCGCGCCACATTGACATTGACGTCGAGAACGATATCATTCGTGAGGTCAAATTTACGGGCGGTTGCGCAGGCAACACGCAGGGCGTGGCAAGACTGCTTGTCGGTATGACCGTTCAGGAGGCCATCGAGCGCCTTGACGGTATTCTGTGCGGCATGAAGTCCACCTCCTGCCCCGATCAGGTCGCACAGGCTCTACGCCACTATCTCGAGGAAAAGAGCGCCGGCTGATCCAAAAATCAACAACGCCACCGCGACGCGGCGGCAGAAGGAGTCACCTATGAGCACTGCTTATCTTGAAAACTACAATCGCTGGCTCGCGTCCGACCGTCTGAGCGTCGAGGAACGCGACGAGCTGCTCGCCATCAAGGGCAACGACGACGAGATCCGTGAGCGTTTTTCCTGCTATCTGTCCTTTGGCACGGCAGGTCTGCGAGGCACCATGAAAACGGGCATGAACGCCATGAACGTCCACACGGTCGCCTACGCAACGCAGGGACTTGCCGCCCTCATTATCAAGGAGGGACGTGCCGCCGAGGGCGTTGCCATCGCCTACGACAGCCGCTACAACTCCGAGTGCTTTGCCAAGACCGCTGCTTGCGTGTTGGCCGAGGCAGGTATCAAGGCATATCTGTTTGACGCACTGCGCCCCACGCCCGAGCTTTCCTTTGCGCTGCGCGAGCTGGGCTGCGTGGCCGGCATCAATATCACAGCATCGCACAATCCCAAGCAATACAACGGTTACAAGGCTTATTGGGACGACGGCGCACAGCTACCGCCCGAGCACGCCGACACGGTCGCCGCTTCGATGCAATCGCTGGATATTTTCAACGACGTGCACATGGCTAACTACGACGCGGCACTTGCCGACGGTCGCATCGTGCTGCTTGGCGCAGATATGGACGAAAAGTATCTTGCCGCTGTGCTCGCGCAGTCGGTCAATCCCGACGCTGTCAAGGCTGTCGCGGACGATCTTGCCATCGTTTACACGCCGCTTCACGGCACGGGACACAAGCTCGTTCCCGAAGTGCTGCGCCGCCTTGGCTTGAAGAACATTTATACCGTTGATGAGCAGATGGTCATCGACGGTGGCTTCCCTACCGTCAAAAAGCCCAATCCCGAATATCCCGAGGTGTTCGAGCTCGGCGTCAAGATCGCTGACCGCGTGGGCAGCGACCTCATCATTGCCACCGACCCCGACGCTGACCGCGTAGGCGTCATGGCGCGCAAGAGCGACGGCAGCTTTACTACCATCACGGGCAATCAGATGGGCGCTCTGCTGATCGATTATATCATCACAGCCTACGAGCAAACGGGCACCATGCCGCCCGAGCCCTACGCTGTCAAGACCATCGTGACCTCCGAAATGGCCGCCAAGATCTGTGCCGCTCACGGCGTCAAGATGTACAACGTACTGACCGGCTTCAAGTTCATTGGTGAGGTCATCAAGAACAACGAGGCAAACGGCAACTTCTCTTACCTGTTCGGCTTTGAGGAAAGCTACGGCTATCTCAAGGGCTCGTACGCCAGAGATAAGGATGCCGTGGTGGCATCCATGCTGATCGCCGAGATGACCGCCTTCTATCGTGCCAAGAGCATGACGCTGGCCGACGCGCTTGACGCGCTGTTCGAGCGTTACGGCTACTCTTACGAAACCAACGTCGAGATCTATATGGAGGGTCTTGACGGTGCCGAGAAAATGGCGGCGCTGATGGATGCGCTGCGCAACGCACCGCCCAAGAGCTTTGGCGGTGTCGGCGTGATTGAGCTGCGCGACTATAAGACGAGCATCATCACCGAGCTTGCCACGGGTAAGACTTCTCCCACGGGTCTGCCCAAGTCCAACGTGCTTTATTTCAAGCTTCAAAACGGCGACGTCATCGTTGCCCGTCCGTCGGGTACCGAGCCCAAGATCAAGTTCTACTATCTGCTTGAGGGCAAGGATCGTGCCGAATGCGAGGCCAAATGCAAGGCGTATCAGGATACGCTGAACGCGTTGATCTGACATCAAAAAAGGAACCACTACGGTGGTTCCTTTTTTATATATCCGACAATTCCCCATGCTCGAGCACTGCTCGCAATCCGGGTGAAGGCGACATGAATTCGCCTGCCTCGATCATGCGAAGGATTTCCTGCCGCGTTGCCGTCTTGGCTGCAGTCGTTTCACCCTCTTGCAGCACAATCTTATCAACATCGAAATTCTGGCGGAACAGCCAGATATCGCCAAAGGCGTCTGACCAAGCCTGCTCCTGCGCGATGATGTGACCATTGCTCGGATCAAGCTCAATGCCCGTTTCCTCGCGCATCTCGCGCAAGGCACTGCTCAGGCTGTCATCGCCTGCCAAGGCCGAGCCGCCCGTAAATTCCCACATATTGGGAAAGCCCTTGGTGGGTGCGCGCCGCGTGATGAGAAACTCGCCTCGGTCGTTTTGCAGCATGACCAGCACAATCAGATGATATTCTCCTTGAGGCAGCGGCACACCGCGCGGGTGCGTTTTGCCAAGCGGGCGACGGCGGATATCAAAGACGTCCCAAAGCTCGTTTGCCGAGTGACTGATATTAAGC
>JAZQMI010000050.1:0-19123 GCA_045543375.1 Eubacteriales bacterium | reverse complement strand
CTTTGACACCGAGCTTTGCGAGGAGTTTTTCGCGGCATTTGTCCGCAGTGCCGCATGCACACTCCACATCCGCAAAATTGCAGGCACAAACTCGCACCACATAATCGAGGGTGTTTTCAAGAGCGTGGCACGCAGCCTGCGCGCGGCGGTTGCCATTGACAAAGACAATGCAGACGCACTTCCCTCAACCAAAGGAGTTCTTTAATGATAGCAATAATTGACTACGGCGTGGGCAATCTCTTTTCGCTGAAGTGCTCATTTGACGCAATCGGCGCAAAAACCATAGTCACCTCCGATGAAAATGTAATTAAATCGGCGGACAAAATTCTGCTGCCGGGCGTTGGCGCATTCGGTGACGCGGCAAAAAAGCTGCGCGACTGCGGACTTGACAAGGTAATTTGCGCCGAGGCAAAGAGCGGCAAGCCGCTGCTTGGCATCTGCCTTGGCATGCAGCTTTTGTTCGAGCGCGGCTTTGAGTACGGCGAGCACGAGGGGCTGGGGCTCATCAAGGGCGAGGTCAGACCCATCGCCGAGGTCATTGGCACAGGGCTGAAAATCCCCCACATCGGCTGGAACGCCTTGCATTTTGAGGGCGACAAGCACCCCTTGTTCAAATATCTTTCCGAGGGCGATTGCGTCTATTTCGTCCATTCGTTCTACGGCAAAAACGAGGACGGATCGGTCATCGCCACGTCCGAATACGGCGCTCACTTAACCGCCGCCGTCGCGCGCGGCAACGTGTGCGGCTGTCAGTTCCACCCCGAAAAAAGCGGAAGTGTTGGACTTTCTATCCTCAAAGCGTTTTGTGAGATGTAATCAAAAAGGAGAAATCTATGCTTATTTTCCCCGCCATCGACCTGTACGGTGGCAAAGCCGTTCGGCTTTTCAAGGGCGACTACGCCCAAATGACCGTTTATAGCGACGATCCCCTCTCGGTCGCCCGTGATTTTGCCGCCCAAGGCGCCTCCTGCATCCATCTTGTCGATCTTGAGGGCGCGCGCGACGGCAACACGCCCAATCTCGATATCGTCCGCGCCATCGCCCGGAGCACGCCGCTCTTTACCGAGATCGGTGGCGGCATTCGCTCGATGGACGTCGTCGATGCCTACCTTTCGGCAGGTGTTGACCGCGTCATTCTCGGCACGGCGGCCGTCAACGACGAGGCCTTTTTGAAGGCGGCGCTTGACAAATACGGCGAGAGGATCGCCGTGGGTGTCGATATCAAGGACGGTATGGTCGCCATCAAGGGCTGGACGGAAAAATCCGACCGCGACGCCCGCGAGTTTTGCCGCCATATGCAGTCGCTTGGCGTCAGGACTGTCATTTGTACCGACATTTCCAAGGACGGCGCCATGGTCGGAACCAACCGCGCGCTGTACGCCGAGCTCTCACGCGAGCTGAACGTTCAGATCGTTGCGTCGGGCGGCGTTTCAAGTCTTGATGACGTGCGTCATCTTGCCTCGCTCGGTCTTTACGGTGCCATCATCGGCAAAGCCTATTACACGGGCGCGATTGACCTTGCGACGGCCATTCGGGAGGCAAATACATGATTACCAAGAGAATTATCCCCTGCCTTGACGTGCGCGACGGTCGCGTGGTCAAGGGTGTAAATTTTGAAGGATTGCACGACGTGTCCTCGCCCGTGGAGCTTGCCCGCTATTACAGCGAGCACGGTGCCGACGAGCTGGTGTTCTACGATATCACCGCATCCAGCGACGGACGCAGACTGTTTACCGATATTCTGTGCGAAACGGCCAAGAGCGTGTTTATTCCGCTCACGGTCGGCGGCGGCATCAACACGCTGGACGATTTTGACCGCGTGCTCAAATGCGGCGCGGATAAGGTCAGCGTCAATTCGGGTGCCATTCGCAACCCCTCGCTCATCGGCGAGGCGGCCAAGCGGTACGGCGACCAGTGCGTCGTGCTGTCGGTCGATATCAAGCGCGTGGGCGGTGAGTTTCACGTGTTTGCCAAGGGCGGTCGTGAGGACACGGGGCTTGAGGCCATCGAGTGGATCCGCCGCGGCGTCGCTGACGGTGCGGGCGAGATCGTGGTCAATTCCATCGATACCGACGGCGTCAAGGGCGGCTTCGACCTTGAAATGCTGCAAAAGGTGTGTGACGCGGTCGACGTCCCCGTCATCGCCTCGGGCGGCGCGGGCTGTATCGACCATTTCGTCACGCTGTTCGACACGCTCCCCCGCGTGGACGCAGGCCTTGCCGCCTCCATCTTCCACTTCGGCGAGGTTAAAATTGCCGACCTCAAGCAAGTCTTGGCGGAACGCGGAATACCTATGAGAGTGTGAGGGGACGTTTTTTGTAGGGGAACTTTTAAAAAAGTTCCCCTAACACCCCTCAAAACTTTTAAAATTTTTATATAGGCTGATGCCAAAGCTTGTGCCTCGTTACCCCAACAACTTCAATCCGCTCTTGGGGCCCCTCCCCCAATTTGTTAGCGTCGGAGTTCAAGCACACGGCAACAGTACCACTCAAGTGTTTGCGGCTTTATTTAAACCGCAAACGCGAAATTTTCACCAAACAAAATTTTTAAGCCGCGCCTTGGAAACCGTAGGTTTCCATCTGAAGCGGCTTGCCGTGCGCGGCTCTGCCGCGCGGGGTCGAGGGGCATAGCCCCCGCTCGTTTCTTTCCTCCTTTCTTGTCGAGTGACAAGAAAGGACATATAATTCCCGCGGCGGCGCATCGTGCCGCCGACCAAAGAAAGGAAAATTCATCATGTTCGACATCAACCAACTCAAATTCGACGAAAAAGGCCTTATCCCTGCCATCGTGCAGGACGCCATCACCGGCCGCGTGCTCACGCTGGCCTATATGAACCGCGAAAGTCTGGAGATCACCATGGAGAAGGGGCTGACTTGCTTCTGGAGCCGCTCGCGTCAGGAGCTGTGGCTCAAGGGCGAGAGCAGCGGCAACGTCCAGCACGTCGTTTCCATCACGCCCGATTGCGACGGCGACGCGCTGCTTGTCAAGGTCGAAAAGGACGGTCCCGCCTGCCATAAGGGCAACGATTCCTGCTTTGACGAGCAAAAGCTGTTCGAGAGCGACGAGCTGCACGAATTCAGCCTTGGCGACCTCATGAAGCTCATCGAAGGACGCAAGAGCGAGAAAAAGGAAGGCTCGTATACGACCTACCTGTTTGAAAAGGGTCTTGATAAAATTCTCAAAAAGGTGGGCGAGGAGTCGACCGAGGTCATCATCGCCGCCAAAGCCGAGGATCGCGCCGAAACCATCTACGAGATTTCCGACCTCGCCTATCACGTCATGGTGCTCATGATCCAGGCGGGCATCTCACTGGAGGATATCCACCGCGAGCTTGCGTCGCGTCACGTCATCGACCACAAGATCAAGCAGGAGAAAATGACCAAATGAGCAAGGTTGACTTGCTGAAATTCAAAACGGCGCAGGAGCTGCATTGTCATACCACCTTTTGCGACGGTAAGGATACGCCCGAGCAAATGGTACTTGCCGCCATTCAAAAGGGACTTCGGCGCATCGGCTTTACCGCCCACGCGCCCACAAGCATGGGCAAGGACTACTGCATGAGCGCCGAGCGGCTCGGCGAATACGTTGCGACGATCCGCGCGCTGGCCGAGCGGTACGCCGACCGCATCGAGGTGCTCGTGGGGCTGGAGCTGGATCTGTATTCCGACCCGCTGCCTCGAGGACTTGACCTTGACTATATCATCGGCTCGGTGCATCACATGATCGTGGACGGACGCTCCTACGCCGTGGACAACACGCCCGACGAGCTGTCGCGCTGCTGCCGCGAGGCGTTTGGCGGCGACGCTTACGCCATGTGCGAGCACTACTACGCCCTTGTAGCCAAGCTCGCCGACGTGAAGCCCGATATCGTCGGACACCTTGATCTTATCACCAAATTCAACGAGCGCGAGCCGCTTTTTGACGCGAGCCACCCCCGCTATCTGGCGGCGGCCTTTGGCGCGATCGACGCGCTGATGTCGGCGGATGCGATCTTCGAGATCAACACGGGCGCTATGTCGCGCGGCTGGAAAACGCAACCTTATCCCGCCCCCGCACTGCTCGATGATATCAAGCAAAAGGGCGGTCGCGTGGTGCTGACGGGCGATGCGCATACGAGCGACACGCTGTGCCATGCCTTTGAAGAATTGAAATTTTTGTTGGACTGAAAGGAGTTTTGAGTATGCTGTTTGATAAGAAAAACGACGAGGCGCTGATCGAGCGCTTTGCCTCGTCCGAGCAGATTTTTGACGGCGTCGTGTTGCACGTCAATCGGGATATGGTGACGCTGCCCGATGGCAACAGCGCCGTGCGCGAGGTCATTCGCCACGTGGGCGCGGTGTGCGTCGTGCCGCTGACCGAGCAAAACGAAGTCATTTGCGTGCGCCAGTACCGCTATCCCGCGGCGCAGGTCACATTGGAAATTCCCGCGGGTAAGTTGAATTACAAGCAGGAGGATCGCCGCGAGGCGGTCTTGCGCGAGTTGCGCGAGGAAACGGGCGTGCGCTGCGAAAAACTGACTCACCTTGACGCGTTTTATCCCGCACCCGCCTATTCGGACGAGTTGATCGACATCTACCTTGCCGAGGGGCTGTCGTATGGCGACACCGACCCCGACGAGGACGAATTTATCGACACGGTGCGCGTACCGCTCGAGGAGCTGGTGGACATGGCGCTGCGCGGCGAGCTGCCCGACGCCAAAACGCAAATGGCGGTGCTGCGCGTGTGGGTCATGAAGCAAAGAGAGGAAAAAAAGACATGCTGAAAAAGGTCGCGATCAGTATGACGGTCGAACGCTATGGCGTGTCGGCATCGCTGTTTGACGAGGTCGCGGATGCGCTCGATATGGGAGAGGTCAACCCCTCGCTGCTCGATATCGCCCCCAATGAGGACGGTACGGTCGACGAGCCCGAGCAGACCGAAATGTTTTCGACAGGTCGTCTTCGCCTGACCGACGACGAGTTTTCGCTCACCTACGAGGAAAGCGAGCTGACGGGCATGGAGGGCACCGAGTCGCAGCTCTCCTTTCGCCGCGCCGAGGCGGGACTTGTCACCATGCTGCGCACGGGCAGTGTCAAGACCGCACTCGTGTTCGAGAAGGGCAAACGCCATTTGTGCGTCTACCAAACCCCCTATATGCCCTTTGAGGTGTGCGTCTACACGCTAAACGTGGATAACCGACTGCTCGATGAGCACGGCGCCCCGCACGGCACGCTGGAGCTGGATTATATCGTCGAGATCCACGGTGCCCGCGCCGAACGCTGCCGCATGAAGCTGGATATACGGGAAATGTAATCAAAAAACGGACGCGATGCGTCCGTTTTTTTTCGTCATGGAATATTTTCTCCTGAAATGGGAAATACTTGGTACAACCAAACAAAAGGAGGAAATATCATGACGCTGACACAAAAGGAGACCGATCTGCTCAAGGATATGAAAGGGCAGGAGCAGCTTTGCATTCAGAAATACGAAAAATACGCGTCCGAGGCGTGCGCCGAGCAGCTCAAAACGCTCTTTACTGCGCTGGCGGACGTCGAGCGCGGCCACCTGAATACTGTGACCGACATGCTAAACGGCAAGGTGGACGCCGTGTCGTCCGGCGGCAGCTCGCCGCTTGACGGTGTGAGCACGGGCAAGGTTGACTACACCGACGAGCAAAGCAAGAAAAAGGACACGCTGCTTTGCTCGGACATGTTGAGCACCGAAAAGCACGTGTCGTCGGTGTACAACACGGGCATTTTTGAGTTTTCCGACCCGCAGGCGCGATGCGTGCTCAACCACATTCAGTCCGAGGAGCAGCAGCATGGGCTGAAGATCTACGAGTATATGAGCGCCAACGGAATGTATCAGTAACAGCGAAAAAGAGGTGGCTTTTGAAGAGCCACCTCTTTTGCTCATGTTTCATCCAATAAGGCCTCGCAAGCAAGGCGCAGCCCAAAGCGGACACCGCGAACAAAAGCGTCCTCGCCGAACTCGGCGCTGAGCTGATACATGGTGTCGGTGTAATGCTCCAACAATTCCTTGTGTTGCTCGGGCAAGAGCTGTTCAAGCTCGATGCGCTGACGGTCGGCAAGATTGTTCAAGCGGCGGTATTCGGGCGAGATGGGCATATGCTCACTCTCGCTGATGTTGCCGAGCCACAGATCGCGGATGATAGGGGTAGGCATAATTTCCTCCTTTTGCATTTATTTGAGTTCTTTTATATTATTAAAGCATTCGTTCGAATGCTTGTCAAGCATTTATTTGAATGCTGTGATATAATTGTAAAAAATCATAAAAGATGCGGAGCATCTGGGTTGGAAAAGGAGAGAACATATGCACGTTTACCAAAGACTTAAGGATATGCGTGAGGATACCGATAAAAAGCAAGAGGAAATCGCGCACGTTCTTGGTATCACCAGACAGCAATATCAGTTGTATGAGAGCGGCAAGCGCGAACTGCCCATGCATCATTTTGTCGTGTTGGCGCGGCATTATAATGTATCCTTGGACTATCTGGCAGGTTTGATCGACACGCCGAAAAAATTATACGATTGATCGTTGTTTATACAAAAAAGCCCGCCACGCGTTGCCGTGGCGTTCTTTTCCTTTGTTATTTGTGCTTGTTTTTTCTTGGCGTGGTTTTGTTTTGCTGCTTGTCCTGCGTCGGGCGACGGTTGTCCTTGCCGCGCGATGCGCTTTTGGTGGCAGGGCTGCTCTTGCGTGCAATCGCGCGCTCGTCGCGGCGTGTGTCGCTGATGCGGCGGTCGGAACGCCCACTCTTGCCACCGCGCTGCGGCGCGGTCGTGCGTCCCGCTTGCGAGCGGCTTGCAGGCGAGCGACCCTCGGGGCGAACCAGACAATCCTTTCCCGTGCCGATCAGGTCTTCGCGACCTGCCGCGCGCAACGCCTCACGCACAAGCGGCGCGTTTTCGGGGCGATTGTACTGGAGCAGCGCGCGCTGAAGCTGCTTTTCATGGTAGTCGGTCGTCACGTGCACGCGCTTGCCCGTCAAGGGGTTGATGCCCGTGTAATACATGACGGTCGAGGCCGTGCCGGGCGTGGGATAAAAGTCCTGCACCTGCTCGGGCGCGTAGCCGTCACGCTTGAGGTAGACCGCAAGCTCCACGGCGTCGTTTAAGGTCGAGCCGGGGTGACTGGACATCAGATACGGCACGAGATACTGCTCCTTGCCGATGCGCTGCGTTTCGCTAAAATAAGCGCGGCGGAAGCCCTCGTATACCTCAAAATGCGGCTTGCCCATGCAGTCGAGCACGCTGGGGGCACAATGCTCGGGGGCGACCTTGAGCTGACCGCTTACGTGGTCGGCAATCAGCTTGCGGAAAAAGGTCTTGTCACGGTCGGCCATCAGATAATCAAAGCGAATGCCCGAACGGATGAACACCTTTTTGACGCCCTTGACGCCCTCGATCGCGCGGAGCAAGTCAACGTACTCGCTGTGATCGACCTTGAGATTTTTGCAGGGCGTGGGAGCGAGGCATTTTCTGTTGGTGCAAACGCCACTCTTCAGTTGCTTGTCGCAGGCAGGGGCGCGGAAATTGGCGGTCGGACCGCCGACGTCGTGAATATATCCCTTGAAATTGGGCTGTGATGCGATGGTCTTGGCCTCGGCGACACAGCTTTCGATGCTGCGCGAGCGCACGGTGCGTCCTTGGTGGAAGGCAAGCGCACAGAAGTTGCAAGCACCAAAGCAACCGCGGTTGTGCGTGATGGAAAACTGTACCTCCTCAATGCCGGGTACGCCGCCGTCCTTTGCGTAAATGGGGTGCCACGTTCTCGCGTAGGGAAGGGCGTAGACGCGATCCAGCTCATCGCGTTCCAAGGGCGGCATGGGCGGATTTTGCACCAAAATCTTGCCGTCGTAGTGCTCGATGATGGCACGCCCCGTGATGGCGTCCTGATTTTTGTACTGCACGCCGAACGCCTCGGCGTATTTTTTCTTGTCCGTTTTGAGCTCGTTGTAGTCAAACTCTGCCGCGACCTCAAAGTGAATTTTGTCCTCGGGCTTGCAGAGGTAGACCGTGCCGCGCACGTCGCGAATTTTCTTGATCGGCACGCCGCGCGCGAGCAGCTCGGCGATGCGCAGCAGAATGTTTTCGCCCATGCCGTAGGTCAGAATGTCGGCGCGAGAATCGACCAAGATCGAGCGGCGCACCTTGTCGTCCCAGTAGTCGTAGTGGGCAAAGCGGCGCAGCGACGCCTCCAGACCGCCGATGATGATGGGCACGTCACCGTACGCCTCGCGAATGCGGTTACAGTAGACGATGGTGGCGCGATCGGGGCGTGCGCCCATCTTGCCGCCTGCGCTGTAATAATCGTAGCTGCGCTTTTTCTTGGAAACGGTGTAGTGTGCGACCATCGTGTCGATGTTGCCCGCCGTGACGAGAAAGCCAAGCTTGGGGCGACCGAATTCGCGAAATGCGTTAGCATTTCGGTAGTCGGGCTGTGAGAGAATGGCGACGCGATAGCCCGCGTCCTCGAGCACGCGCGAGATAATGGACACGCCAAAGGACGGATGATCGACATAAGCGTCACCCGTGACGTAGACAAAATCGGGAGCATCCCAGCCGCGCGAGAGCATGTCGGCGCGATCAATGGGAAGAAAATTCATGCGATTTGAAATTTCTTGCATTGGCGTTCCTTTCTTTTCAAAAATAAGGGCGGCAAAAGCCGCCCTTTTCGGTTGTTCGGATCAGAAGGGCTGTGCCTCGTCCTTGATGCTTTCGTAGAAAGCGGTTCTGGCGGCTTGCATGTAGGGAGCAACCCAGAGCGTCAGAACACCGCAGGTCAGCATGGACAGAAGGATCCAGCCGATGAAGCTGAAATCCAGGCAGAAGAGCTGCCACTTATGTCCCTTCATCATCTGGCGCGAGCGCGTGATGGCCTCGTTGGCGCCGATGCCGGGTTCATCACGCAGAATGTAGAAGGTCATGGCGTAGGAGTACGACTTGACCAGACCGGGAATGACGAAGAGAAGCGACCAAAGCGCAATATAAATAGAATAGAGAATATAGGCCAGCATGCGGCTGACGAAGTCGGTGGAAAAGCCGTCAAAGAGCGTTTCGATCTTGGTCGAGCCCGTGCGCAGAAGCGTCAGCATGACGGCAGACATACCAACGGTCAAGGGGCCGCCCAGGATCAGAAGTCCGATACCGGCAGTGCCGCCGGAAAGCGCACCGATGATGAGCGAGTAGATCAGATAGGTGACGATGACCGTGCCCCAGTTTCCGCGCAGCTTTTCCCAAGCCATTCTTCGATAGTCTTTTGCAAACATAAGTAACCTCCACAGGATGTATTTCCGCGTGTGCGGACACTTATATTTTAGCCGATTTTCGTTGTTTTGTCAATATCCGCGCACGAAAAAAACGTGTCAGTACACGTCGCGCGACTCGACGATCAGCAGCGTGCCCTTGCGCACCGAGATAAAGCAGCAGTTACCCGTGATCTCGTTGGACACGCCAAAGCCGCCCATTGTGCGGTGCAATGTTGCTTTTTTCAAAGGGTACTTCACGCCCTCGATCTCAACGCCCTTGGAGAGCGGGTCAAGCGAGAGCATGGACAGATATTGGTAGGGAGAGCGCGGCAGAATGGTGCTGTCGTTGTGGAGAAGTCGCACGCGGTTTTGCCCGTCGGCGATCGTAGCGCGCACGCCCTTGGCAAGCAGATCCTCGAGGATCGAGATATTGGCCAACGTGTGGTCAAGCCGACCGCCAAGACCGCCGAGAATGGCAATCTCTTTTGCACCCTTTTGCAGCGCGTATTCGACGGCAAGCTGGGTGTCGGTCACGTCTTTTTCAGTGGGAACGGTAATCACCTCCACGTCTGCGTCCACGTCGGGCGCGTGACCGAGCGAGTCGTAGTCGCCCACGACGGCGGCGATCGAAAGCCCCAGCGCGCGGGCATTTTCCAGCCCCGAATCGGCAGCGATCACAAGATCGTCCTTGGAAGGGCGATCGGGAATATTGTCGGGGTGGATCGCGCCACCCGTGATGATCCAGGACGTCATGGTGTTTCCTCCTTATCCAGTCCCAAGGCCATGCCAAGCCCCAAGCCCATGAGGATTTCGGCGACCGTCCAGCCGCTCTCGACCGCGCAGGGACCCCAGCCCACGTCATGCGGCATACCGTAGGGCTCGCGGCGGTCAAGATCAATGCCGCGACACCAGCAGCCGTCCAGCCGTGCGTCGTCGCTTGTCATTTGAACCTCGGACATAAAGGCGGCAAGCTCGCGCCAGAGGTTGGCAAATCTCTCGTCGCCCGTCACGCGATAGGCGTAAGCAAAGGCGAGGGGCAGCCAGTTGGCCGAATACAGCAAGTCGGTCACGGGATCGCCGTTGTTGGCCAGCAGGGAGGACTCGGTACCCGACGTGCGGCTGCGCGCCGCGCGATAGCCCGTATCGTGCTCGCGGTAGCCACCCGCCACATGGCGGAATTGCTCGAGTTGATCGACCACCGTGTATAAGTAATTTTTGTGCTTTTCGTCGCCCGTGACCTCGTAAAGGCAGGCGAGCGGCAGCAAAAGGCGGCACAGCTCCTGCGTTTCGCTGTGCTCGCGGATGGTGTTGGGATAGGCCGCCATCAGCGTTTGCATACCGCGCACGGCGGTGTCGAGATATTGCTGTTTGCCCGTCAGCTTGTAGGTCATGAGCAAGACGGCCATATAGTAGCCGTTGTGATGGGCGCAGGGGAAATTGGCGGGCTCGGCGCGCATTTGTGCCATTTTGGCGGGCGGCGTCCAGACGGCGTCGGTGCGGCTCTTGCGCAGACCGTCCGAGCCCGTGGTCATCAGCAGGTAATCGAGTGCCGCGCAGATCTTATCTAAATAGCGGCGGTCGTCCGTCAGTTGCATGGCGAGCAGCGTGCCGAGCATGGCGCGGGCCACATCGTCCTGATAGCAGACGTCCCAGGCAACGGTCGACCAGCGCATCATGCCGCGGTGGTCGCCCTCCCATTCTATCATTTTATCAAAGCAAAATTCCTGTAGATTGCGAAAACGCGTCGCCGAGCGCTCGTTGCCGTTCAGGTATGCGTCGAAAAAGCAAGCACCGCCAACCTCGCCCGAGCAGTCGGCGCGGACGCTGCGTGCGATCATTTGTTGCCCGTCGGGCGTGATATTGTGTGCCAGACCCTCCAGCACGCCGCTCTTACCCTCATCAAGGTACAGCGACATGCCGTCAAACCAACGCATGCCGTCCGAGAATACCTCGCGAGGCGATCGGACGCGACCTTGCAAGCGGACGGGCGGCTCGGTCGTCACGCGCACCTGCTTGCCGAGCAAAAAGGAGAGAATCGTCGACGCTACGGCGTCCCAGCGGTCGTGCGGTGCCATACGGGCGCGGACGTAGTTACAAAAACGGAAGGAGCACAGCAGCGTGCGCTCGCCCGTCAAAAACAGCGCGTAGGCATCGGTCTTGTATTCGGGCAACTCGTCTGCGTCGATGCGGTCGTGCCCCAGTACGTGTCCCGCCAGCGCGAGCATGGGACGGATGGGCTCTTCGATGTAGGCCAGCGGCAAATGAGCGTTGGCGCGGTCATCAAGCAGATCGCCGCGGTGGAGCGTATCCGTGTCCTCGCCGATCCAGACCATGCGTCCGGATACCGTCGATCGGACGCCCGCACCCGTGGCGGCGTAGCCGACCGTGTTCTCGCACCATTCGCCGAACACGCGCTTGCCAAGACGGCTCTCGCGCTCCAGCGCCAGACGGGTGTCAATGCCCAGCACGAGCGGCTCACTCTCGGTGCCGCCAAGCACGGCGTAAGCGTCAAAGCCGTGCACGTCCGACGCCTGCGTGGGCGCAAGATAGGTAATGTCGGCGTGCTGCTCGAGCAGACGGCTAAGGTCGCTCGGCTTGGTCGTTATGATGGCAATTTTCATGGTAAAGCCCTCCGTAAATTTGATCAATGATGGCTCGGTGCTTTCGTCCAAGGGCGTTTGTCCTTGAGATCCATATACATGGAAACGAAGCTTTCGTGACGCGACGGCTCGATGTCGCCGCGGCGCAGGGCGTCAAGAATGGCACATTCCTGCTCCTTGGTGTGCGTGCAGTCGGTGTAGCGGCACTTGCCAAGGTAGGGCGCGAATTCGCGCATGGTGTGGGGCAGGTCGTCCTTGTCGAAGAAATCGAAGCGGACGAAATCCAGCATGGAAAAGCCGGGTGTGTCGGCAATATAACCGCCCGTCGTGCCCTGCTCGCCGAGCAGCTCGTCCAGCGCAAACAGCGTGACCTCGCGCGTCGTGTGGCGTCCGCGCGCGTTCTTTTGGCTGATCGCGCCCGTCATGCGCGAGAGCGTCGGAAACAGCGCGTTCATCAGCGTGGACTTGCCCACGCCCGACGCGCCCGCAAAGGCGGCGATGCTGCCGCTCACGTGCGTCTTGATGTATTCCCGGACCGCGTCGATGCCCTCGCCCTTTTCGCAGCTTACCACGAAGGCGTCAAAGCCCGCGTGGGCGTAGATCGCTCGGATGCGCTCGGCGTTCTCCCCGTCAAGATCGGATTTTCCGATGATGATGACGGGCTCAATGCGGTTGTGCTCGGCGATCGAGATGAGCTTGTCCACCACGGGGAGCAGCGGCGCGGGCGCGGCTGCCGCCATGGAAACGAACAGATATTCCAGATTGGCCATGGGCGGTCGAATGAGCGAGTTGCGGCGTTCGAGAATGTCCTCGATGCGCAGACCGCTGCCGTCCTCGGCGGCGACCGTCTTGCCGTCTTTTTGCACAAGCGCACTCTCGTCGTAGCCGATCAGCACGTCATCACCGGGCAAAGGCGTCAAGCCTTCATGACGAAAAGCCCCCTTGGCGCGGCAAAGTACCGTCTGCCCCGAGAGCGGCGTGTCGTTATGTACGAGGGCGATGGTGTAAAGACCGCCCACGCCTTGAATGATCTTTCCCCGTGTTCTGAATTCCATGTGTGTTCCTTTCGGGTGGTGTTATGTAGCTTCTTTGCCTTGCGGCAAAGAAAAGTTGTCTATTCCAATTCGAGCTCCAATTCCTGCTCCGCCATGCCGCCGCGGCTGACGGTCAGCGTGGCCGCCGTACCCGAGGGTACCAGCGCGCCCGCCGTTGGTGATTGCGAGATGACCGAGCCCGCCGGTTGATCGGAGAACTCGTAGCGCGGCTCGCTTGGTCGAAGCCCCCGCAGCACCAGCGCACTGTTGGCTTGCGCCGCGTCCGCGCCCACCACGTCGGGCACGCGAACGGTGCGACGGGTGGTCTGGGTGCTTTCGGTCAGCGTGACGACCTCGCCCTCGTGCAGCACGGTGCCCTCGGCAGGGCTGACCGATACGATCTGCCCGGGGGAAAGGTCGTTTCGCGTCACCGTTTGCCGCTTGACGATCAGCCCATCGCTTTGCAGCTTGAGTGCCGTTTCATGTGCGCTTTTGCCGATCAATCCGGACAGCGTGACCGCGCGTGCTCCCGTGCTCAACGTCAAACGGAGCGTGCAGCGCGAACGGTTTGGAATGACGCGGCGCGACGACGCGGGCGCAGGGTCCTGACGCAGCACGGTGCCGGGCGCACTCGCCGCATCGGCGCGATAATCAAATACCACCTCGTAAAGCGAGTCAGGCACTCTTTCGTCGTCCTCGGCGTACAGCGTGCCGACGAGCAAGGGAAGCTCAACCGTGATCGCGTCCGTATCGGTGCTTGGCAGATAGCGAGCAAGTATGAAGGTCGCGGTCAGACAAATGACCGAAAAAGAGCAAAAAATAAAGGTAAGATAGGTGCGTGTCGTGCGGCGCATGAGGTTCCTCCTATATTGGTTATGTAGGAGGGATTACTTTTTCATCGCCGCTCGGCGCAGCTGACCGCACGAGGCGTTGATATCGGGGCCGAGCTTACGGCGGACGGTGGCGCGGATGCCGCGTTTTTCAAGTGTTGCGGCAAAGGCGCGGACAGCCGCCTCTCCCGAGCGGGTAAAGCCGGTTTCCTTGACCTCGTTGACGGGGATCAGATTGACATGTATGGGCATTGAATCAGTCTTGGAGCGCAAGCGGGAATTGAGCACGCGGGCAAGCTTCTCAGCTTGCTCGACCGAGTCGTTTTTGCCTGCGATGAGCGTGTATTCAAACGAAATGCGGCGCCCCGTTTTGTCGTAGTAGCGACGGCAAGCGGCAAGCAGCGCGTCCACGCCCCATTTGTTGTTGACGGGCATGATGGCACCTCGCGTCTCGTCGTCGGGCGCGTGAAGTGAGATGGACAGCGTGATGGGAAGCTCGAGCTTGGCCAGCTCGTCGATCTTGTCGACAAGCCCGCAGGTCGAGAGCGAGATGTGACGGTAGCCGATGTTGAGCCCCGACGGGTCGTTCACAAGACGCAAAAAGCGCACCACGTTGTCGAAATTGTCGAGCGGCTCGCCAATGCCCATCATGACGATGTTGTCAATGCGCTCGCCCATATCGGCCTGCGCCGCAATGACCTGACCGAGCAGCTCGCCCGACGTGAGATCGCGCACGCGACCGCCAATGGTCGAGGCACAAAAGCGGCAGCCCATGCGACAGCCCACCTGCGACGAGATGCAGACGGTGTTGCCGTGCTCGTATTTCATGACCACGCTCTCGACGCAGTTGCCATCCGAGAGCGAGAACAGATACTTGACTGTGCCATCAATAGCCGAGACCAGCTTTTGCTCGATGCTTGGCAGATGATAGTGCGCCACCTCGGATAGTTTTTGCCGCGTGAGCTTGCCAATGTTGGTCATCTCATCGGGCGAAAGACCCTTGTGCAGCTGCGGAAACATCTGCGCGGCGCGGTATTTTGGCTCGCCGAGCGAGAGCATGAGAGAGGTCAGCTCGTCAGGTGTCAGCGAGAGAAGTTCAACTTTATTGTTCGTGTCTTGCATAGTTTTATTCCTTTGTAAACTTTGCCATAAAGAAGCCGTCGGTGCCGTGGGCATCGGGCGTCAGCGTCAGCATACCGTTCGTCGACGACAGGTCTCCGGCCGTAAATTCGCACGGCTTGAATTCGGGGTGCTTGGCAATAAAGCGCGCCACGTTGCCCTCGTTCTCCTCGGTAAGCAGCGTGCAGGTCGAGTAGACCAGTGCGCCGCCGGATCTGACGTAGCGGCTGGCATTCTCCAGTATGGCAAGCTGAATATCGGGCAACGGCGCGCACTCGGCGAGGTCCTTGTAGCGGATCTCGGGCTTTTTGGCAAACACACCAAAACCCGAGCAGGGAACGTCGCACAGCACGCGGTCGGCACAGCCTTCAAGCGACGGATTAAACTCACGCCCGTCGCGTGCGGCGGTTTTGACGTTAGAGAGACCTAACCGCATAGCACTCTTTTCGATAAGCGACAGCTTGTTTTCGTGTAGATCAAAGGCGAGCAGCTCGCCCGTGTTTTTCATATCAATGGCCATGCCAAAGCTCTTGGAGCCGGGGCAGGCGCACATGTCGAGCACACGCATGCCTTCGGCTGCCCCAACCGCTTCGACGCACAGCTGGCTTGCCTCGTCCTGTACGAAAAACTCGCCCGCATCAAAGCCGGGCATGGTCGCCGGATTGCCACCCGACACGCGCAAGGCGTGCGGTGCGTGCAGGGCAGGGGCGACCTCGTAGCCGGCGGCCGTCAGCTTGTCCGATAGCGCAGTTACCGTTGTTTTGAGTGTGTTGACGCGAAGTGTCAGCGCGGGCGGCACGTCGGCGCACGCGAGCAACCGCTCGGCGCGCTCGATGCCGAACATGGCGGCGAAGCGCTCGCACAGCGGCAAGGGAAAGGAATAGCGGACGGATAAGTAGTCAAGCGGTGCGCGAGCCTTGTCGGGCAGCGCGATGTCCGCGCCTTCGCGCGTGTAGCGGCGCAAAAGGGCGTTGACAAAGCCGCGATAGCGGCGCGAGGCCAGCTCGACCGTCTCGGAAACGGCGGCGTGGTCGGGGATGCGGTCAAGATAGCGCAGCTGATATAGCCCCAGACGAACCAAAATGAGCGGCTCGGTGTCAAGCTCACATAGCGGTCGGTCGGTCAAGTGGGCGATGAGATAGTCCAGCGTGATCTTTTTTTCGATGACGCCAAAGACGAGCGCCGTCAAAAGGGCGCGGTCGGCGTCGGAAAGACGGTGGCGGCGAATGGCCGTGTCCAGTACGATGTTGGAATACACGCGGTCACGCTCGCACCGCACGAAAATGTCAAAGGCAAGGCGGCGCGCATTGATATTTTGTTGAGGGGTAGGCATGGTGCGCCTCCTTGTTTTGTTATTTTCTTCGTCCCGACGCCAGCACAAGCAGACGCAGCAGCGTCAGCAGCGAGGTGGCAAGCGCGGCGACGTAGGTCATGGCGGCGGCGCGCAGCACGCAGCGGGCACCGTCGGCCTCCTCGCCCGAAACATAACCCGAGCTCTCCAGCGCGACCATGGCGCGGCGGCTGGCGTTGAATTCAACGGGCAGCGTGATAAGCTGAAACAGCGTGACGGCCGAATAAGCCAGAATACCGATCATCATAAGCGCGTCGGCAGCTAAAAACAGACCGATCAGAAACAGCGGCATGGCGGCCGCCGAGCCGATGCGGCAGACGGGCAAAATGGCGTTGCGCAGCTTGAGTGCGCCGTAGCTCGTCGCGTGCTGGACGGCGTGACCCGCCTCGTGGGCGGCAATACCGACGGCGGCGACGGTCGCGACGTCGTGCGTGCCTGCGGACAGACGAACGACACGGTCGCGCGGGTCGTAATGGTCGGTCATCTCGCCGGCGATGCGCTCGATCTTGACGTCGTACAGTCCGTTCTGATTGAGAATGCGGCGGGCGGCGTCAGCACCCGTCATGCCGGACATGTTGCGGACTTGGCTGTAGTGGCGGTAGGCCGAGTTGACCGAGGACTGCGCCCACATCGTAAAAATCAGAGCGGGAATGACGATGATAATGGTCCAGTCACCCCAGAAATAGCCGAAAAGCATAAGCAAAGCCTCCTTTTTTGATTAGGGTTTGCAGACGGCAAAAAATTATGGTTGGAAATACTCGGCGATCATTTCAACACGTCACCGAGATTGATCTTTCTTCCGCGGATAAAATCGGCCGCGCTCATGCGGCCCTTGCCCTCGGGCAAAACACGCAAAAGGGCGAGCGTGGAGGCGTTGCCGCAGGCGACCGTGATCTCACCGTTATCAAGCGCGACCACCGTACCGGGGGCGGCGTCGGCGGGACAGGGCGTATCCGACACACGCGCGGCAAGAATTTTGAGCAGCTTACCGTCGGGCGTGTGGGTAAAGGCGAGCGGAATGGGCGAAAGCCCGCGAATGCGGTCGTGCAACGACTTGGCATCGTGCGAAAAATCGAGCAGGCAGTCGGCCTTTTCGATCTTGGCGGCGTAGCTTGCAAGGGCATCGTCCTGCACTTCGGGCGTCAGCGTGCCCTTTCGCAGCGCGTCGATGGTGCGCAGCAGCGTCTTGGCACCGCACGCACCCAGACGGTCGTGAATATCCTCAAAATTATCGTTTTGCTCAATGACGATCTCGTCCTTGAGCAGCATGTCGCCTGTGTCAAGCCCCTCGGCCATGTACATGGTCGTGATGCCCGTGGTCTTGCAGCCGTCGATGATGGCGCGCTGCATGGGCGCTGCACCGCGATAAGCGGGCAGCAGCGAGCCGTGCACGTTGATGCAGCCGTATTCGGGGTAATCCAGCACGTTTTTGGGCAGGATCTTGCCGTATGCCACAACGATGATGAGGTCGGGATCGAGCTCAGCAAGCAGCGCGGCAAACTCGTCACCGCGCAGCGTGGTCGGCTGATAAACGGGCAAGCCCTGCTCGAGCGCGTACACCTTGACGGGCGGGGGCGTCAGCTCGTAGCCGCGTCCTTTGGGTTTGTCGGGCTGGGTGATGACGCCGATGACGTTCTCGCCGTTCTCCACCAGAGCCTTGAGCGAGAACAGCGCGAAATCGGGCGTGCCCATAAATAAAATTTTCATATCAGTCGTCGTCCTCCAGCATGTACTCGGCACGGTCGATGAACAGCTTGCCGTCCAGATGCTCGAGCTCGTGGCAGAAGGCGCGGGCGAGCAGCGCGGAGCCGCTCATCTCAAATGTCTTGCCGTGGCGGTCGGTCGCGCGCACCGTGACGTGCATGGGACGCTTGACCACGCCAAATTGATTGGGGAGCGACAAACAGCCCTCCGAGCCCTCCTGCTCGCCCGAATAGGCGATGATCTTGGGGTTGATGAGCTCAATGAGCTGCCCTGGCTCGGTTTCGACGATGGCGATGCGGCGCAGCACACCCACCTGGGGTGCGGCAAGACCGACGCCGTCCGCCGCGTGCATGGTTTCTGCCATGTCGTCGAGCAGCGTGAGAATGGAGGGGGTAATGGTATCCACGGGGCGGCAGACGCGACGCAGCGTGTCGTCGCCATAGGTAACGATCTTTCTTTTAGCCATAACGGTCATTCCTTTCTATGACAGCCCTCACAGCGAGGAGGGGTTGAAATCAACGGATAGTCTTGCGCCCGACGGCGTCTGGCCGAACGAGCACAGCAGCGCGGAGAACATGGCGCGCGAACGCTTGGAGAGGCGACACTTGATCACCATGCGCATACGGTAGTGGTCGTCCACGCGGTAAACGGGTGCTTCAAACGGACCGAACACGACCGTCTGCACGTCCGAATATTCGCCGCCGAGCAGCTCGCAGAGCTCATCGTGCAGCCGCTTGGCCGACAGCATGAGCACCTTTTCGTCCTTGCACGAAAGTGACAAGAGCGCCAGATCGCAAAAGGGCGGAAAAACGAGCAGCCGCCGCAGCTTGATCTCGCGGGCGTAGAACGTTTCGTAGTCCTGCGCGCACGCAAGGCGGATCACGTCGTGGTCGGGGTTGTTGGTCTGGATCACGGCACGACCGGGCGTCTTGGCGCGTCCCGCGCGACCGACCACCTGCGTGAGCTGCGAGAAGGTGCGCTCGCTCGCGCGGGAGTCGTCCACGTAAAGCGAGGCGTCGGCAGACAGCACGCCCACCAGCGTGACGTCGGGGAAATCGTGCCCCTTGGTCACCATTTGCGTGCCCAGCAGAACGTCGGCCTTGCGGTCACGGAAATCGGAGAGCATGCGGTCGTAGGAAAACTTGGTCGTCGTCGTAAGTCGGAGGCCAAGCGGGCTTAGGAAGACAACATCATTTTTCAACTCCTTGGCTCACAGAACGACATGGCTACGATCC
>JAZQMI010000049.1:0-33350 GCA_045543375.1 Eubacteriales bacterium | reverse complement strand
CCTGGCGCTTTAATAGGGAAACGCCCGGGGGGTGGCGCGGGCCTTTTTTGTTTGAATATTACTGCGGATAGTAAACGGTGCCCTCACCGCCCTCGTAGGCGATGCGCAGCGTTACGGGTTCCGCGCACGACACGGCGCCGCCCCAACCGTCGCTGGGCGAGGAGTCGCTGATCTTGATGTACAGCATCTCGGAATAGCTCTGTCGGTCGATCAGGGACAGCAGATCGTACGTTCTCTCGGCCGCGGACAGTCGTTCACCGTCGTTGTAAACGTCCACCCACTTCGAGCCGTCCTGCGAGAGCTGCAAGCACAGGTCGTTGGAGGTGGTCGCCGTCCAGGTCAGCTCGGTGATCCGGTTCCAATCGAGAATCTCATATCCGTAGGTGAAGATCATGTTGTTGTCGGCGTAGCGGACGTTGCCGTTGCACATGCTGCTGTTTGCATTCAGATACAGCGCCTCCATGTCCGTTCCGGGGAAGAAGGAGTGGTCTGCCAGCGCGGGCAACTGCTTTTGTGCCGTTTCGGGATAGGTGCGATCACCCTCACCGCCCTCGTAGGCAACGTAGAAGATGACAGGCATGTTGCATGCCACGGCACCTCCCCAACCGTCCTCGGGCGTCGCGTCACTGATACGGATATACAGCATGGTGGAAAGCGTCAGCTTTTCAATGTAGGGCATCAGGTCGTACGTGCGCATTTCGGGCGTCAGGCGATCGGTCGCCACGAAGACGTCCTTCCACTCGGCACCGTCCTGCGAGATCTGAAGCTTCAGATCGTTGCGGGTATGTGCCGTCCAGGTCATTTCGGTGACCTTGCCGTAGGTCAGAATGGGATAGCCGTAGGTGAAATGCATGTTGTTATCGGCAAAGCGCAAGCCTCCCTGCAGCATGCCTGCATTTTCCTTGAGGTATTCCGCCTCGGTATCCGCACCGGGCTTGAAGGTGTGCGTTTCGCTTGCGGGCAGATCCTTCACCTCGGGCAGCTTGAATTCACCGCCGTTGTCCCAGCAATTCCACTCGCTCGTGTCGACCTCCTCGTAATAGAAGGTGATCTCAACGGGCTCGGCGGTCGACAACTGGCCGCCCCAGCCGGTGGTCGGGTAAGAGTCAGCGACCTTGACGTAGATATCGCCGCGTTCGGCGTTCTTGTTGTCAATATAGTCGAGCAGATTGAAGTTGCGATGCTCAGACTTCAGACCACTGTCGGACACCATACCGAAGTAGCGGTAGACGTCGCACCAGTTTTCGCCGTCGGTCGAAACGGCCAGATGAAGCTGACCCGATACCATGGCCGACCACTTGACGGCCGTCAGGCTGGCGAAGTCGCGCACGTGATAAGCGTAAATGACGCTCTTGGTATTATCCATAAAGCGCGAGGTAAGCTCGGTATGAATGTCAGAGTAGTTGTAGATCATGCGCTCGTTTTCCTCGGGCTGAAGCACGGTAAACGAGAAGGTCTCGCTGCCGCCCTCGGGCAACGGCTCGGCATCCAGCTTTTCGCCGATGATGCGGACGTCATCCACGCAAACGACGATGGTACCGTTGTCCTGCAACACCATACGGAAGTAGCAGACGTTGCGCCAGTTCATGTCCGTTGTGGTACTGCTTGGTTTTCCGAGCGGCAAAAGCAGCTCGTTCCAACCGTCCTGCTTGATGTATTCCGATACTCTCCAGGAGATCTCCTGCACGTTATCCGTTGCGGAGGAGGACAGCTCGATGGTGCCGCTGAGCGTCGAGGCGCGCTCGACGTACAGCCACAGGTGCAGATAGCCCTCGTCCTCGAAATAGGTGATGTTAGAGGATTGAAAAGGAATGTTGAGCGTCAGAGCACCCATTTTGCGAAAAAACCACGAGCCGCTTCCCTCCTTGACAAACTCGTCCTCGTACATGACGCGGGCGGGGTTGGTCTTGGCTGCGTTACCCTTGAGCGAGTCGCCCGTCAGGACGACGATATCGCCGTTTTCCATCACATTGGACGGCAGCGCAGCGACCGTGCGTTCGGGCGTGGGGACGACATCGTAGCTACTCACACTCGCCATGGTCATAGGAAGCCCGTCGGCGTTGGCGTGGCACAGATAGATATCGTCAAAATAGAAAGCGGAATGGATACGCATTTCGCTGCGATTGTCCGTAATTCTCAGGCGGTTGACCGTACCGGAATACAGACCCGACGTGCCTCTCATGGGCAGCCACAGCTCGTTCCAGCCGTTATGCGTAAAGAAGCAGATGTTGGACCAACTGATACCGCTGCCGCCATTCAGCAACGAAATGGTGCCCGTCCAGACCGAAGTGGTCATATCCTCGACGTATACCCACATATGAAGGAAGCCGTCGTCGGTCGCGTAGTCGGACAGATTGATCGCGGGGAAGGTCTGATCGTACAGCGGCACGGTCATATCCTGCGACTGGCTGGCGGGGTGGTAGAGCGAGGTGCCGTCCGTCTTGGAGAACTCCTCACCCACGTACGCCTCGGTTTCGCCGACGACGGTCGAACCGTCGTTGAGCATAATCTGATCCGTGACGGTATAGTCAAGCTTATCCTCGTTGCCGTTTGCCGAATCGAAATCGGGCTCGTTGAACCAGGACACGGCGGTGCGGTTTATTAGCCTGAGCTCGGAGCTCTCGTCGCAACGCAGCGAATCACCGGCCGAGCGCAGCACGTTGGCGATAAATACGTCACTTGCGTCCTTGATATCGAACATGGGGCCCATACCGTGGAAGTCGGAGGACACGTTAAGAATGGTCGCGCTCGAGCGCTCGGTCGTGATCAGCGAGTATGCGCCGTAAGTAAACACGTTGCTGACGTTTTCATTCTCGGCGTCGATCAGATAGACCGTAATACCGTAGGCTCGGCGAAGCTCGTCGCGGAAGGTCAGCACCTGCTCGGTCGAAAGACCCCACTGCTCGCCGTATTTGTAATCGTTCAGGCTCGTGCCGATGATCTGTTGTCTTTGATAGAAGGTCTGGTTGGTCAGAAGTTGCTCGATGACGCCGTTCTTACCGCCCGCCAGAACGAAGTGACGGTAGACGCCGCCAAAGGCATGCTTGACCGAGTGATTGTCACAGCCCGTAAAGTCGATGCCGTTGAACGTACCGGCAATGACGACGTTGTGTGCGTAAACGCCTGCGCCGTGGCCTCTGATGGCCGCCTGCTGCTCTACGATGGGATTGTTCTCCTCGACCATGGTCTTGGCGGTCTTGGGCGAGATGGCCGCGCTGAACACGCGCAGGCCGTTGACGCCGGCGTGCTCGGCAAGGCTGATCGTTTCAGCCTCCTTGACGTAGGTGAGCAGCACGGTGCCAAGGATACCGTCTGACACAGACGTGGTATCGCGCATGAAGAAGGGTGCAGAGCCGCGCAGCTCAACGCCCGCAGGGACCTCGATGGTCGAATACACGCTGTAAACACCGGCGGGAATATAGACGATACCGCCCGTCGCGGCCGCCTTGTCCAGCGTTTCCTGAATGATAGCGGCAACGTTCTGCTTGGTCTTGGAATAGGACAGAACGGGGGCGACGTACAGATACGACGCGGGCTTTTCGTAGGTCGCCTTGACGACGCTGTATTCGCTCAGGTCGATATTGGAGTCCTCGTAGATACGGGCTGCGCCGACGGCGACGATATCACCGCTGACGGCGTTGACGTCGCACAACTTGATCGAGCCCGACGAGGCAGCACTGTACAGCGCGGCACGCTCGGCCTCGATCTCGGCCTTGGCGATGGCCATGCCTGCCCAGCCGTTGAGTGCCTCAACGACGATGCCGTTGACGCTGTCCTTGATGTTGACGTCGTAAAGCAGACCCCAGAAATAGTGACCTGCGTAGCCGCGAGGCATGTAGATAGCCGTATAGGCGCTCTCAATGGTCAGATCGGACATGTGTGTGTCGTCCAGACCGTTGAACTGCATGGCGATGGTATTGGCCTTGCAATACGCGCGCAGCGCATCGGCGTCCGAGCAGGCGAAATCGCGGCCTGCATCTGCCCAGTAGCGGGGCGAGATGGTCACGTCGGTCGTATAGCCGACGTCGCTGGAATGATAGTGCTCATAGCCCATCTCGAGCGCGGTCATGTGAACACCGCTGACCTCGGCCAGCTCGCTGACCTCCTCGTAATGGACACCAAGACCGATGCCGCGGTACGAGTTGATGAGCGTGACGTTGCTGATCGTCATAGTCACGGACGCCTGATTATAAATGGTGTAGCCGTACTTTTTGACGTTATGGATATCCTGCTCGGGATAATAGAAGGTCAGACCCTCGACGGACGAGTTGGAGCTGACACAGATCAGAGGATTGCGCGAGCGGTCGGCAAGATATGCCTCGTCCAGCTCGGGCGTCTTAACCAGCAGCACGGTACCGTAGCCGAGCTCGCCTGCCGTGTCGGGATCCTGCCAGTCACCGCGAAGCATACAGCCCTGCGGAATGGTGATGGAATTGGTGACAAGATAGTCACCGGCGGGAATAAAGACCGTTCCGCCACCGCGCGCGAACACGTCGTCCAGCGCCTTTTGAATGGCTGCGGTCGCATCGACCTTACCCGTGGGGTCGGCCAAATACGGATATTCGGTCACGATAGCGTCGGCCACGATCAGGTCGTCGGGATCATAGACCGTTTCCACCAACATGGGATCGTAGGAAAGCGTATAAATAAAGTCAGCTTTGATCTCGGTCGTCGAGGCGTTGACGATCTGATCAACGAAATACTCGGCTGCCGACAGCGTCATTTCGTAATTGGCGCCCAGAATGATCAGCTTGTTACCCTCCATGCAGATCATATAGCCGTTGAGCGTCATATCCTTTTTGAGTTCCTTGGTCTCGGGGCGGTCAACGTCGCCGACCAGAATCTCAAGGCGAGCGGTGATCTCCTCGTCGGTCACGTCACCCATGATCCAGTCGGAGCCAAGCTTGGGACGCGTACCGAAGGTCTGCTCGATGGCGTCGCGAATGATACGGGCGGCTTCCTTTTCCGAATCGTCCGCATACTCGCTGATGACGACGGTATAGTCGGCTGCCGAGGCGAGCGGGAACGCGCCGTCACTCGGCGTGTCGGGCGCAGGATCGTCCGTCGAAGGGACGTCCGGATCGACGGGCGTGTCGGGCTTGCAGGCCGCAAGCAACAAAACGGCAAGCAAGAGAAGCAGTACGATCAGAATTTTGTTTTTCATGTGTCTTATCTCCTTATCTGAATATAGAGTAAAGGCTTATTTGGTGTGGTTATCATATCATACCAATACAAAAATGTCAATAGAAAATCTGAATTTTTTAGTCGTTTTTTACGATGCGGATATCGTCCACATAGGCGACGATATTACCCGTATCGCGCAGCACCATGCGGAACACATTTTGCCAGACGGCGCCCCGCGGCTTGACGGTCAGATGCTCGTCGGACACGGGCAAGATCAGCTCGTGCCAGCCCACCGTGTTTGCCGTATCGGGCAGCGTCCAGTTGAATTCGCGTACCTGCTCGCCGTCAAGCAGCGAAAGCTGCAGCGTGCCCTTGAGCGCGCCCTCGTGTTCGGTGCGCAGCCAAAGCTTGAGCGTGCCGTTCTCGGGCATGCCCTTTGCGCTGAAGGTAGCCACAACGGTCACCTGACCCTGTCCGAAAAGTCGCCATGCGTCGCTTCCCTCCTTGACGCCGTCGGCGTCGCGCACCACGCGAGCCGCGCAGCTTCTGGCGAAGTTGCCCTTGAGCGAGTCGCACGCGAGAATGACCAGATCGCCCTTCTCGGTGAGGTTCGAAGGCAGAGGGGCGACGTTGCGTGCGGCCAGCGGCGACACCTCGTACGAGGGCACGCGCGGCATGGGCGTAGGCACGCGGTCATTTTGGGCATGGCAGAGATAAATATCGTCGAAATAGTAGTCCGAATGCTCGTCCGGCGAGCCGCCGCGGCGGATATCGGTGATGCGCAGGCGGTTGACCTTGCCCTGCGTGACGCCCGCCGTGCCCGTCATGGGCAGCCACAGCTCGTTCCAGCCGTCGTGCGTAATGTAGCAGATGGTCGACCAGCCGATGCCGTTGCCGTCGCCCAGCAGCGCAATATTACCCGTCCAGATGGAGGTCAGCATGCTCTTGACGTACACCCACATGTGCAGATATCCGTCGTCGGTCATGAAGGGGTCGAGGTCGATGGGATCAAAATGCTGCTCGTACAGCACGACCTGTTGCTGTCCCTGCGGATTGCTCGCGTGATAGCGCGAGGCGCCCGTCTTGGCAAACTCGTTGCCCACGTAGGGCTCGGTATAGTCGGCGTCGATCGTGCCGTCGTTGATGGTGATGCGATCGAGCTCCTTGTAGGGCAGCTCGTCCAGATGGCCGTAGGCCGAGTCGAAGTTGGGCTCGTTGAAGCGCGAGATGGCGGTACGGTTGATCAGTCTGAAATCGGAGCCCTCATCACAGCGCATGGACTCGTTGGCCGAGCGCAGCACGTTGACCGCCGTGACGCGGCTGCCGTTTTTGATATCAAACATGGGGCCGATGCCCTGGAAATCGGAAGACACGTTGAGCAACGTTGCGCTCGAACGATCACACAGGATCAGCGTATACGCGCCGTAAGTGAACACGTTGCTGACCTGCTCGCCCTCGGCGCCCTCCAGATAGACGGTCACGCCGAACGAGCGGCGCACCTCGTCGCGGAAAATAGCACCCTGCCCGCCGACCATGGCCCAGCCGTCGTAATAGTCGGTATTCAGGAAAGCGTCGGACAAAAAGTGTTGTCTGTCAAGGAAATGCTGATTGGTCAGCACCTGCTCGACGACGCCGTTCTTGCCGCTCGCCAGAATGAAATGGCGGTAGACGGCGCCGAACGCCTGCTTGATTGAGTGGTCGTCACAGCCGCGGAAATCAATGCCGTTGAAGGTGACGGTCAGCACCACATTGTGGGCGTAGACACCGCGTCCCGTGCCTTTGATGGCACACTGCTTCTCCACGATCGGGTCGTTGGCACGAAGCAGATCGCGTGCGCGGTAGGCACTGTGCAGACCGCAGAACACACGCAGACCGTTGACGCCCGCGCGCTCGGCAAGCTGTACGGTTGCGTCGTCGGCAACATAGGTCAGCAGCACCGTTCCCTGCACGCCGTCGGCAACGCTGACGGCGTCACGGACGAAGAAGGGCGTAGCACCGCGCAGCTCGACGCCCGTCGGCACGCGCAGCGTCCGATAAATGCTGTAAATACCTGCGGGCAGATAGACGATACCGCCCGTTTTTGCCGCCTCGTCCAGCGTCTTCTGAATGATCGGCGCAGCGTCCTGTTTGGTGCGCGACAGCGCGTGGACGGGTGCGATATACAACTGCGCGGTGGGCTGCTCGTAGCGTGCGTGAACGATGGAATAGCCACTCACGTCGCTCTCGTCCCGATACACGCGCGCCCGATCGACCGCCACGATATCTCCTTTGGTGGCGTGGACGTCGCACAGCTTGATGGTACCCGAGGGAGCACTGCTGCAAATGGCAGCGCAGTCCGCCTCAATATTGGCGCGGGCGATGGCCGCGCCGCCCATGCCGTTGAGTGCCTCGACCACAATTCCGTTCAGACAATCGCGGATATCGACCTGGTAAAGCAGGCCCCAGAAATAGTGACCCGCATAGCCTTCGGGCATGTAAATAGCGGTGCGCAGGCATTCGAGCTCGAGCTCGGAAAGATGCGTGTCGTCCAGTCCGTTGATCTGCATACCGACGGTGTTCTCGCGGCAGTATGCGCGAAGCGCAGCCTCGTCCTCACACGCGAAGCCCGCGCCTGCCGCCGCCCAATAGCGCGGCGACATATGGAAATTGACGGTATAGCCGACCTCGCTGGAATGATAATGCTCAAGACCCACGTCGAGCGCGGTCATGTAAACGTCCTCGATCTCGACCAGCTCGCAAGGCTGCTCGTGATGCACGCAGACGCCGATGCCGCGATAGGCGTTGAGCAGCGTCACACGTCTGACCGACATGCACGAGGGCGTCTGGCAGTAAATGGCAAAGCCGTATTTTTTGACGTTACGGATATCCTGATCGGGATAGTAAAAGGTCAGACCCTCCACCGCGGCGCACGAATCAAGACAGATCAGCACGTCGCGCGTGCGGTCGGCAAGATATCTCTCGTCCAGCACGGGTGTTCTGGCGAGCAGCACCGTGCCGTATTCCGGCGTGTCGGTCGCGTCGGGACACTGCCAGTCACCAATGAGTCGGCAGCCACGAGGCACGAAGATCGAGCCCGTGACAAGATAGCGTCCTGCGGGCAGATACACGCTGCCGCCGCCATGTGCAAACACGTCGTCCAGCGCGCGCTGAATGGCGTCCGTACAATCCGTCTGTCCCGTCGCGTCGGCTAAATAAGGCGCATCGGTCGCAACGGCATCGGCTACGATCAGATCTTCACTCTTGTAAATTGTTTTGATCAGTTTTGAATTTAACATCACTTCCGCCTCCATTCGGTTGTATGTTGATTGGGTTGCAAAAGGGCCCCGAGGCAGCGCCCCGGGGCCCTTCGCCGTTGATTTATTCCATCGTGCAGAAATAAATATCGTCGAAATACATGGTATGGAACTGACCGTCGGTCGTTCCCGCGAAAATACGGATAAAGCTTGCGCCCGTGGGATCAAAGGGGGCAGCCTCGTTTTGCTCAACACCCTTGGAGAGCGGTACGAAAATCTCGTTCCAGCCCGTGCCCTTGATGTAGTCGGTGACCTCCCAATGCAGCTCGTTGGCATCGGCGTGTCCCGACGAGGTCAGCTCAATCTGGCCGCCGGCACGCAGATTGTAATCGGTCACGTACACCCACATATGCAGGTAGCCGTCCGTCATATAGCTCGAAACGTCCAGCGGGCCGAAGTTGAAAGCGACGTACTCAAGCGACAATCCCTCGCGCTTCCAGGAGGACGTGCCCTCCTTGACGAAGGCAGGATTGGTATTGACGCTCACGGGCACGTACTGCTGCAGCGAACCGTCGGTGGTCTCGCAGCTATGTGCCATCAGCTTGTTTGCGACCTCGCCTGCGGGGCGGGGTGTCTCTGCCTCCAGCTTGCCGTCGGGATCCTTGTTCTCGGGCTGTTCACTCTCGCCCTTGACGACGTCGCCCTCGCCGCCCTCGTAGGCGACCTTGAGCGTGACGGGCGCGTCACTGCTCACGGCACCGCCGTAGCTGTTATCCTCGGGAGAGGAGTCGCCAATGCGGATATAGACCTTGCCGGGCTCAGCGGACGTGCGGTCGATCAGGGGAAGCAGATCGTAGCTGCGCTGCTCTATCGGCATGCCCTGCTGGCTCTCGTTGTTATAAAGGTAGACGTCCGTCCAGCTCTCGCCGTCCGTCGATACCTCAAGGTGAAGCTGCTGTCCGACGGTTGCCGTCCAGGTCAGTTC
Source organism: Eubacteriales bacterium (assembly GCA_045543375.1). GTDB lineage: Bacteria > Bacillota > Clostridia > Oscillospirales > CAG-272 > SIG644. The sequence continues at coordinate 24,008 of JAZQMI010000049.1, read as the reverse complement.
GGTCAGCTTGGTGAAATCGTAAACGGTATAGCCGTAGGTGAAGGAGCGCGTGCCATCGGCAAAGCGCTTGCCGTACATAGTCGAGCTGCGGTCATCATTGGCCAGATAACGCTGCTCTGCCGAGGTCGCGGACTTGAACACGTGCGTTTCGGTTGCGGGCAGCACGTCGGGGATCTCGTCCTCACTGCCCACGTCGGGCGCGGGCGTCTGTCCTGCGCCGCCCTGCTCCTCAGCACCCCACTCGGAGGTGTCTACGGGCACGTAATACAGCGTTGCCGTGATGGGAGCGGTGTTGTTGATCGCGCCACCGAAGCCCGTTTCGGGATACGAGTCCTCGATCTTGACGTAGATCTCGCCTCTCTTGGCGCTCTTTTCGGTGATGAAATCGGTCAGATTATAGGTGCGAAGAGCCTTGTCAAGGCCTTGATCTGCAGCGTCGCCCACGTAGCGGTAGACCTCGGTGAAGTTCTGACCGTCGGTCGATACCGAAAGCAGAAGCTGACCCGAGATGGGCGCCGTCCATTTGACGGCCTGCAGCTTGCTGAAGTCGCGCACGTGGTAAACGTACATGAACGAACGGCTATTGTCGGCAAAACGGACCATGGTCGTCGTATTCTTCTGCGAGGCGGTATCCTCCAGATACAGATCCTCATCGTCCGCAAAGGCCGTGCAGCTATAGCTTTCGCTGTCCTCTGTGATCTCCTCGGGGCTCAGATCCAGCGGCGTGTAGCCCTCAATGGTGACGCCGTCGATATAAACGGTCACGTTACCCGTTCCCTGAATGTAGAAGCGGAAGAAATTTGCGCCTCTGGGCGAGAAATCGCCCGTCGAGCTGTCAGGCGCGTTCAAGGGCAGAATAAGCTCGTTCCAGCCGTTCTTGATGACGTGCTTTTGCACGTGCCAGGATATCTCCTGCTTATCAGCCTCACCTGCCGAGGAAAGCTCAAACGCACCGTTCAGTCCCGCTGCATTCTCAACGTAGACCCACAGATGCAAATAGCCGTTCTCCATATAGCGTCTTAGGTCGAGTGAAGCAAACTTGATCTGGTGGAGGACGCGACCCGACTTGGTGATCTTCCACGAGCCGCTTCCCTCTTTGACGAATTCGGGATCGCTGATCACGTAGGCCAGCGAGCTTCTCGCCTGGTTGTTATAGAGCGAATCGCAAGAAAGCAGCGTGATCTTGTTGTCCTCGCCGACCATGTCGGGCAGCGCGGAAACGGTCACGTCGGGCGTGGGAGCGACGTCGTAGGACTCGACGCGATCGTTAGCGTCGGCATCCTTGGACTCTGCCACGCACAGATAAATATCGTCAAAGTAGTAATCGGAATGCTGCTTTTTGATGCTGCGTCTGTCGGTCACGGTCAGTCCCGTTGCCTTGCCCGAAAGCGAGCCGGTCGCGCCGGTCAGCGGCAGCCACAGCTCGTTCCAGCCGTTGTGCGTGATATAGCAGATGTTCGACCACATCAGCGAGCCCTTCGTGCCGTTCAGCGTGATGGCACCCGTCCAGATCGCGCTGGTCATATCCTCAACGTATACCCACATATGCAGGTAGCCGTCCTCGTTCATATAAGGATCAACGCTGATGCCCGTGAAGGTCTGGCTGTAAAGCGTAGCCGTTTCCACCGTGCTCGGGCTTGCCGCGTGGTAAAGCGAGGTGTTGTCCGTCTTGGCATATTTGCTGCCCGTATAAAGCTCGACCGAGCCGACGCTCTTGCTGCCGTCGTTGATCATATCCTTTTTGGTGACGGTATAGACCACCTCGTCCACGTTGCCCTCGGCCGAATCAAAGCTGGGCTCGTTGAAGCGGGAGATGGAGATACGGTTGATGAGCTTGAAATCCGAGCTCTCGTCGCAACGAAGTGACTCGTTGGCCGAGCGCAGTGCGTTGACAGCCACGACATCCGAACCATTCTTAACGTCGAACATGGGTCCCATGCCGTGGAAGTCGGACGAGGTGTTGATGAGCGTGGCACTCGAATTGTCGCAGAGCACCAGCGTGGAGGGCCCGTAAGTAAAGATGTTGCTGACCGTTTCGTTCTCGGCGTCCTCAAGATAGACCATGATACCGTAAACGCGGCGAACCTCGTCGCGGAAGGTGGCGGTCATCTCGCTGTCCATCGACCAGCCCGTGTAATACTTGCTGTCCATGTAGCCGCCCGTCAGGAAGTGCTGACGGTTGAGGAAGTGCTGGTTGGAAAGGCACTGCTCGACCACGCCGTTCTTGCCGCCGCCCATGATGAAATAGCGGAACACGGCACCGAACACGTGCTTGACCGAGTGGTTATCGCAGCCGGTGAAATCAACGCCGTTGAAGGTACCCGTCACGACGAGGTTATAGGCGTAGACGCCGCTGCCCTCACCCTTGACAGCCGTCTGCTTTTGCGCGATCCTGTCGTTGACCTCAAGATAGATCTTGGAGTCCTCGGGGCTGTAGATGGCGCAGAAGATACGGATACCGTTGACGCCTGCATTTTCAGCCAGCGTGACAGTCGCGCCGTCCTCGACGTAGGTCAGCAGCACGGTGCCCTGAATGCCGTCCGAGCCGCTCGTGGAATCGGTCATGAACATGGTGACCGCACCGCGCAGCTCAACGCCCGCGGGAACCTTGAGCGTCTTGTAGACGCTGTAAACGCCGGCAGGAATGTAGACGATACCACCCGTCTTGCCCGCCTCGTCCAGTGTTGCCTGAATGAGAGAGGACACGTCCTGTTTGACCTTGGAATAGCTCAGAATGGGCGCGACGTACAGCTTGGCCGCGGGCTTTTGGTAGGTCGCGGAAACGATGTCATACTCGCTGACGTCGATAAAGTCCTCGTAGATGCGGGCGTTGCCGACGGCAACGATATCACCGTTGACGGCCGTGACGTCGCACAGCTTGAGTGCACCCGTCTGGGCGGCCGAATAGATGGCGGCGCGCTCGGCGTCGATGGTCGCCTTGGCAAGGGCGGCACCGCCGTAGCCGTTGAGCGACTCGATGACGAAGCCGTTGATACAATCCTCGATCACGACGTCGTAAATAACGCCCCAGTAGTCGTGCGTCGAGTGACCCGTGGGCATGTAAACGGCCGTGCGCAGGCTCTCAAGATACAGTCCCGAGATATGCGTATCGTCCAGACCGTTGATCTGCAGGCCGATCGTATTTTCCTTACAGTAAGCGGCAAGCTTCGCTGCATCGGAGCAGGCGTAGCCCGCAGCTGCATTTGCCCAATACGAGGGCGAGATGCTGACGCCCACGATGTTACCAACGTCGGTCGAGTGATATTCCTCATAACCCATTTCAAGAACGGTCATGTAGATATCGTTGATCTGCACCAGCTCGTGGCTCTCCTGCGCGTGGACGTCCACACCGATGCCGCGATACGAGTTGAGCAGCGTGATGTTACGGATATTGGTACACGAGGGTGCCTGACTGTATACGGTATAGCCATACTTTTTGACGTCGTTGATATCCTGATCGGGATAGAACACGGTCACGCCCTCCAGCGTGCTGCGGCTATCCAGGCTGAACAGCGGCGAGCGCGTGCGGTCAGCCAGATATTTTTCATCAAGCTCGGGCGTCTTGGCCAGAATGACCGTGCCGTACGCCAAAGCGTCGGCCGTGTCGGGGTTCTGCCAATCACCGCGAAGCATACAGCCCTGAGGCACCGTGATGGTACCGGTCACAAGATACTGACCGACGGGCATAAAGACGGTACCACCGCCCTGCGCGTACACGTCATCCAGCGCCTGCTGAATGGCCTTGGTGCTGTCCTCTTTGCCCGTGAGGTCGGCCAGATAGGGGAAGTCGGTGACGATGGCGTTGGCGATGACTACGTCACTTGTATCATACACCGTTTCGACCAGCACGGGGTCATAGCTCTTGGTATAGGAGAAGTTGCTCTGAATCGTAGACACAGCCTTTCCTCCTTCATCATAAAGAATTTGCGATGCAAAATACTTGGCTGCCTCCAGCGTCATATCGTCCGACGCGCCGAGCAAAATGAGCTTATTACCCTTGACGGTGACAATGAAACCGTTGATATTCAAGCTCTCACGCAGCTCCTTGGTCTCGGGGCGATCGACCTTACCGATCAGCACCTCAACGCGAGCGGCGACCTCCTCCTTGGAGGGCGCGCCCGTCAGCCAGTCCGAGCTGATCTTGGGCTTAGCGCCATGCGCCGCCTCAATGGCGTTACGGACGACGCGTCCTGCCTCCTTTTCCTGATTGGAGGCGTATTCGTTGACGACCACGACGTACTCCGTCGTGGCGGACAAGTCAAAGGCCTTGCCCACGTTGGCGGGGTCACTCGGATCGCTCGGGCCGTCGGGGTCAACGGGCGTATCCGGGCCGCACGCGACGAGCAAAAGCAGCGCGAGCAGGCACAGCAATAAAGCAAGCAATTGTTTTTTCATGTGTTCGTTCCTCCGTTAAGTGGCAATATTGTTGTTTAGAGCAGTTTATTATACCACGAAATGCAACATATGTAAAGGCAGCTTTCGTTTTTTTGGTACATTTTTATAGTAACTTATTTTGCCCGCCTTGCAATGCGCCCATTTTTTGCCCTGTAAAGTGAAAAATATTACAAATTGCATGTCTTATTTGGCAAAATGTTGCACAAAAATGCGCCGCACTGCCTCGTTTGAGGACGGTGCGGCGCGGCTTGATTTTTCAAATTATTGCGCGGTGTTATAGTCGATCACGAGCGTAACGGGAGCGTTGGTCTTGACGCCTCCGCCATATCCTGTTTCGGTATAAGAATCCGCGATTCTGACGTACAGCTTACCTGCACCGCTCATGCCCGAAAGCGCGCTCATGATGGGCGTGAGCAGATCGTAGCTGCGCTCCTCGTAGGGCAGGCCGGAGTCGTTCGGATCGCCCTCATAGGCGTAGACCGTGAACCAATTTTGCTGGTCGACCGACACCTGCAACAAAAGCTGCTGTCCGATGGTCGCCGAGAAGGTCAGCTCACCAAGCGCCTGCCATTCTGCCACAGGGTAAGCGTAGATGATCTGATTGGTCTTATCCGCATAGCGCACGTGCGGGTTGTTGGGCTGAATGTGGCCGATAGCCGCCGTCAGATATGGCGCCTCTGCCGTCGTATTGGGCACGAAAACGTGCTCGGTGCGCTTGGCCGTCAGCTCCTGCTTTTCGCCGTAAACGATGCGCAGCTCAACGTTGCCCTGCACGGCACCGCCCCAGCCGTTGTCGGTCGAGGCATCGGCGATGCGGATATAGACGGTGGTGTTCTTGTTCATCAGACGGGCTCCGATGGCCTCGAGCAGGTCGTACTGACGCATCTGCATGGGCAGACCCTGCTCTGCGTCGCCGTCGTATCGGTACAGATCGACCCAGCTTGCGCCGTCCAGCGACACCTGCAAAACGAGCTGCTGGCCGATCGTTGCGCTCCAGGTCATCTCGATCAGATTGGTCGCGGCCGTAATGTCATACTTATAAACGATCTCGTTGGTCTTATCGGCATAGCGTTTTTGCTGGCTCGCGTTGTACGAGGCGACCTTGTCGGTCAAATAAGGTGTTTCCTCTTCCGAGCCAACCGTAAAGCCAACCGTCGTCGTGCCCTCGGGCTCATTTGTCATGGGCTCGCTCGGCATGTCGGGCGTATCGGGCACGTCGGGCACATCGGGCTCGTCAGGAACGGTAGGCTGATCGGGAGCGACCACTGCGGGCGGGTTGGCCTCATCGCCGTAATAAGCCTCCAGCACGACCTCACCCTGTACGGCACCGCCATACCCCGTCGAGGTCGACGCATCGGAAATGCGGATATACACGCTCATTCTCTTGCCGCTCACGCGATCGCCGAGCGCCTCGAGCAGATCAAACGAATACCGCCGCATGGGAATACCCGAATCTCCCTCAGGCCCGTCGTAGCGGTAGAGATCGACCCAATCGCCGTTGTTGGTCGATACCTGAAGCACAAGCTGCTGACCCGTCGTGGCGATCCATGTCAGTCTTGAGAGCTTGGTGGGCTGCTTGACCGAATATTTATAAACGAACTCGTTGACCTTATCGGCATAGCGGACGCTTTGCTTGTCGTTGTAGCCGCCCTTTCTGTCGGTCAGATATTTGTTCTCGGCAACGCTGTCGCCGACGGTGAAGCTCTGGGTGTAAAGACCCTCGAGCACCTCCTCGACGATGGGCTCGGGCGTATCGTCCTTGAAATAGATATCGTCAATATAAACATCGGGAACGATGCCGTTGTTGGTAAAGAAATAGATGCGCATGTAGTTGACCGAGGTCGGGTCAAAGCCGCCGTCCTTGCTGCTCAGGGCCGCCTTGAGCGGCAGCTTGAGCTCGCACCAGCCCTCCTTGGACGAGATGTAGGTGCCGGCGCTCCAGCTGAGCTCCTGCACGTCGCACGTGCCGGCCGAGCTGAGCTCGATCTGTCCGTCATTGATCCACGCTTGACCGTCCAAATACATCCACATGTGCAGATATCCGTCCTTCATAAAGCTCGAGATATCCACCGGCTCAAAGGTGAAGGTAATGCCGATCTGCTTGGCGCCGTTCACTCTCCAGGAGCCCGTTCCCTCCTTGACGTAGGCGGGGTTGGTGTTGAGCAGTCGCGTGCCGTCGGCCGTGTTGCAGTCGAACATCATCAGCTTGCCGTCCACGATCTCAAACTCGTCGACAGGATTGGGCGACGCGCCTTCGCGCGAGGGCGAGGCGGGCGAGAACTTGTCAACCTCACTCTGCTCGATGGGTCGTGCGTCCTGATCGATCTTGGCCAGCGTCAGATAGACGTCGTCAACGTACATTTCGGGGTGCTGTATCGTATTTACGACCATGTTGGTCATGCGCACGGCGCTGACGCGACTTGCATCAAACGTGCCCTGTACGAGCGCGCCCGTCAAGGGCAGATAGATCTCGTTCCAGCCGTTCGCACGAAGCGTGGTCGAGGTCGACCAGATCATATTGCCCGTCGGGCTTTCCAGTGAAATCTGACCCGTCCACCAAACGTTGGTCATGTCACTCACGTATACCCACATGTGCAGATAGCCGTCCTCGTTCATGAACTTGCTTGCGTTGAGCGAGCCCAGCGACTGCACGAACACGGTCTGCGTCTGGGTCGTTGAGTCGGGGACGTTGTGCAGCGAGGTGTTGCCCGTCTTGGCAAATTCGTCGCCCGTGTAAAGCGTCACGCCGCTCACGCCGTCCAAACGCGAGCCGTCGTTGATCATGTACTTGTCGTATTCATCGTATACGCGGTTTTGATTGTCGCCCAGCGTCGAATCGAAATTGGGCTCATACCAGTCGCTGATCGCGACGCGGTTGTAAAGCTTGAAAGCCGAGCTTTCGTCCACGCTCAGCGAGTTACCTGCCGAACGCAGCACGTTGACGGCCACGACGTCCGAGCCGTTCGTAATATCGAACATGGGCTTGCGGCCGTGTGCGTCGGACGAGATATTGAGCAGCGTCGCCGTCGAGTTCTCGGTATGAACGATGCAGGCGGGCGTGAACATGAACACGTTGGACACCTGCTCGTCCTCGGCACCGATGACGTCAATGACGGTGTAGTGCGTGCGCATCAAACTGTCGCGCAGCGTCGAAATGGTCTTGGAGTCGTAAGCGTTGAGCGATTTCCAGGTAGCCACGCTGCAGCGCGTTGCATCCAGATAGCCCAAAGTGCCGAGCGGGTTGCGTCCGATCATGTGGAAGGTGTTCATCACTCTCTCGACGACGCCGTTCGCGCCGCCCACACGTGCGTAGGTATACAGCGCGCAACCGAACGCCTCGCGGATCAGATGGTTATCGCAGCCCGTGAAGTCGATGCCGACGAGGTTGCCGATCAGCGTGCTGTTGAGCACGTAAACGCCCTCGCCCTCGCCCTTGACGGTGACCGACTCGTACAGCGCGTCCTCGTCGTTCTCGATCATATCCAGCACGTCCTCGGGCGTGTAGGTGGGCGTGAAGACGATCAGACCGTTGATACCGGCGTTCGATTCCAGCGTGATGGCGGCCTCCTCCTTGACGTAAGAAAGGAAGATCGTGCCGCTGATCTCGCTGTGGACGTAGGTATAGGTATAAATATCCAGCGCGCCGCGAAGCTGAACGCCCTCGGGCACGGTGATGGGCTCGGTCAGCGTGTAGAAGCCGGCAGGAACGTAGACGATACCGCCCGTGGCTGCTGCCTCGTCCAGCGTCTGCTGAAGAATGGCGGACACGTCCTGCTTGGTTTCGGACAGACCCTTGATGGGCGCGAGATACAGCTTGGACGCGGGCTTGGTGTAGTTGCCGTAGTCAATGTCGTATTCGGAAATATCGGTATCCTCGTCCCAGATGATGCGCGCGCCGTTCGTAGCGACGACGTCGCCCTTGCCTGTCAGCTCAATGCCGCACAGCTTGATAGCACCGTCGCGGCAGGTGTTGATGATGGCGTATTCGTCGGCGTCAATCGTCGCTTTGGTGATGCAATAGCCGCCGTAGTTGTTGACGCTGTCGGCAACGATGCCGTAGGTACAATCGGCGATCTCAACATCGTAAATAAGTCCCCAATAGCCGGCGCCGTTGACGGGCGGTGCCACGTGAATGGCGGTTCGGCAGCCGTCCACGCGCAGCGTCGAGAAGTGCTCGTCGTCCAGCGACTTGATGGTGATGCCGACCGCGTTCTCACGGCAGAAATCAACAAGCTCCTTCTCATCCTGACACTGATACTTTCCGCTCGCCTCGGTCCAATACGAGGGCGACACGCAGATATCCACGGCGTAGCCGACGTCACGCGAGCCGTCCATCTCCACGCCCGACTCGAGCGCGCAGATGCGCAGTCTTTCGAGCTGCATGATGCAGTGGCCGTCGCCCTTGAGCAAGCTGGCGCCCACGCCGCGGTAGGAGTTGATCATGGTAATGTCGCGAACGGTAGCGGTGTTATTACTGTAAGAATGAACGGTATAGCCGTAGGGCACGGGGTCTGCGGCGTTCTGGTTGGGATAGTAGAAGGTCAGTCCGATCACGCCGCTGTTGGAGAACAGATTGATGAGCGGCTTGACCGTCAGCTCGTCGCGCTCGTAATCCTCAAGAGGCAAGGGATCGGCCACAATGACCGTACCGTATTCGGGCGCGTCGGTCGTGTTGGGATCCTGCCAGTCACCGCGCAAAATGACGCCGTCGGTCACGTAGACGGTCGAGGTGACCAGATACTCACCCGCCGGCAAATAGACCGTACCGCCGCCGCGCTTGTCGCAATCGTCGATGGCGCGCTGAATGGCGTACGTGCTGTCCGTCTTACCCGTCGGATCGGCGTAATAGGGTGCCTCGGTCGCTATGATCTCGGCAATGACGGGCTCAGCCGAATACTTGGTTTCAACTAAAGTAGCCTCGTATTTTTGCGTATACATATAATCAGCCTCCAAAGCCTTGGGCTTGGTAGCCAGAATGCTCTTGGCAAAGAATTCCGCAGCCTCAAGCGTCAGCTTCTCGTTGGCGCCGAGAATGACGAGCTTGTTGCCTACGGCGCGAATGGTATAGCCGACGCCGCCAAGCTCGGTGCGCGTCTGCTTGCTTTCGGGTCGATCGACCGAGCCGACCAGCAGCTCAACGCGAGCGGCAACCTCCTCCTCACTGGGCGCACCCGTCAGCCAGTCCGAGCTGATGGACGGCTTTTTGCCGTACGCTTCCTCAAGGGCGTTTCGGATGGCACGCGCGGCGGCCGTTTCCTCGTCCTTGGCGAACTCGCTGACAACGACGGTATACGCCGACGGATCACCGATGCGGAAGCCGTCTGCGGGCGTGTCGGGATCTTCCTGCGTGCCCGGTTCGTCCGGACCGCTCGGATCGACGGGCGTTTTGGGGCCGCACGCGACAAAAAGCAGCGCAACCATCAAAAAAGCCAACAAAAGCGTCAAGTATTTTTTCATCATATGCCCTCCTTTGGGGTGTGATAATTCTACGATTTTATTTTATCATACAAAAAAGTCCTTGTCAATGTACATTTGTTGTACATTTTTGTTGGTTTTCACTATTTTTGGCCGTGAAATCATTAAAATCGGAGCATTTTAAGGCAAAAAAAGCGCCGCCCCGTCGGGGGCGACGCTCATCATTTTGTTTTATTCGGCAGGGGTATAGTCCAGGATCATGCAGATATCCTGCCCCGACTGCAGCGCGCCGCCCCAGCCGGTGCTCACGTAGGCGTCGCTGATCTTAACGTACAGCATACCTTGACCCGTCTTGCCTTTCAGAGTATCTCCAAGGACGGCAAGCAAGTCGTACGTGCGCATTTCAAATGCAAGTCCGCGGTCATCCTCGGCCCCCACGTAGGTGTAGACGTTGACCCAGTTTTTGCCGTCGGTCGACACCTCAAGCACAAGCTGCTGACCGAGCGACGCGCTGAACGTCAGCTCGCAAAGCGTCTGCCAGTTGACCACGGGGAAGGCGTATATGATGCGACTGTCCTTATCGGCAAAGCGGGCGTTGGGGTTATTCACAAGGAAATTACCGCGATCTGCCGTCAGATACGCGGCCTCGTCGCTCGTACCCACCCAGAAAATGATCTCGGTGCGCTCCTCGGTCAAGGTCGGCTCGTCGTCGGGCAGATCCTCGCCCGAATAGTCGATGATCATGGTGATGTCCTGCTCGGTCGCCACGGCGCCGCCCCAGCCGGTGGCGGTGTAGGCGTCGCTGATCTTGACGTACAGCGTGCCGTGTCCCGACTTTTTGGCCAGCTCATCACGCAGCGGCTCAAACAGATCGTACTCGCGCATCTCAAACGCAAGTCCGCGGTCGTTCTCCTCGCCCTCGTAGGCGTAGACACAGGTCCAGGTCCTGCCGTTGGTCGAAACCTCCAGCAAAAGCTGCTGGCCGAGCGGGGCGATCAGGGTCAGCTCACTGACCGTCTTCCATCTTGCCACGGGGAAGGCGTAGACGATACGACCGTCCTTATCGGCAAAGCGGGCATTGGGGTTATCCACAAGGAAATTGCCGCGATCTGCCGTCAGATACTTCTCTTCCTCCTCGGTATTCACGCGGAAGACGACTTCTAATCTCTGCTCAGGCACGGACGGCTCGGTGATCGGGTCGTCCACACCGGGCTGCTCGCCGCCCTCGATATCCTCGGGCGTATACTCACCGTAAAACGCCTTGAGCGTCACGGGCAGGCTATTCGAGATGGCACCGCCCCAGGCGGTGTCGGGCGAGGCGTCGGCCACGCGCAGATAGAGTGAGGTTCGCTTTTGCGTGCTCAGCGCCTTGATATGGCTCAGAAGGTCGAAGTCGCGCAGCTGAATGGGAAGTCCGCGATCCGACTCGGACACGTCGTAGCGGTAGACGTCCGTCCAGCTCTCGCCGTCGAATGAGATCTGCAAATGAAGCTGCTGACCGATCGGGGCGCTCCAGACAAGATAGGACAGCTCGTCGGTCACGGTGAGTGAATACTTATAGACGAACTCGCCGGTCTTATCGGCGTATCTGACCTGGCTGCCGCTCGGGTAGCCGCCCTTTTTATCGGTCAGATAGCCCATCTCCTCGTTGCTGCCGACCGTAAACGTCCATTCCAGCAGCCCCTCGGGATCGGCCACGATGACCTCCTCGGGCGTGGCGTCGTAGAAATAAATATCGTCAAGATACACGTCGGGCACGACGTTGTCCGAGGTGTAGAAATAGATGCGGATAAAGTTCAGGCTTGTAGGATCGAAATACGAGCCCTCGGACTCGGTGGCGCCATTCAAGGGCAGCCACAGCTCGTTCCAGCCCGCCTTGGTGGACACGTAAGAGCCCAGCTGCCAGGAGAGCTCCTGCAGATCCTGGGTGCCCGCCGAGCTCAGCTCGAGCTGGCCGTCCGAGATTTTGGCCTCTCCGTCCACGTACATCCAGACATGCAAAAATCCGTCCTTCATAAAGCTCGACACGTCGAGTGCGTCAAAGGTCAGCGTCAGCATGCACCGATTTGTGCCGCGCACGCGCCATGCGCTGTCGCCCTGCTTAACGTATGCGGGATTGCTCGTAAGCAGCGTACCCTTGACGGGCACCTCGCAATCAAACATATCCAGTCTGCCGTCCACGATCTCGCGGTTTATACCGGGGTCTGCAGGCACGTTTTCGCGCAATGGCGAGCCATACAACGCGCTCTTGACCTCGCTCTGCTCGATCAGCTCGACCGGCTGATCGATCTCGGCCAGCGTCAGATAGACGTCGTCGATATACATATCGGGGGGCTCCTCGGTCAGACCGACCTTGTTGGTGATGCGCAGCGCCGTCACGCTCGTCGGGTCAAACTTACCCTGCATGACCGCACCCGTCAAGGGCAGATACAGCTCGTTTTCGCCGCTATTGCGCAGGCTCGTCGAGGTCGCCCAATGGATGTTGGCGCCGTTGGCACTCTCCAGTCGGATCTCGCCCGTCCACCAAAGGTTGGTCAGATCCTCCAGATGGATCCAAAGGTGCAAATATCCGTCCTCGTTCATATAATCGGAGATGTCCATGGCAGCAAATTTTTGCAGCAGGACGGTATCCTCCGTGTCCTGAACGTTCGAGGTATAATGCAGCGACGTGCCGCCACTCTTGGAAAACTCACTACCCGTGTAGGCACGAACACCGGTGACGCCGTCGGTCACACTGCCGTCGTTGAACATGTGCTGCTCGTATTCCTCGTACTCGCGCTTCGGATTGTCACCGCGCGTCGAGTCAAAGCTCGGCTCAAACCAATCGCAAATGGCGACGCGATTGTACAGCTTGAAATCGGAGCTGTCGTCCACGCCGAGCGAGTGACCGCCCGAGCGCAGCGCGTTGACCGCCACGACGTCGGAATGATCCGTAACGTCAAACATGGGGTTGAGCCCGTGCGCGTCGGACGACGCGTTGAGCACGGTCGCCGTCGAACGCTCTGTGTAGACGATGCGGCTGGGCGTAAACATAAATACGTTGGACACCTGCTCGCCCTTGGCGTCAACGATCTCGATCACGTTATAATAGGTACGCAATAGCTGATCACGCAGCACCGAGATGGGCTCTGCCTCCTGCTTTTTGACCGACTGCCAATAGCTGACGCTGCAACGCGTGCCATCAAAATAGCCCATGTCTGCCAAAGGGTTACGGTCGAACATATGGAAGGTGTTCATGACGCGGTCGACCACGCCGCCGGTTCCACCCACGCAGGCAAAGGCGCGATAGGTACAGCCGAACGCCTCGCGGATCACGTGGTCGTCACAACCCGAAAAATCAATGCCGATGAAATTGCCGATGATGGTGCTGTTGACCACGTAAACGCCACGGCCCGTTCCCTTGACGGTCGCGGCCTCAATGACGCTGTTGTTTTCGCGGGTCAAACGCAGTGCGTCGGCGGGGGTATAGGTGGGACTGAAAATACTGATACCGTTGATGCCCGCGCGCTGACCGAGTGTGACGGTCGCGCCGTCCTTGACGTAGGACACGAGTATGGTACCGCTCAGCTCGCGCTCCATCCAGGCATAAGTATACGTATCCATCGCACCGCGGAGCTGCACGCCCGCGGGTACGGCAATGCGCTCGTGTAAGGAATAAACGCCCGCGGGAATATAGACGATACCGCCCGTCTTACCCGCCTCGTCAAGCGTTGCCTGCAAGAGTGCCGACACGTCCTGCTTGGTGCCGGACAAGCCCTTGATGGGTGCTTGATACAACTTGGCCACGGGCTGCTCGTAGCTGCCGTAGGTGATCTCGTAATCCGAAATATCGCTATCCTCGTCCAATACGATGCGGGCGCCGCCCGTGGCAACGATGCCGCCCTTGCCCGTCAGCTCGATGCCGCACAGCTTGATCATGCCCTCGCTCGAGTTGCTGAAAACGGCATACTCGTCCGCGTCGATCTCGGCTTTGGCAATACTGATGCCACCATTCGCGTTGACACCCGTGGCCACGATGCCGTAGGTGCAATTTCGAACGGTCACGTCATAGATCAAGCCCCAGAAGTCGGTGCTGGCAACGGGCGACGCGATGTGTATAGCCGTGCGGCAGCCCTCGATGCGCAGCGTCGAGAAATGCTCGTCGTCCAACGATTGGATGGTCATACCCACCGTATTCTCGCGGCAGAAATTTTCAAGAACAGTTGCCTTTTTGCACTTGTAGGCACCGCTCGCCTCGGTCCAATACGAGGGCGAGATGCGCACGTCGACCGTATATCCCACGTCGCGCGAGGCGTCCATTTCAACGCCCATTTCGAGCGCACACATGCGGATGCGCTCAAGCTGCATAATGCAGTGCCAGTCGCCGCTCTCAAGGCTCGCGCCAATGCCGCGGTAAGAATTGACCATGGTAACGTCACGAATGGTGACCGTTTTATTTTCCTTGGTATAAATCGTGTAGCCGTAAGGAACGACCTCCAGCGGGCTTTGCTCGGGGTAGAAGAAGGTCAGTCCGATGGCACCGCTGTTGGGAAGGAGCTGAACGAGCGGCTTGGCCGCGCGGTCGTCGCGCTCGTGATCCTCCAGCGGCTTGGGGTCGGCCAAAATGACCGTGCCGTATTCGGGAGAGGCGGTCGTGTCGGGGTCTTGCCAATCGCCGCGCAGCACGACGCCCTCACTCACGTACAGCGTCGAGGTGATCAGATACTCACCCGCAGGCAGATAGACCGTTCCGCCGCCGCGCAATGCGCAATCCTCGATGGCCTTTTGAAGCACGTGCGTGCTGTCCGTTTTACCTGTCGGGTCGGCAAAATAGGGAGATTCGGTCGCAATGATCTCGGCGATGACGGGCTCGTTCGTATATTTGGTTTCGACCAGCTTGGCCGCATAGCTTTCCGTGTAAATATAATTGCCCGGCAGCGCGTCGGGGCAGGCGGGCAGCACGACCGATGCAAAATATTCGGCCGCCTCCAGCGTGAGCTGCTCGGTCACGCCGAGAATGATCAGCTTGTTGCCTATCACACGGACGGTGTAGCCGACACCGCCCAGCTCCTCAAGGGCCTGCTTGCACTCGGGACGGTCCACGCGACCGACGAGCACCTCGACGCGCGCTGCTATCTCTTGCTCACTCGGCGAGCCGGTCAGCCAGTCCGAGCTGATCTTGGGCTTTGCCCCGTGCGTCGCCTCAATGGCGTTACGGACGGCGCGCGCCGCGCGCGTTTCCTCGTCCTTGGCGTATTCGTTGACGACGACCGTGTAGGCGGTCGGGTCGTGGAGTGCAAACGCAACGCCCGTGTCCGGCTCGCTCGGATCCTCCGGCGTCTTGGGTCCGCAGGCCGCACAGCACAGCACGACCGACAGCAAAACGAGCAATATCGCTATGATTTTTTTCATGATACGCCCTCCTTTGACGAGAAATTGCTTGTGCATTCATTGTATCATAGGCGAAAATCAATGTCAATATCAGTATTTTGTCTATTTTTAGCTGTATTGTCCAAATTTGGGAGATACAAAAGCAAAAGCCCGTCGCAAATCACGACGGGCTTTTATCCTGTATGGGGTAAAAATCAATATCTGCCTGCTGCACCGAACAGCTTGATCTTTTCCATGGTCGCTTCCTTGACGGCCTGCTTGACGGCGGGCATCAGGTCGGTCTGACCCATGCCGGGCTTGTACATGGCAGCGGCGGTCTTTGCAAAAGCGGCGTTGATATCGGTGAAGATGTTGACCTTGGAGATACCCTTGGCAACCGACTGCTTGAAGTCGTCATCCGACAGACCCGAACCGCCGTGAAGAACCAGCGGGCACTTGACCATGCTTGCGATGGTTTCCAGTCTGTCAAAGTCCAGCTTGGGCTTGGACTTGTAGGCGCCGTGAGCGGTACCGATGGCAACGGCAAGTGCGTCAACGCCCGTAGCCTCGGCATACTCCTTGGCCTGTGCGGGATCGGTGTAGATGCTGTGGTCGCCGGGGCCGTGGTTCTCGGCACTGCCGTCGTTTGCACCAACGTGACCAAGCTCAGCCTCAACGGTAACGCCTCTCTCGTGTGCGTACTGGGTCAGGCAACGAACGCGACCCATGTTGGAATAGTAATCGTCGGTCGAGCAGTCGTACATGACCGAGGTGAAGCCCAGATTGATGGCCTTCTTGACCATATCAAGGTTCAGACCGTGGTCAAAGTGCAAAACGACCGGGACGGTTGCCTTCTTTGCCAGGGGGATTAGGAAGGACGACAGATCCTCCAGCGATGCGAAAGGCGTGAGCACCTCTGCCGTACCGATGATGATGGGAGCGCGCAGCTCCTCGGCGGCAGCAATAACACCCTTGGCCATCTCCAGATCGACTGTGTTGAACAGACCGACTGCGTACTTCTCTGCCTTTGCGCGAGGCAGAACGTCATTCAAAGTAACTAACATTGCTTTTCTCTCCTATGTATATTGAAATTTAATAAAAACAAACGTTGCGATCACAGCAGATAGTACGGAAGCTCGTCCGTTACCTGGTAGATCTTGAATGCGCCCGCGTCGGTCTTTTTGGGAGCGGCGGGCTTGGTCGTTGCAGCCGGCTTTGCTGCACTCTTGGGGGCGGCTGCTTTTTTGGGCGCAGCCTTGGGAGCGGTCTTAGCGCTCGTGACGGTCGTCGTGGTTGTCGCCTTTTTGGCGGGAGCGGCGGTCGTTTTCTTGGCGGGAGCCTTGACCTCTGCTTTGACCTCGGTCTTTACTTCCTCGGTCGCGGGGGCGCTCTCCTTTTTGGAAATGCGGGAAATGCTGCTCTTACCTACTGACATCGCTGATGATCTCCTTTGCAAGTTCAGAATATTCTTTGGCACTGCGCGCGCTCTTGCGATAGGCTCCGACGGGCTTGCTCACGTCCTGCGCCCACTCGATCGAGCTGTCAATGCGGATATAACTTTCAAACAACTTGACGTCCTCAAGCTCGGACAGCGTTTCCACCGTCTGCTTGAAGTAATTCTTGCGCTCGTCCGCCTTGGTGATGGCAATGCCGAGCACGCGAAGCGTCGGGTTGATGCCCTTGACCTGCTCGACAAAATCAAACATGTTGGCAAGGCCAAACAGTCCCCACGGACTTGCCTCAACGGGCACGATCACATAGTCGGACGCGCACATGACGTTCATGACCCAGCCGCCCAGCGTGGGGGGCGAGTCGATAAGAATGTAGTCGTAAACGCCCGTGGCCTTGACGGGTTCCAGACACTTACGCAGGATAAACTCTCTTTGCCACTTGGTGAACAGCTCATATTCCATGCCGCTCATCAGCGTCGAGGACGGCACAATGTCCAGCCCCTCGTACGGCGTTTTCACGATATAATCGGCGAGCGATTTCTGCTCCTTGATGGCGGTGTACAGATTGTTACCGCTCTCCACAAAGCCCAGCGCTTCATCCTCGCCAAAGAAGGAAAGCGTCAGATTGAGCTGCATATCGCCGTCGATCAGCAGCACTCGCTTGCCCATCTCTGCCATGTAGTAAGCCACGTTGGCGCAGGTGGTCGATTTTCCGCTTCCGCCCTTGTTGTTGGCAAAGCAAATGGTTTTGGTACGGCTCATGCGCTCACTCCTTTCGCGTTGTTTTCATCATCCAGATAGGCGATTACGTCCCGCAGCCCTTCCCCCGTATACGAGCTGATACGGAAGACCGTCTTGCAGCCCGCAAGGCGCAGCCAATTCTCGACGCGGTCGGGGTTCCCTTCGGGCTTATCAATGCCCGTGACAAGACCGATGACCTCGCGGTTGCACGCGCTCGTGCAGCAGGGCGGAAATGGATTGTAGGGATAATCGGACGCGACGAGCAGTCCGACGATATCCGCCTCGTAGGTATACAGTGCCAACGCCGCCGCCAGCTCGCCGTTCTCGGCATACTCGCCCGGCGTGTCGATGATGGTGTCGGTATAATTGACGTATTGCGTTTTGCAGTAGGAGATCTGCTCTCCCTTCAGACGCTGCATCAGCGTGGTCTTACCTGCCGCAACGCGCCCCATCAGTATCAGCTTTTTCACAGCCTTTACCTTACGTTCTCGTCACGGCGCACACGGTAAAGCCCAGCTTTTCGCGTGCATAGGTGGCGATGGCCTCAAACGAGGCTTCGACGGCCGAAACGGTACCCGTCAGGATCAGCGTGCCGCTGAAGCGATCGACAAAGCCAAGCTCGGCAGCCGAAGCCTTGATGGCAATATCCGCCGCGATGATGGCCGTTTCGTGCGGGCTGATGGTCAGCACGCCGATGGCAGACTTGGTGTGATCGACCGCAGGGTCAAGACCCAGCTTGCGGTACAAAATCTCGTCGGGATTGGCGATGATGTGCGCCAGCGTGATCTGGCGACCGGGCACCAGCTCCTGCACAATGCGCATTTTCGCGCCCTCCCCCTCCGGACTTAAAAATCTTTCATCCATCTGATATATCCCCCGCGTTTTGCCTGCGGCAAAACGCTATCTTTTCTCTTTTCTCTCTTCTCTTTTCTCTTACAACTGCTCCCACAACTCGGCGTGCGGTGCGGCGATGACCGAGGTGGTATTGAGCAACCCTTCGGCGGTCGCGTGTGCGGCACCTGCCTCAACGGCAGCCGTGACGTCACCCACGTCACCCGTGAGAATGACCATACCCTTACCGCCCATACCGCGCGAGATGCGCAGGTCGTACAGCTCGACGTGAGCCGTCTTGACGGCAAGATCCGCCGCTTTGATGGCGGCCGCGCCCGAGAAGGTTTCGATGATACCGACGCTGCCCTCGCGGCGACCGTTCTGCGTACCGAACAGTGCGGCGATGACGGCGGGATCAATGCGACCCATGACCGAGCAATCAATGATAAACGAGCCAAAGCGGCTGCGAACAACGTCCATGGCGGCGCTCACGTCGGCGATCGCACCCGTGACGATGATCTCGTACTTACCGGGGCAGGTCGCGTGCGAGGTGACCAGACGGATCCCTGCGCTCTTGAGCGCCGTATCGCAGGCCTCCACGCCCTTGGCAAGGCTTTTCAATTCTACAACTCCAATAGCCTGATACATACCTTGTGGCTATCTCCTTTCGCTTGCCGCATACGGCAAGAGTGTTATGCTTGGATAACGATCTTGGTCGGGTCAACGTGTGTGACCTTGCCTGCGATCGAGGCGTGCTGGGGCACCGAAAATCCGGGTGCAGCCGTGGCGATCACCTGACCGACCTCGACGGTATCTCCCACGTTCACGCAGGGAATGCTGGGTGCGCCGATGTGCTGTGAGGTAAAGATCTCGACGCGATCCATGTGGACCATTTCGGCCACGTACTCGGGCACACGGTCCAAACGATCCACGCCCAGCATTCTCTTCCAACGGTCGGACGGGATCTGGTGGGCGGTGCGTTCGGGATGCACCTGGTATGTCACACCCTCGCGGGCGGTATATTTCATTTTGTTCTTGGCCAGAATGCCCTTGTGCTCGGCAATGACGGCACGGGGCGAGATGGACTGGCAGCAAGCCGCGATCTCACAAACGCCGCAGGCGGAGCACATAGTCGCCGTGAGCACCTGCTCGGGCAGAACCTCGGCCACCGCGTTCTCGATGCGCACGTGCTTGTGCGGCTCAAGCGGATAGCCCAGCAGATTTCGCGGGCAAAGATCGGTACAGCGCGTGCACTGGCAGCAAGCCGATGCGGCAATGGCGAACTGCACGCGAGCCGTTCTCTTTTTGGTGTAAATAGCAGGAATTTCGTCGGGCAATATCATCAATCCGCTCGTCGCCTTGGTGACGATGGCCTTGTCGACATCAATGATCTTACCCATCGAAGGCCCGCCATCAAGCACGGTGTGTCCGGCAGGAACGTTGACGCCCATCCGCTCAAACAGATCGCGCACACGCGTACCCACGGGAACGCGCAGCACGCGCGGCTGATCGACGCAGCCGTGAATGGTCAGCCACTTTTCCACAACGGGCTTGTCGTGACGCAGCGCGGCACGAACGTTGTACACCGTTTCCAGGTTCATGACGATCACGCCGACCGTCATGGGCAACTGTCCCGGCGGCACCAGACGTCCCGTGGCCTCGTAGATCAGATTGATCTCGTCACCCATGGGATAGACGTTGGGCAGCAGCTTGACGAACACGCCGGGAGCAAGCTCCTGACCATCCGTCCAATGCAGCGCCTTGCCCTTGGTCGTCTTGACGCTGAGCAGGCATTTTTCGATGCCCGTCATCTCCATGATGGCCTCGGCACCCTCGAGCACGCGGTAAAGGCGCTCGTGGATGAGCATATAGTCGGTATACAGCAGCGGTTCGCACTCGGCGGCGTTGATGACGAGAATATTCGCGCCCTCAGCAAGCTTGGCAAACGTGGGAAAACCCGCGCCGCCCGCACCGACGATACCGGCATTCTGTATGATTTTCTTTACTTCGTTCAGTTCCACTATGATCGCTCCTTTAGCGGCAATCAGCCAACGTGGTCCACGATACCGACCACGACCGCATCGACGGGCGTATCGGTGTTATGCAGGGCAAGTCTTGCGCTGCTCCCCGTTGTAATAAGCACCGTTTCTCCGATGCCTGCACCAACGCCGCTGTCCACGGCGATGATGTACTTATCCGTATCGTTGCCGTTTTCGATCAGGCGGATCTCCAAAAACTTGGAGCCGACCAGCGCGGCCTGCTTGCGCGTCGATACGATATTGGAAATCACAATTCCTTTTAACATTGAGGTGATCCTCCCGTTATTTTTTTACGACACTCACACGCGCGCCGTTGCCGATTCCCACGGCATTGGCGTCGTCGGTGTCGACGTGCATTTCAAGAGCAAATTTGGGGCTGACGCGCACCTGCACGTCAAACCATCTGGTGCGGCGCTCGCCGCTCGTCACGTCCACGTCAATGTACTCGCCGTCCTTGACGCCGAACTTAGCGGCATCGTCGGTATGCATGTGAATGTGTCGGTTGGCAATGATGCAGCCCTCTTTGAGCGTGACGACGCCCTTGGGGCCGACGATGATGACAGGGGCTGAGCCCGCGATCGAGCCCGATTCGCGAACGGGGGGCTTGACCTTGAGCGTAAACGAATCGGTGCGCGAGATTTCAACCTGCGAAGCGCTTCTGACGGGACCGAGCACACGAACGTTTTCAATGGCGCGCATGGACGGGCCGAGCAGCGTCAGCGTTTCCTTGCAGGCGTACTGACCGGGCTGCGAGAGATCCTTGAGAGGTGTCAGCTCATAGCCGGCGCCGAACAGCGTTTCGACGTCCTCGCGGGAAAGATGAATATGACGATTGGAAATACCGACGGGAATGTCACCCTCGGCAGCAGGCGCGGGCGAGGTGGCAGGAGCAGCCGCTGCGGGCGACTTTTCAAGCTCTGCGAGCACACGCTTTACCATTTCGGCAACGGTCGATGCATTGTAATCCATAACTGAATGGCCTCTTTTCTATGTTACTTGCGATATGATATACCCATGCTTTCATGGGATCGGTTGCTGTATTCAGGCGTCTTGACCGTGACGCACGGGTCGGGATCGACCGACGCGAGCAAAGGGATAACGGGCGCGGCTCCGTTACGAAAAACGTTCTCATGGAACGTGACGCCGCGCACCCCGAGCGTGCGGTGCACCGCACGCTCGGAGAATGGGCGTGGATCAGTAGAAAAGATTAGCCGATCTTGGGCAGAACCTTCTCAACGTCGCCGTGGGGTCTGGGGATGACGTGGGTAGCAACGACCTCGCCAAGGTTTGCAGCAGCAGCGCCGCCTGCCTCAACAGCAGCCTTTACAGCACCGACATCACCGCGAACCATGACGCTGACCAGACCGGAACCGATCTTCTCAGAGCCAACGAGAACGACGTTTGCTGCCTTGCACATTGCATCTGCAGCCTCGATTGCGGCAACCAGACCGCGGGTCTCAACCATACCAAGAGCTTCCATTTGGATATCCTCCGTTTCAAATATTTTTTATTTTTTCCTTGGGAAAACGATGTTAGTGTCCCGACACGCGTCGGGGGCGGATCACTCTGTCTGTTCCTTTTTGAGGAACTTCAGAAGACCCGGATGGGGGCGCGCGATGACCTCGTGCAGCTTGACCGAGCCGACCTCTGCGGCGGCGGCAACGCCGGCGTCCAGCGCTGCCGTTACAGCCGAAACAGAGCCCTCGACCACAACGGTGACCAGCTTGCCGCCAAGGCGCTTTTCTGCGCAGATGAACTGCACGTTTGCCGCCTTGAGCATAGCGTCAAGTCCCGTAATGGCTGCGACCAAGGCCTGCACCTCAAGGAGCGCGATTGCCTTGTCTTCCATAAGTATCACCTCGTGTTATGTCGAGGTCGATCTTATTTCATCTTGGGCAGAACCTTCTCGACGTCGCCGTGAGGTCTGGGAATGACGTGGGTAGCAACGACCTCGCCAAGGTTTGCAGCAGCAGCGCCGCCTGCCTCAACAGCAGCCTTAACGGCACCGACGTCACCGCGAACCATAACGCTGACCAGACCCGAACCGATCTTCTCAGAGCCAACCAGAACGACGTTTGCTGCCTTGCACATTGCATCTGCAGCCTCGATTGCGGCAACCAGACCGCGAGTTTCTACCATACCAAGAGCTTCCAACATGATTAAATTCTCCTTTTAATATAAATATTTTTGTTGTTTTGGTTTCTTGTGGATTTTGGGGTATCTATATGAAGGCTGAGCCTTGCGGCTCAAAGCTCAAATCGTTGAGCTTTTTCCCAGCGCGTTCAGACGGGCAAGCCATTCGATCTGCTCGTCCTGACGGGGGATGATGCGGGATGCGATGAACATACCGCGCTTTTCTGCCTCTGCCTTACCGGCCTCGACCGCCATTTCCACGGCGGCGACGTTGCCCTCGAACTTGACTACCATGACCAGCGGCACCTCGCATTTATCTGCGTTGGCGGGCTTGTTCTTGTCAATGGCGACCAGCTCGACGTCGGCGGTCTTCAGTCCCTTATCAGCGACTACGACCGACGTGACAAAGCCGAAGCATTCGATCATTCCAAGAGCCATATCCTACCTCCCGGCGGGTCAGTCGGCAATGTAGCAGATCTTGATGCCTGCCTGCGACACGTTGACCTCCATCGCCTCGTTCAGACGTTCCAGCGGGAAGGAGTGGGTGATAAGATCCTCGATCGGAATGTTCATCTCTCTTGCCTGACGCAGGAAAGCAACCGTCGTGGGATAGTCCTCAGCGGTGTAGTCCCAAGAACCGACGATGGTGATCTCCTTGTTGCACATAGCAAAGTGGGGGTTGATGCTGTACTCGCCGTTGTTGACGAAGAAGCCGACCTCGCAAAGTCCGCCGCCACGACGGATGTAGTCGTAGATGGATGCGGCTGCTGCGGGAGCACCCGTGCACTGGAAGGCAAAGTCTACGCCCTGACCGTCGGAAATGTCCTTGACGATCTTGATGCGATCCTCAGCGTTCGGGGTTTCCTTGAAGTTGATGGTCGTCTTGACACCCAGCTTCTTTGCCATCTCCAGACGCTTCTCGGAGCCGTCGATCGCCACGATGTGGTTGATACCGGCAGCGCGAAGGACGGAGCACATCAGAAGGCCGATGGGGCCCGTACCGAGCACCAGCACCTTGGCGTTGAAGTTCAGCAGACCCGTGGACTGTGCACGAGCGACGGCGTGAACGCAGACGCAAGCGGCCTCCAGGATCATTCTCTGCTTGACGTCAAGTCCGTTGACCTGGAAGTAAGTAGCACCCTTTGCTCGGATGAGCAGGTGGGTTGCGAACCAACCGTTCAGGGGGTTCTCCTTGTTTTGGGGCATCAGACCGAAGATACCCTGCTTGTCACACAGGTTGGTGTTGCCAGGGTGCATACGGCACACGTGGCACTCACCGCACGAGATGACCGAGGTGACGATCTTGTCACCGACCTTAAGGGGCTTACCTGCCGTATCACACGTGACGTTCTTACCGAGCGCGATGACCTCACCCGTGCCCTCATGTCCGAGGATAACGGGGCACATACCGAAGGGATCGCCCTTCCACTCGTGCACGTCGGTTCCGCAAACGCCTGCGCCCTCGACCTTAACGAGAATATCGTCGTCGCCCAGCTCAGGAATGCGAACTTCCTGAATTTCGATCGTCTTGGGTGCCGTCAACACGGCGACCTTTGCCATACCGTTTGCAGGAGCGGCGGACGGTGCGGGAGCATTTCCCGTGTTCATGCCCGAGAGCACCTGACGGACGATGGCTTCGATCTGAGAAGCATTC
>JAZQMI010000048.1:0-11107 GCA_045543375.1 Eubacteriales bacterium | reverse complement strand
GTGTCCTTTTGTTTTTGGTGACCCGTACGGGAATCGAACCCATGTTTTCGCCGTGAGAGGGCGATGTCTTAGCCGCTTGACCAACGGGCCAAATTGCGGTCGCACTTGCGACCTTGGCTATTATATCACAGCCGGTTTGATTTGTCAAGCGTGTTTTGAAAAAAATTTTTCGATTTCAAAAATTATTTTTCGGGCGTATTTCCACCGTCTGTTTCTCGTCCGGCGAGCACCAGATATTCCTCATAGCTGCATAGCAGACGCACGGCGGCAAGCAAGGCGTTGGCGGTCATGCCGCTTGGCAAGTTGAGCTTAGCCGCGAGCTCGTCACGGCGGGCGGTGCTGTTCTCTCCCCCTGACAGTCCGTCGATGAAAAAGTCGGTCTTGGACAGCGGATTTTCCGCTGCACGGGCGATGGCGCGCTCGTCCTCATAGGGCAAGAGCAGCTCATAGAGCAGTTGATTTCCCATGCCCTCGACGCCCAGCGTCCCTTCGGCGGACGGTTGCTCCTTGCGGCGTTCCTTGCCTTCGATTTTAGGAATATAGAGCTGAATGAGGCGATCCTTGGGCACGGCCGAGGTGATATGCGCGCGAATGAGTTTGCCCGCGCCGTCGCTGTCGGTCAGCAAAATGATGGGCGACTTGGCGGCCAGCGAGCGGATCAGCGACAGCTTTTCCTTATGGTTGAACACGCCAAATCCATCGGTGGTGATGATGTGCCCCTGCATGACGCTTGAGAGCTTGATCGCGTCGTATTTGCCCTCGACGATGACGGGATACGGAATATTCAGCTTGCGCGGCATGGGGACACCTCCTTTTCGTATGGGTTTGTCTTATAAGGGAATTTCACCCTTTGCAAAGGGCGACGAGGACACCGTCCTCGTCCTGCGAGCCTTTTGAAAAAGGCTCGCGGGAAAACTTTTTATGTGAATTAACGGACGAGCCAGGTGAGCAACACGATGGCACCGAGCACGATGCGGTAGACGCCGAAGGGTGCGAAGGAGTGGCGTTTGACAAAGTCCATGAGGAAGCGGATGGCGATAAGTGACACGACGAACGAAACCACACAGCCCATGGCCAGCGTAATCCACGCCATGGCGGGGACACTGACGGCACTATCGACGATATACTTCATAAATCCGAGCACCTTAAGCGCACTCGCGCCGACCATCACGGGAATAGCCATAAAGAAAGAGAACTCCGCGCCGGCGGTACGGGAAAGTCCGAGCATCATCGAGCCGAGAATGGTTGAGCCTGAGCGCGAGGTGCCGGGTACGAGCGAGAGCACCTGAAACGCGCCGATGCCAAATGCCGTCAGATAGCTGATATCCTCCACGCGCTCGATGCGGGGCGCGCCACCCTTGCGACGCTCAACGAGCAAGAATGCGATGCCGTAGACGATGAGCGCGACGGCGACGACGAGCGAGTTGTACAGCCAGCCGTCGATATCCTTCCCCGTAGCTTTTTCCAGAATTTTATCAAGCACGATGCCCGCAAAGGCGGCGGGCAGGCTGGCGACGAGCACCTTGAACCACAGCGTCCACGTGCCTCGCTTCTCTTGCGTGGTCTTACTCTTGCCAAACGGCCAAAGTCGGCTCCAGAACAGCACGACGACGGCCAAAATGGCGCCGAGCTGAATGACGACCTGGAACATCTCACCAAACTCGGCAAGAAAGGTGGGGTCGTTTGAAAAGCGGAAGGGTAAAAAGTCCTCAATCAGAATGAGGTGTCCCGTTGAGCTGACGGGCAGCCATTCGGTGATGCCCTCGACCACGCCGTACAGGATTGATTTCAATATTTCGATCAGGTGTTGCATCTCAAACCTTCTCCTCTCCTGCTCTTAAAATGTCGCCCTCCTTGACGTCGTAGGGCACGCGGATATAAACGGTCTGCGACGGATGCGGCGCGGCCTCGATGCTCTCGCCCTCCTCATTGTACAGCTCGCGCACGACAAACGGCTGACCGATCTTACCGGGTGTGAGCAGCTCGGCCGTATCTCCCACGCAGATCTTATTTTTCTGCTTGAAGCGAGCAAGACTTCCCTGCTCGGTCACCGCGACCAAGCCCGTGGGTAGCATTGCTTCATCATATTCGAGCGCAATCGAGAAATATGCTTTTTCACGAATGTAACCGACCGACGAGGCAAGGTTGCTTTCCTTGCGGCAGTCGTCCAGGTAGTAGCCCGTGCAATACTCGCGGTGCGACACGCTCTCAAGCTCACGCAGCCACTCCTCGCGGTAGGCAAAGCGCTCGGGATCGGTCAGGTAAGCGTCCATAGCCATGCGATAGGCGTTGGTGACCACGGCGGTATAGTAGGCGCTCTTCATGCGCCCCTCGATCTTGAACGAGTTGATACCGCTGCGCATCAGTGCGGGAATGTGCTCGATCATGCACATATCCTTGGACGATAGAATGAACGTGCCCAGCTCGTTGGTTTCGATGGGCAAGGGCTGTTCGGGACGTTTTTCCTCGACCAGCATATAGTTCCAGCGGCAAGGCTGGGCGCACGCGCCGCGGTTGCCGTCGCGTCCCGTCAGCTCGTTGGACAGCATACACCGCCCGCTGTACGACACGCACATTGAGCCGTGAATACACGCCTCCAGCTCGACTTCATCGGGCAAAACCGCGCGAATGGCGGTGATCTCCTCCAACGTCAGCTCGCGGGCAAGCACCAATCTCTTGGCACCAAGTCGTGCATAAGCGAGTGCCGTCGCCGGACTGCACACACCCGCCTGCGTCGAAATATGGATTTCCATGTTGGGCAGCAGCTCGCGCACGGCGTCCATGACGCCAAGGTCGGCTACGATGACGGCGTCCACGAGAATACCTTTCAGCTCGGTGAGAAAGGCGCACAGCGGGGCGTACTCGTCGGCACGCGGCATGGTATTGAGCGTCAGATAGACCTTTTTTCCGCGCGCGTGGGCGTAAGCGACAGCCTCTCGCAGCTCGTCGAGTGTGAAATTATCGGCGGCCGAGCGCATGCCAAAGCGCTGACCGGCCAAGTAGACCGCATCGGCGCCGTAGCGCAGCGCGGCTTGCATTTTTTCAAAATTGCCCGCAGGGGACAAAAGCTCGGGAACGGATATTGTTTTCATATGTTTCCTCATGCTTGTGTAACGTTACGACTATATGATACCATACTTTTGGGGATTTGTCAGCACAAATTTGAATTTTTATCGAAATCGCCATGCAAAAAGGACGCGTCCGCGTCCCTTTTACAGATATTTGTCCGCGGCAAGCCGGGTCCTGCCCTTTTTGGTCAGCGTACCAAGCTCGCGCAGCACGAATTTTCCCGTGCCGCGCACCGAAATGATGCAGGGCGGCTCGAGCGTGCGGTCGGGACGCATTTCACATTCGTAATCGAGCTCGACAAGTCCGTCGCGCACAGCCGTTTGCGCCGCCTCGCGTGAGAGATTGCACAGCGCCGCCACCACGCAGTCAAGTCTTGCCGATGCGACGGTGTCCTGCACGGGGGCAAATTTGCGTCCGCCGTCGAAATCGAGCGGCAGCACCGTCTGCGACACGCGCACGGCATCGCCGCCGATACGCTCGACGTGCTCGAGTAAAAACGGCACCATGTGCGCCATGCACAGCACGGTCGCGTCGTTGCCGTCAAGGGCGATATCGCCCAGTACCTCACGCTCAAGTCCGAGCGACAAAAGTGAACCGAGATAGTCACGGTGCGAGAGTGTGCGATAGCCGCTGCCGCGCACGGCAATGGCTGCCACGGGGTCGTCCTCCCCCGCCACGGCAAGCAGCTCCTGCACGGAAGGTGCTTCGCTCGGCTCAAAGGCGTCCACGGCGTAGTCGGGAAACAGCAACAGGCAGCACCGCTCGGCCGACGCGTATCCGCCGTGCAATCGGGCGCGGTGCGCCTCGCCGCGGCGTCGGAGCAGATCCATGGCATGCTTACCTTCGCGCGGCGTCAGAAAATCGGTATGCACAAAACGACCGCGCAGCGCACGGTCGCAAAGCTCGTCCACGCGGGCGAGCAGCACTCTCATATCGTCCTCTCTTCTCTCCGTCATAGCAGCATACTCGCGATCGAAATGAGAAGATAGGTGAAAAAGAAGGACATATCCAAAGGGGTATTCTGAAACCAGCCGAGCTTTTCGAGCAGTGCGCGAACGGGCATGATGACGGGCTCGGTGATACAATAGAGCAGATTGCCAAGGCGGCTTTCCTCGTCGGTCATAAACCACGAAAGGATCGCGCGCAACAGCATAGCGAGCTCAAGGCCGTACAGCAACACCTGCACGACGCGCACGATGACATAAATCACGTAATCCATCCAAGCGTTCCTCCTTGCTCCTTACTCGATCATCGGTCATAGGGAAAAAGCCCGGGCGGCCTATCGTCAGGTAAGCCGCCCCGGTGTCCATGTAATCAAGCGAATGCGATCAGATCAGATCGTCCTCCAACTCACCAAGCTCGTCCTGCTCGTCGTGAGGCAGGTAGGGCGTGGCGTCAAAGGGCTCGATCGAGATAAAGACGTTCTCGTCGTCCAGTGCCGTGATGTGTGCGTCCAGTGCACGGATCGCGCCTGCCAGATAGCAGCGCACGGGCGTGAGGGCCTCGTCGGGCACCTCCTCGGTATTGACCAGCACCACGAACTTGCGGCACATCAGATCAACGGCGTGCTCGGCCGACTTGATGCCCGTAGCCGCCACTCTCTTGAAGCGGGGCTTGCCTGCACCCTCGTCGGGATCGGTATCGTCCAGATCGTCATACTCGTCGCTCATACGACCGACCGAGCGGGATGCGGACGAAGAAAAGATATCATCGTCGGGCTCGTCAACCAGCGTTGCGGGCACGGCTCTTTTGCGGGGCTTGTAGTAGTTGACCGTTTCGTCACCCTCGGTGTCGGTCTCCTCGTCGCGGATAAACTTTTTCCACAGATCGTTCAGCGTCATGTTCTTATCTCTCTTTCTTTGTTTTTCTTCAGGGTTGGGTATCGGAAAGTATCGCTCATTCGTCGCGGAAGATGGCTCCTCCGACGCGCACGAGCGTCGCGCCCTCCATGACGGCAGCCTCGAAGCTGTCCGACATGCCCATCGACATGATGGGGGCACTCTTTTCCATGCTACCTATATTATCTAATTTTTTTTGCCAAATGTCAAGACATTGACGATAAGTTTGTGAAAAATATTTGCGATATTGGTCAGAATTCTCGCATTTTGGCGCCATTGTCATAAATCCGCGCAGCTTCAGATGCGGAAAATCGCAAAGCTGTCGGCAAAAATCCTCGACCTCGTCGGGTGCAACGCCGCCCTTGTTTTGCTCCATGCCGCTGTTGATCTCGACGAGCACGTCCATCGTCCTGCCCACGCGGACGCATTGGCGCTCGATCTCGGCAGCCAGGGCGAGCGAGTCGAGCGAGTGGATCATGCACACCTTGTCAATGATATATTTGACCTTGTTGCGTTGCAAGCTGCCTATGAAATGAATGCGCAACCCGTCCTTATTCTCCAGCTTTTCATAATGCTCGAGCAACTGCTGCACGCGGTTCTCGCCGATGTCGTGCACGCCGCACTCGCGATGCAGCGCGTCGATCTGCTCGGGCGTGGCGTATTTGACCGCTGCCAGCAGCGTGACCTCGTCCTCTCTCGCTCCTTTGGCTGCCGCAATGCGGGCGCGGATATCGTCCACACGCCCCTTCATAATTGCCGTATCCATGATATTCTCCTTATGTCAGTCGATATATTTTCCGTCGTACAGATCGTCGCCCTCGGTGATGACCACGTCGCGCAGCGCAATATAGCGGGCGGCGTGATAGGTGTCGTCCTGCTCGCTCTCGCGCTCGCTCTTGGTGGGCGCGTAAGCAAGAACGTAGCCCTCGCCTGCCTCCAAAATCTCGACCGCGCGCCAGCTTACGCGACCGCCGTCCAGAATATACACGCCGCTCTCACCGTCCACCTCGCGCAACGCCGTTTCGGGCACGCGATAACCGTGCACGGTATCCAGCGTAATCTCGACCTGTGAAAACCTTGTGAAGTCAAAGCCCGCGGGCGTGACGTCGGACGACAGCACCGCCAGCGTGCGCCCTGCCACGGTAGAACCGATGATGCTGTCCAGCGTCATCGAAAGCGTCAGGTCGTATTCGTCGGTAAATCTCACCTCGTAGCGTGCGCCGAGCTCCATTTGCTCCGACACGCTCGGATCGACGGGCACGACGATGCTCCATGCGTAGCTCAGCGCCAGCTTGCCGATCGCCGTTCTGCCCGCACGATAATCGGTGGGTGGGGTAGCCAACAGCGCGTCGTACGATGCGAGCGTGAGCGTGTCGAGTGCCGAACGGCGAAAGACGTTTTCATAACCGTCCACGCACTCACCGTGGTAAAAGTAGCCGCCCGTCAGCTCGCTGCCAACGTCGGCAACCGTCACGGTCGCCGAGGAATAGCCCGCCGAGAGCAGCAGCCGCTGGCGCTCGGTGCGAAGCAACGATATCAGCGTATCGCGGCTCACACCGCTCTGATCGGTCAGCGCCCCGACGCGACCAAGCAAGAGTAACAGCTCAAAGCTGCCGTCGGCGACGGTGCTCATGGGTGCGCCGTTCGATATCTGCTTGGCGTTGTCCAGCAGACGCTCGCTTGCCGTTTTGCGAATGGAGGAAAGATGGGCGAGCGTATCGCCCGCAGGCAGGCGCGAGGCAACGGAAATCTGGCGGTCAAGTGCGCTGAGTTTGGCTTGATTTTGTTTGACCGTGTCTGCGTCCCCCGTCGTCATATAAAGCTGTGCGAGCGTGCTCGCGGCATTGACCTTGGCGCCGCTCTCAAGCGGATATGAGCAAAGGTAGGGCCCGCCCTGCACGCTGTATACGACCTCGTCGCGAAAGATGGTCGCCTCGCCGCTCACCGTCACGCGTTGCTCGCCCCTCACGACCACATCGGTCAACACGCGATCCGAAAAGGCCGCCACACAATGGTACAGAATATAAAGCAACAGCACGCCGACCGTGATGCGAAAGGCGAGTGATCTGCCAAGTCTTGAAAGAGCCTGTCGGCTCACTCTCACGCTCATGAGGACACCTCCCCCGCAAGCGCGAGTGCCTCGGCGAGAATGTCGTCAAAATCCCGCATGGTGCCACCCTCGTCGTCGGCGTAGATCCAGCGGACGTACGTTTTGGCGGAAAACCACGTCATCTGCCGCTTGGCATAATGCCTTGTCGCCAGTTTAAGGCACTCGGCTGCCTCGTCGAGCGAGCATTCACCGCGCAAATATCCCAGCAGCTCCTTATAGCCGATGGCCTGCGCCGCCGTGGCGTTGTGTTCAAACACACCCTCGTCCGAAAGACGTTTGGTTTCATCCAGCAAGCCGTCCGCCAGCATGATGTCCACGCGTTGGTCGATGCGACCGTACAGCCGCTCTCGGCTGTGATAGCGCAGACCGATCACGCAGGCGTCGTAGCACAGTCCACGCTCGCGCGAACGGCGGTCGAGCTCGCTTTTGGGCACGCCGCAGCACTCATAGATCTCCAGTGCGCGAATGACGCGCTTGACATTGTTGGGATGAATAGCGTCGGCGCTCTCGGCGTCCACCGCGCGCAACGCGTCGTGCACAAAGCCTGCTCCGTGCTCGGCGGCGATCGCATTCCATTTTTCACGCACCGAAAGATCGCTCGGCGTGTCATCAAACGAGCCGCCCAGCAGCACGGCGTCCAAATACAGTCCCGTACCGCCGCACAGCACGGGCAGCTTGCCCCGTGCCGTGATATCCTCTATGATTGCCCGCGCATCGTGCGCATATTCCGCGCAGGAGTAGGATCGGAAAGGATCGACGAAATCAATCAGGTGATGCGGCACGGCACTCTGCTCGTCACGCGTTGGCTTGGCCGTACCGACGTCCATGCCGCGATAGATCTGCATGGAGTCGCACGACACGATCTCGCCGTTCAAGCCCTTGGCAAGCGCGATAGACAGCGCCGTCTTGCCGCTTGCCGTCGGACCGACGACGGCCACAAGGCGCGTTTTATTTTCCGTTGCGCTCATCGTGCCACCTCCTCACCCTTGGTCAGTACGTCCATGATGGCGTGCGCGTCGGCATAGCGCGCCGATTTTTCACGCGCGCCGAACAGCCCGATGATATAGCAGCGTCCGCCGTCCTCAACGGTACAGATCAGGCAATAATTGCGATCGAGCGAGCCGGTTTTGAGCCCCGTGACCGCCTCGTGATACCACGGGCTGTCGGGGTCAAGCAGCTCGTTGGTGTTGACCCAGTGATTGGTGTGACCGCTCGCGTAGGTCACGTTATCCTCGTGCAACGTGGCGTAGCGGCGAATGATCTCATTTTGTATGGCCAGTCGGGCGATGAGGATCATGTCCTCCACGGTGGAATAGTGCTGCTCGTCCGACAGCCCGTCGGGCGAGGTGAACTGCGTGCCGACAAGACCGATGCTCTCGCCGTACGATTTCATTTCGTCCATAAAAACGGCGACGGCTTCCACACCCGTTCGGGAGGGATCCATGCGATTGCCCGCCGCCGCGGCAAGTGCAAAAGCAGCGTCGTTGCCCGAGGGCAACAGCATGCCCTCGACGAGCTGCTCGACCGTCAGCGTGTGATGCTGCTTGACGTAGGCGAGCGACGAGCCCGCCTCGACCAGTGCAAGCTCCTCACCGGGTGTGACGAGCTCGTCGGGCGACAGATGCTCCAGCGCGCAAAGCACGGTCAGCAGCTTGGTCGTGCTGGCGGGGTACAGCACTCTGCCCTCGCCCTTTCGGTAAACGATCTCGCCTGCATTGCAATCGTAAACGAATGCCTGCGGACTTTCGATCGTCACGTCCAACACTCGGGCAGCGACGGGGATATAGCCTGCGTCGCTCTGCTCGTGCAGCGTGGCAAAGGGACGGGTAAGCAAGGAAAGATCACGGGGGCACAGCCAAAGGGCGACCGCGACGGTCACAACCACGATCAGCACCGCAAGACATACGGCAACGGCGCGCTTTTGATTTGTTTGACGCGGCATATCTCCCCCACCTTTCTTTTCTAAAATTCTGTGATGAATAATATTATATATGCTTTTTCTCCGTCTGTCAAGGCGCTATGTATCGCGTCCGCGTGAAATTTTCGTAAATTTATGGCATCAGGCGGCGCGGAAGTTGTCATAAATTCTTGACAAGCGCGCCAATTTGTGTATAATATAGTGTGTATTGGTATGTTTACCGTCATCAAAGGAGGAAACTACTATGGTATATCCTATGACCATTGCCGGTGTCAAGCGCGAGCTGCCGCTTTGTCCCTTGAACGACAAGCTGATGATCGGCGCGTTCGTCATCATCGGTGACGCCGAGTTGACAACGGCCTGCGCCCGCAATCTGCTCACACGCGCACCCGAGTACGACTACATGC
The DNA here is from genome assembly GCA_045543375.1 of Eubacteriales bacterium. GTDB lineage: Bacteria > Bacillota > Clostridia > Oscillospirales > CAG-272 > SIG644. Next base: position 1,765 of record JAZQMI010000048.1, on the reverse strand, counting down.
TGACAGCCGAGGCCAAGGGCATTCCGCTCGTTCACGAAATGGCTCGTCAGAGCGGCGCGGCAAAATATTTTTGCGCACGCAAGAAGCCCAAGCTTTATATGAGCAGCGTGATTGATGTGACCGTTCACTCCATCACGACCGAGGGCGAGCAGCACCTTTATCTGGACGGCGCGGACGCCGAGCTGATGAAGGGCAAGCGCATTCTCATTGTGGACGACGTCATCTCGACGGGCGAGTCGCTGCGCGCACTTGAAATTCTGGTCGAGCAGGTCGGTGCCACCGTTGCGGGCCGAATGGCCATTCTCGCCGAGGGAGATGCGACCGAGCGCGACGACCTCATTTATCTGGAAAAGCTGCCCCTCTTTGACACCGAGGGCAATCCCATCTGATTTCAAAATTTAACATATATCAAACGCAAGGAGTAATCAAAATGGAAAGAACTTATATTCGCGACGTCAAGCCGGGCGAGCGTGCACGCATCGCAGGCTTTGTGGAAAATCTGCGCAACAAGCGCACCATGGCGTTCCTCGTTATCAAGGACATGACGGGCAAGCTGCAGGTCACGCTGGAGAAGGAAAAGTATCCCGAGCTTGCCGAGCTTGTGGATCAGCTCACCATTCACTCGGTCATCACGGTCGAGGGTGAGGTCGTTGCCAACGAGTACGTCAAGATGGGCGGCATTGAAATGCTTCCCGACGCTATGACCATCGAGTCCATCGCCGACGCGCTGCCCATCAAGGACGACAGTGAGATCGACTCAAAAATGGACTTCCGCTGGATCGACCTGCGCCGCGAGCAGAACCAGCTCATGCTGCACATGCAGACCACGCTGGCAGGCTCGATGCGCGAATTCCTGCTCGGTCGCGGCTTTACCGAGATCCACACGCCCAAGCTTATCGGTGCGGCCAGCGAGTCGGGCTCCGAGGTGTTCGAGGTCAAGTATTTTGACACCAAGGCATATCTGGCACAGTCGCCCCAGTTCTACAAGCAGATGGCCATGGCCGCAGGCCTTGAGCGCATCTTTGAAACGGGTCCTGTCTTCCGTGCCGAGAAATCCTACACCAACAAGCACGCCACCGAGTTCACCGGCTTTGACCTAGAGTTCAGCTACGTGACCTCGTGCGAGGACGTCATGCATATGGAGGAAGAGCTGCTTGCGCATGCCTTCGCTCAGGTTGCCGAAAAGCACGGCGAGGATATCAAGAGATTGTTCGATAAGGACGTTATCGTTCCCACCGTTCCCTTCCCCCGCATCAAGCTTCGCGACCTTTACGACGAGCTGGAAAAAATGTACGGCTACACGGTCGACGAGTCGTGCAAGGGCGACCTGACCACCGAGGCCGAGCACCTTTGCGCCAAGTATTCGATGGAAAAGTACGGCAGCGAATTTTTGTTCGTCACCGATTACGACGCCAAGGAGCGCGCCTTCTACCACATGAGAGATGAGAACGGCGTGCCCAAGGGCTACGACCTCATCTGGCGCGGCTGTGAGATCACCACGGGCGCACAGCGCGAGCACCGCTACGACGTGCTCAAGGCGCAGGCCGAGGAAAAGGGCCTTGCCAAGGATGTGGAATTCTATCTGGAATTCTTCCGCTACGGCTGCCCGCCCCACGGCGGCTTCGGTCTGGGTCTTGACCGTCTGACCATGCTGTTCCTCGGACTTTCCATCAAGGAAGTCCAGTTCCTGTTCCGCGGTCCTAACAGACTGACACCGTAAAAGAGAACGATACGAGGGGGCTTTTTGAAAAAAGCCCCCTCGTGC
>JAZQMI010000047.1:0-7271 GCA_045543375.1 Eubacteriales bacterium | reverse complement strand
GGTAAAGGGGGAGTTGGGGTGCGCACCGGAGGTGTTGACATGTCTGCCTTATCGTACTTGGTGTAATCCCACTTTTCGCCCTTCCAGTTAAGAGCGTTTGCAGGGGGATTGTCGTTAAGACCCTCCCACCAAACAGTGTTGTCATCAAGGTTGTGACAAACGTTGGTGAAGATACAGTTCTTCATAGAGGTGTGAAGTGCGTTGGGATTGGACTTTTCATTGGTACCGGGTGCCACACCGAAGAAGCCGTTCTCGGGGTTAACTGCCCAAAGTCTGCCGTCCTGACCGACACGAAGCCAGGCAATATCGTCACCCACACACTCGACCTCATAGCCCTGATCCTTGAGGAACTTGGGAGGAATGAGCATGGCCAGGTTGGTCTTACCGCAAGCCGAGGGGAATGCAGCGGTGACGTACTTCTTCTCACCGTTCGGATACTTCACGCCCAGAATGAGCATGTGCTCGGCCATCCAGCCCTCTTTACGGCCAAGGTAGGAGGCGATACGCAGTGCGAAGCACTTCTTACCCAGCAGCACGTTGCCGCCGTAGCCCGAGTTGTCCGACATGATGGTGTTATCCTGCGGGAAGTGAACGATGTAACGGTTCTCCTCATCAATGTCAGCGCGAGCGTGCAGACCCTTGATGTAGTCGGCACCCTCACCCAGAGCCTCGAGCACGTTGGTGCCGACGCGGGTCATGATGAGCATGTTCAGAACGACGTAGATGGAGTCGGTCAGCTCGATGCCGTACTTGGCAAAGTCAGAGCCGACGACACCCATGGAATAAGGAATGACGTACATGGTACGACCCTTCATGGAGCCGGTGTACAGCTTCTTGAGCTTGGCATACATCTCGGTGGGATCCATCCAATTGTTGATATTACCTGCCTCCTCCTTGGTGGGGGTGCAGATGAAGGTTCTGCCCTCGACACGAGCGACGTCGTTGACGGCGGTGCGGTGCAGGTAGCAGTTCGGCAGCTTCTCGGGATTGAGCTTGATCATTTCGCCCGTCGAGCAAGCCTGGGCGCGCAGAGCCTCTGCCTGTTCCTCGGAGCCGTCGATCCAGACGATCTGATCGGGCTGCGTCATGGCAGCCATCTCGTCGATCCAACTGAGAACGTACTTGTTGTTCGTCATAAGAATTTCCTCTCTTTATGTAGATTTTTTGTTTAACAACGATAATATCGGCAACGAACGAAGCCATCACAGCCCCATCGTTCCCCAATTTACTATTATATACGAAACCTCGCCTTTTTTCAACCCCTTTTTTCATATTTTCCCACCACTTTCGAAATGTTACAAATTGTTCACAATCTTGCATTTTGTTCTCTTTTTGCAATGTTTTCGTCGGCTTTTCCCTGTTTTTTGAAAGAAGGGATCGAAAAATATGCAAAATTGCCCAAAATATCAATATTTCTCTTGCAATGAAAAACAAAACATGCTACAATAAATTATCAGAAACAGACAAGGAGAAACGTATGCAACACGATCAATCCTCTATCCGAACCTTTTTTCTGGGCACCGACTGGTGGACCGACTGTGACGATTGCGTCGCTTTGCGCATTCTCGCTCGCGCGGTCAAGTCGGGCAAGGCGCGCCTTGCCGGTATCGTGCTCAACGGCTGCATGGAATATTCGGTCGCCTCGATCGACGGATTTCTGACCTTGGAAGGTCTTACGAATCTTCCCATCGGTCTGGATGCCGACGCCACCGATTTCGGCGGCAACCCGCCCTACCAGAAGCGGCTGTCGCAATACGCCTCCGTCCGCCGCTCCAACGCCGACGCCGAGGACGCCGTGCGCCTCTACCGCCGCGTGCTGGCAAAGGCCGAGCAGCCCATCGAGATGATTGAGATCGGGTATTTGCAGGTCGTTGCCGCGCTGCTTGAAAGCAAGGGCGACGACATCAGTCCGCTCGACGGCGTTGAGCTTGTCAGACAAAAGGTATCGCACGTCTGGGTCATGGCGGGCAAATGGGACGAGCCATGCGGTCGCGAGAACAATTTCGCCCGTAACGACCGCTCCCGCCGCGCCGGGCACGTCTTTTGCGACATGTGCCCCGTGCCCGTCACCTTTCTCGGCTTTGAAGTCGGTGAGAAGGTGATTTCGGGACGTTCGCTGCGCAGCGACGACCCGCTGCACAACGCTCTGTGCGATCACGGCTCGGCAAAAGGCCGCTCGTCGTGGGATCCCATGCTGGTCGCGCTGGCCCTTGAGGGCGACGCTGCACGCGCGGGCTACGACACCGTATACGGAACGGCGTCGGTCGATGCCACAAGCGGCTGCAATCACTTTAAAGTGCATGCCGACGGGCTTCACCGCTACGTCGTTAAACGTCACCCTGACGCGTATTATGAGGCGCTGCTGGAAGCAGCGATCAGATCGGGAGAGCATGTATGACGACTGCACAAGATCGCCATTCCCCATTGGAAACCGTCAAAGCCGTTTTTCGACGCAAGCGTGCCTACGCCGCGTTTTTCGTGGCACTTACGCTGATTGAGTTGCTGTACGGCGTCGTCTTTTGGTCAGCGGCGACCGATCTTGCCACCGTGCAGCGCGAGGTCAATGAAAGCTACGACTACGAGCTGGTCTACCGCTCCATGACGCAGCGGCAATACGCCTCGCTCTACAACCAGTGCGGTGAGGCCCCCGAAAAACACACGTTCGGTCTTCCCTATCGCTCGATCCGCTACGAGCAGATCGGCGACTACGACGACCCCGAGGACAATCGCTACAATGCCTACGTCACGCTGCGCGGTTCCAATCTGCGTCGCGCCGCCAAGCGATTTGACCGTTCCTATCCTGTCAAGGATATCGAGCCGTCCTACTCGCCGCTTTACCAATACCGCGCCGAATACGTGCCGAGCATCGTTTGGTTCACCATTCTGTGCACGATCGGTGTGTTTGGTATTTCGCTGTTTCTGCTCATGCGGCTGTATCGGCTGTTGCTCTACCGCGACACGTTTGATTTCGGCATTCACATGGCGGTCGGTGCCACCTCGCGGCATCTTTACCGACGCGCCGCCCGCGAGCTGCTCGTCATTGCCGCAGCCGTTGCGTTGCCCGCCTTTTTGCTCAGCTTTGGCGCAACGGCACTATTGTATTTGTCGGTCGACGTATCGGTACCGTTTGCCGTCTGGTCGCTTCCGCTGACGCTCGTCTGCACGGGCGCGACGATACTGCTTGCCGTCCATCTTCCCATGCGGCAGCTATCTCGCGTGTCGCCCACCGAGCTGCTGCGCGCCAAGGATACGACGCCCTACGTCACCTCGCCTCGGCGCTCCTTCTATATTCGCGGACGCTCCTTTGCCCGCACGTTCGAGCTCATCTCGCTCTGGCGCTTCCGCCGCTACTACGCCATGCTCGCCGTCGCGACCGTGCTGCTGCCCGCGCTGTTTGTTCTGACCTCTTCGCTCTCGGGTATTTTGCAGGACTACCGCTCTGCCCCCGATCCCGATTTTACCGTCACCTTTACGCCCGAGGTCGTCAATGACGCGGCCCTGATCGAAAACACGGCCGACATTGCCGCGACCGTATCCGAGATCGAGGGCGTCCGCATGTGCCTGCCCGAGGAAATTCTCAGCAAGGCGACGCGGCGCAAGGGGCACATGCTGCTGCACACGGACGACGTCCACACCGACGTCGCGGCGACCGTTCGCCATGTCCCAACCAAAAACACGCCCGACGCGGCCAAAAGTTACGAGCGCGCGACCAATCTGTATGAATACGCCGCGCTGGACGAGGCTGCCATTGGCGCGCTTGCCGCGCGATACGGCAGCATTGAAGGCGATCTCTTCTCGGTTCTGAACGACGATCACACCATCGTGATCACCTCCTCGTTCGCCAACAGGCAAGCACTTTCTCTGTCAGTCGGCGACACCGTTCTCATCGTCGCACACGCCGAGGACACGGTGTCCTCGCTATGGGGCGTGACCGATCAGCTCGAGCTGCTCTCCTACCAGATAGAGGACGGCATCTTCACCTATGAGGAATTCACCGTCGGTGCTATCATTCACGATCTGCGCGGCGACGCGACGCTGACGGTCGGCCTGAATTTCGACGGATACGCACGTCTGACCGCTCAGACGCCCACGCGCTCCTTCGTCGACGTATACTTTGAGGACGGCATCGACTTTGACGTCTGGAGAGCCGCATCGGAGGGCATCTACGACGCCGCATTCTCTTATTATCATTGCACCGCGCAGAATCATCACGTCTTCTTCGAGCGCTATCTGACCTCGCTGCGCAACCTGAACGGACGGCTTGAAGCACTTGCCTGGGGACTTTGCCTGATGGCTCTGCTCATCTGCTTTTATTCGCAGTCCACCTTTTATGACAAACGAACCGGTGAGTGGCTGCTGATCCGGTCGATGGGAGTCAGCCGGCGCACGCTGCGACGGACGCTTGCCATTTCCACCGGCATCCCCGCGGTACTGTCGCTCTGTCTGACGCTGCTGCTTTCGCTGGCCGGTGACGCGCTGCTTTGGAATTTGCTCAACCGCTGGCTTCCTGCGGGCGGCTTTATCGACCGCCTGACCACGGCGCATACCGTCCCGTGGGTGAGCATCGCGCTTGCTCTGCTCGTGTCGCTCGTTTGCAGCACTGCCCCGTCGCTTGTGGCACTCCGAAAGCTGCACAAGAACAAATATCAAACGTTAGGAGGATATCTTGATGTCTCCGAAATTCAGTAAAGCCGTCATGGACGCGCACCGCCGCCGCGAGGAAGAACTGGCCCGCTTTACGGGCGATCTTGCCCCTACCGTGGAGGGACGTAAGGTCGTGCTTGAAGTGATTGACCTTATTCGCCAGTACCGCCAGTACGATGAGGTCGTCACGGCCGTCGACCGCGCCAACTTCCGCGTATTCGCAGATGAGTTCGTCGCCATCGTCGGCAGCTCGGGCTCGGGTAAGAGTACCCTTTTACACCTGTGCGCAGGACTTGACCGTCCCCAGTCGGGTGAGATATTCGTGCGCGGCAACAAGCTGGGCGACATGTCGCCCGACGAGCTCGGACGCTTTCGCGGCAACTACATCGGCATGGTCTTCCAGAGCCACCACCTCATTCCGCAAATGACCGCGCTCGAAAATATCCTCTTGCCGACCGTCATGTGTGAGCGTCCGCCTTCCACCTATGAGCAGAGCCTTGAAAAGCTGGTTACCGCGCTCGGCATCGGCGACCGACTGCACCACCTTCCCAGCGAGCTGTCGGGCGGACAGCAGCAGCGCGTTGCCATCGCGCGTGCGCTCATCAATCGCCCCCAGATCCTGTTTGCCGACGAGCCCACGGGCAATCTCGACCGTGCCAACGCCGACGAGGTGCTGCGTCTGCTGCTTGACATGCGCGCGCTGACGGGCTGTGCCCTCGTTATGGTCACGCACGATTTGAGCATCGCCGCCCGTGCCGACCGCGTGCTCAAAATGGACGCAGGACAGCTTCGCCCCTGGTACAATTCTCTTGACGGTGTGCTGCCCGGCTACGAGGGCGGCGACGAGGAGCCGCAAAACTAAAAAAGCAAAGGGAGCCTTCAAAAAAAGGCTCCCTTTTTTTACGCGCTGCATATACTGGCGGCAGGAGGTGACAACTATGCTGATCGAATTACCGTATATGCGCGAGCGCGCCGTCGAATACGCGCTGCGCTGGGCACTCTCTCGCAATCCACTGTTTATCGACTTCACCGGTCAGGGCGGCGACTGTACCAATTTCGTGTCGCAATGCATTCTGGCCGGCAGTTGCGTCATGAACGAAACGCTGGACTTCGGGTGGTACTATTTTTCCTCGGCCAACCGCGCCCCCGCCTGGTCGGGCGTTAACTATTTTTACGACTTTCTGACGGGTGCCGCCGCATTCGCGCGTGAGAACGGCGGCACGGGACCCTACGGCGTTGAGATACCCACCCAACGCGCCACGGTGGGCGACGTCATTCAGCTTGCCAACGCCGAGGGCACCTATTACCACACACTCATCATCACCGGCTTTGATGGCGACGACCCCTTGATCTGCGCCCATTCGGACGACTCGCGCAACCGCCCGCTGTCTACCTACAATTACGCGACCGCCCGTTTTCTTCACGTGCTCGGCACGCGCGTGCTGCTTGAAAATGAGGAGTGCTACCGCCAACTGCTTGACGGCGTCGCCTACCGCCCGCTCACGTGCGCCTCGGACGGCGCGCTGCTGCTACCGCCCACGTAAAAGCAGCCCGACCACTACGGTCGGGCTGCTTGTTGCTTATTCTTCTGCTTTGGGTAATATCGTAAACGGCAGCTCCAGCGCGTCGCGCTCGTCCGAGATGCGCGCGACCACAATGCGGTAATCCCCCGGCGTGGTGCGACCGCTGACCGTCCATTCCCACGCAACAAGGCCGTCCTCATCGGCGGTCTTGTCCTCAAGTCCTTTGGCCGTTGACGCGCCGCTTTTCAAATACACCTTGATGCGATATTGCTCGCCCGATCGACCGCGCACGCACACAAAAGCCTTGCCGCCCGCCACCACCTGCGCGCTCATATCGTCAAGCGATAGCGTCGCTTCCACGGGTGGCTGCTCGCTTGGTGTGGGCTCGTCCGGCTCATTTGGTTCTTGCCAGCCCTCACCCGTGGGCACTTGCTCGTCACCGTACAGCAAAATGCCGCTTTGCTTGACGGCGGCGATCTGCCCGTCAGCGGCGTAGTAGACGTCCACCGTGCGCTCGCCGATCCAGACATGGAGATAGTCCGCGTCGTCCTCGTCGGTGGCGGGATAGGCAAACAGCACCTCGCCCGTGTGTCCAAGCGTTTCAAGCAGATCGAGCAGCTCCTTTGCCTCGTCGATGCTCAAGTCCGCCTGCTCGCACATGCGAACGATAGACTCGGCTCGCGTGTCCTCATCCGACGGCTCGGCAGGCGCGGGGGTGCAGGCTACAAGTGTTGCAAGCAATATCATACACATGCCTACGGCAAGCGCTCGTTTCATTGCGGATACCTCGTTGGCACGCTCGTTTCTCCCAACAGATAATCAATGCTCGTGCCGTAAAATCGCGCCAGCTTGATGAGCACTGCGGTCGGGATGTCGTTTTCCCCTGTTTCATATTTGGAATAGCCCGTCTGCGACATACCGAGCATTTTAGCCACCTGCGTTTGATTGAGGTCGCGATCCTCACGCAGATCTCGAATTCGTTGATACATGTGGTTTCGCTCCTTCGCGCTGTCAATGATTCAACAGCAATTCTTCAAAGCTCTTGCCAAGCACTTGGCACAGACCAATCAGCTCTATATCGGTCACAAATCGCTTGCCCGCTTC
>JAZQMI010000046.1:0-7507 GCA_045543375.1 Eubacteriales bacterium | reverse complement strand
TCGAGCTCGTCGTTTTCCAGCTTGTTGTACAGCGCGCAGACGGGACAACCGCAACTGTGATCGTCGCGCGAGGCCTCAAACGCCTCGTTAACGGGTATGGTGTAGATCTGTTCCATGTGTGACCTCCGATGCATGACGGGCTCTGCCCATATGGCGCGCACTCGCGCGCATATTATTATTATTATAACGGAAAAGTATGGATTGTGCAAGATATATCGATAAAAATTCACAAAAGAAGTGCAACTTTTTGCTGACGCCGACCAGTGCGAGTGCGCAAAGGGCATACGTGATAATCTTCTTGATCTTTTGCTTGGTTACTTTCTTCATAGTTTTATTTTCCTTTCTTTTTTTCAAAATTTTAATTGCGTATCATCTGCGATACGACTTTCTTTTGCGCTGCTGTCTGCGGCGCGTGGTGCGGCGCATCGTGCGGCGCGTCTTCTTGCGAGCCTTGGTCGAACGCTTGCGTCTGAACATAGCTTTCACTCCTTCCGTTTGAAATGTGAACTTCAAAACAGGTTACAGTACAATCAAGAGAACCAATCCTTTCTTTTTTTCGCAAAGACTATTGACTTTTGCGGAGAATGTGGTATAATAGTTGCGAGGTTGCGGAAACTCAATCAAACAATGATTGTTTAGTCGGCTTTGCTCCGACCCCGCCACAAGGAGATGATTGTATCATCTCCTTTTCTTTTTCTTCGTTTGTTTCGTATGCTCCAACACTCGATGCGTATCATGACTACTTAACTTAAAACGTTCTGTTCCCTCCGGAAACACCTCTCTATCAGTAATACACAACGGCTTATTGGACATTCTTTTTGTGCGAAAAACTTGAAAATCCACACCAGTTGGCTGTTCAAGCCCATACGCCCCATGATTGATCTGCTGCAAAGCGCGATCATTATTGCGACCTTTTTCATCAAATTTCTTTATTGATTTGAGCTTCGCCACAGAAACCTGTTCCCCCTTGTTTCTAACAATCACGTAATTCCGTTCATGTTTTGTTTCCTTGTCTATGTATTTCGTTCGACCACGGAATACCTTGCCAACATGACTTATTTTCTTTTTAGCCATAAAACCACTTCATATCTCTTCATTCTCCTTCCAAAAAAATTGAGCCCTTGGTCGAACAAGACAACGTCTATTCGGCTCAAGGGCTCAATGTTTTTAATTCGATGGCGGTAGATCTACCGCCACTACTTTTTTGCAGTGCCGACACCAAAAATATAATTTCACGCTGCTGTGGATGCTATCACCTACCAGACATAGCAGCTTATGACATTCAGGGCATCGGACATCTGCTGCGTCCGTATCTTTTTCCGTTTTCATCACTTACCGTTGATCCGGGTAATGGCTTTCTGAAAAGGAGCAAAGAACGCAGTAACAAAGGCAGCGTCCTCCACCTGCTTGATAGCGTTGATGAAGGTCGAACCAAAGCCAAAATCAATGTCGAGAACCGTGCCGGGCTCGGGCATTACGCCCTGCATATTTTCAACGCTCAAAAACACGTTCTGAACCTTATAGCCGGTCGTGCCGTTCTCAGGATAAGCGACGTCTGCAAAGAAGCCGTTATACGGCTTGCCCTTCTTACTCGTTCCGTTTGCATATCTGCTGTTCAAAATAATTACTTTCATTTTTAAACAAAAAACCTTGTCGTACAAAGAAATTCGTAGAAAAAACACCGTTATGTAGGGGACGTATTACACTCTCGTCCCCTCGCGGCGTTCCGCCGCTTTTTTTCTGAAAATTGTCTGCAATAGAAGTGTACATCAAGAACTTTTTGCTTTTGCGCGGAAAATGCTTGATTTTTCGTTTTTTGTGTGCTATACTTAAATTTAGTCTGTTCATCTTTTGAAAGGAGTGAGAACGAATGAGCGAGCAAATGAATATCGAGCAAGCGTACAAGCGAATTCGCGCCATTCGCTCACCCGAGGATGTCCGCGCGCTGGACGAGCACCAGATCGGTGCACTGTGCGAGGATATTCGCCGTGTGCTCATCGACCGTACCGAGCAAAACGGCGGACATCTGGCGTCTAACCTCGGCGTTGTCGAGCTGACCGTCGCCATTCATCGCGTATTTGAATCACCCAAGGATCATATTATTTTCGACGTGGGACATCAATCCTACGTGCATAAGCTGCTGACGGGACGTGCCGAGCAGTTTGATACGCTGCGCCGCTCGGGAGGACTATCGGGCTTTCCACGCCGTGATGAGAGCGAGCACGATGCCTTTGGTACAGGACATGCATCTACCTCGCTGTCGGCCGCGCTCGGTATGGCTCGTGCCGACCATCTCCGCGGCTCGGACGCTTATACCGTTGCCGTGCTGGGCGACGGCGCGCTGACGGGCGGTATGATCCACGAGGCACTCAACAACTGCGCCGGAAATTTGAATCTGATCATCGTTTTGAATGAAAACGAAATGTCCATTTCCAAAAACACGGGCCGCTTTGCCCGCCTTTTGACGGGACTGCGTACCGCACCGGGATATTTCCAGACCAAGTGGCTTTTGGAAAAGGTGCTGATCCATGTGCCGCTGATCGGCAGACCCATGCTGCGCGGCTTGCGCAGCTTCAAGGCCTGGATCAAAAACGTGTTGTACAGCAGCAATTATTTTGAAAGCATGGGACTGAATTATCTCGGTCCTGTTGATGGCAACGACGAGCAGGAGGTCGAAAAGCTGCTTCAACGCGCCAAGGAAAAGAAGGGCTGCTGCCTTGTACACCTTCGCACCGTCAAGGGCAAGGGCTATGCTCTGGCCGAGCAAGACCCCGACACCTATCACGGCATCTCTCCCGCCACGGCACAAAAGACGCCCACGCCCACCTTTTCGCAGACGTTCGGACAAGCGCTGACCCGCATGGCCGACGAGAGAGATGATATTTGCGCCATCACCGCTGCTATGCGGCAGGGAACGGGTCTGGTCCCGTTTTTTGAGCGACACCCCGCCAGATTTTTCGACGTGGGCATTGCCGAGCAGCACGCCGTCACGTTTGCCGCAGGACTTGCCGCAGGCGGATATCTGCCCGTCGTGGCGGTCTATTCCACCTTCTTGCAGCGTGGTTACGACCAGATCTTGCACGACGTAGCACTCCAGGGGCTGCCTGTGTTGTTTGCCATCGACCGCGCAGGCCTGAGCGGCAGCGACGGCCCGACGCACCACGGCATTTACGACGTTGCCTTTCTGTCGCACATCCCCGGTATTGATATCTACGAACCGCCGACCACCGAGGCGCTTGCGCATCTGAGCGAGCGGTTATTGAAGCGTGGCATCGACCACCCCGTCGCCATTCGCTATCCCTCGGGACGCGACGACGAGCGCATCGTATCCTTCGTTAACGATCGCCTGACGCGCACATTGTGCGAGGGCGTGTACGCCGATTTTGACGCCGAGCAGCCGCCTGCCACGGTCGTTGTGACCTACGGAAGACTGACAGCAAGCGTGATTTCCGCCGCCGCACGCAGCGAGCAACCCGTGGGTATCGTGCTGCTTGGTAAACTGCGTCCTTGGGGCGATACGGCCGCAACACTCGCTACGCTGTGCCGCCGCGGTGTTCAAAAGATCGTCTTTTGCGAAGAAGGTATTCGTTCGGGCGGTATCGCCATGAACCTTGCCGATGAGCTGCGTGAGCGGCTGGGCACCGCCATGCCTACCGTCCGCATTCTCGCCATCGACGACCGTGACGGTTATATTCCGGAGCCTGCCGCAGGCTACACGGCACAGCAAGCTGTGGGTTTAGGCGAGGACGATATTCTCCGCGCCATTCAACAATAAAAAGAAACCGTTTGGAAGTCAACGCTTCCAAACGGTTTTTGCTTTAATAATGCGAGGCGCGGTATTTTTTGAGAATGAAACGCCAGAGGAAAAATGCCGCACTCAGAATGACGATGACGAGTGCGATGGTGTGAATGTTGCTTCCCACCGAGGATTCGATCTTAAGCTGCTCCCACAGTTCGTTGGCCATGGACTGCGTTTCGGCGTCCAGCGCGTGATAGTAAATGGTCGTCAGCGAGGAAAGATCGGGGTAGAGAATTTCGGCGTAGTCCTCGTGCCAATCTGCCATGTAGGCGATGTAGTCCTCATTTTCGCGCACCAGCGTGTTGGGGCTGGCGTAGCCGATGTACTCGGCATTGGCGACTGCGATCTCCTCCGAGAGCATAAAGTTGATATACGCCTCGGCGATCGCCTTGTTGCGCGTGTCCTTGGGGATACACATGGCGTCAACGAAAATATTGGTGCCTTCCTCAGGGTAGTAGAAGGACAGCGCGTCGTTGCTGTCGTACATGGTCAGATAGTCACCGGCATAGTAGGGTGCGATGGCGGCGGACTCGCCCTTCATCTTGTTGAACACCTCGTCCATGACGTAGCCCTGAACGAGCGGCTTTTGCTGCTTGAGGTATTCAAGCGCGATCTCCCAGGCAGCGCGGTCGGTCGTGTTGACGTCGATCCTGTTGTAATACATCGCGGTGCCAAAGGCGTCACGCGAGTTGTTGAACTGCAAGATCTTGCCGCTGTACTTTTCATTCCACATCAGATCCCATGAGCCCGTGTCCGCTTCGTCTACCATACCCGTGTTATAAATGATACCAACCATACCACAGGTGTAGGGAACGGAATAGGCATTGTCGGGATCGTAGTAGGGAGCATCAAACTCATCGGCAATGTAGGCCGCATTGGGAATGTTGTCAAAATCAAGCGGTACAAGCAGCTCCTCGCGGATCATTCGCTGGATCATATAGTCCGAGGGAATGATGACGTCGTAGGAGGTCGCTCCGCTTTTGATTTTGGCGTACATGTCCTCGTTGGAGGCGTAGGTCGTGTAGTTGACCTTGACGCGCACGCCGTAAGTTTCAAAATAGTATTGCTCAAACGCTCCGTTGACGTCAAGCGTCCCCTCCGAGCCGTCCGAGATATACTCGCCCCAGTTGTAAACGTTGAGCGTGACGGTGTCGCCCTTGCCACACGAGGCAAGGCAAATGAGGGCGAGCGTGCACAGCATAAGGATGGTCAAATAACGCTTCATCATGCGCCACCGTCCTTTCTCATGGCGCGCGCGATGCGGCGACGGCTTCTTCGGTCGGACAGCTTGTCCTTCAGACCTTCACCCTTGCCCTCGGACAGATTGGTCAGAATGAGCAATGTCAGAATAGCGATGATGATGAGCGTGGACAAGGCGTAAATGTCGGGCTTGACTTCCTTTTTGGTCATCGAGTAGATGAGGATGGGCAACGTCTGGAAATCGCTGCCGGCGCAGAAGTAGGAAATAACGAAATCGTCAAGCGACATGGTAAAGGCCATGATAAAACCGGTCACGATGCCGGGCATGACGCAGGGCAGCTCCACCTTGAAAAAGGATTGCACCGGCGTGCAGCCAAGATCCAGTGCCGCCTCAGGCAAGAACTTGTCCATCTGGCGGAATTTGGGACTGACGTTGAGGATGACGTAGGGCAGATTGAAGGTCACGTGAGCGATGAGCAGCGTCCAGAAGCTGAGCTTGTCGTCAAGCCCCAGCATGGTGCCCACGAAGACGAACAGCAGCATCATCGAGATACCCGTTACGATGTCGGGGTTCATCATGGGAACGTTGGTGATCGAAGTGATGGCGCCCTTGGCAAATTTTGAGCGCAGGCGCGCAAGTCCCAGCGCGGCAGCCGTACCGATGACGGTCGAGATGACCGCCGAGCTGACGGCGAGGATCAGCGTGTTTTTGAGCGCGTTGAAGGCCTCGGCACTGCGGAACAGCTCTCGGTACCAATAAAAGGAGAAGCCGGTGAAAACACCTGTGTTGTTGGTGCTGTTGAACGAGAACAGCATGAGCACCAAAATCGGCACATAAAGAATGGCCAGAATGAGTGCAATGTAAGATTTGGACAGGAATTTCATACGAGCACCGTCCCTTCGTCGTCCGAGAAGCGGTTCATGATCGCCATCGAAATGAGAATGAGGATCATCATGATCAGCGAAATGGCCGCACCCACGTTGTAGGTGGCGGGATTCTGGAACTGGCGCTCGATGGTATCGCCGATCAGGTCAAACGTACCGCCGCCCAGCTTTTGCGAAATGTAAAAGGTGGAGATGGAGGGTACGAACACCATGGTGACGCCCGAAATGATACCCGAGGTCGAAAGGGGAAGGATCACGCGGGTCAGCGTGCGCAGACCGTTGCAGCCAAGGTCTGCTGCCGCCTCAATATAGCGATTATCCATTTTGGAAATGACCGAATGAATGGGCAATACCATGTAGGGCAGGAAATTGTAGACCATACCGAACACGACGGCGGGCGCCGTGCCGACGATGTGAATGGGATCAAGCCCGAGTCGCATCAAAAGGTTGTTAAGAAATCCGCCGTCGTCAAGGATGGCCATCATGGAATAGGTACGGATGAGCAGATTCATCCACATAGGCAGCATGACGAGCAGGATCACGATCTTTTGTGCCTTGGGGCTCAGCTTGGCAATGCAATAAGCCAGCGGATACCCGATCAAAAGACACAGTGCGGTGGCAATGACCGCCATGGAAACCGAAAGCAAAAAGGTTTCGGTGTGATCGCCCAACGCAGTGATATTGGCAAGCGTGAAGGCGCCGTCCGCATCGGTAAAGGCGTAGTAGGCGACAAACAGCAGCGGCGCAACGATAAACATGACCGCCCACACCGTGTGAGGCGCAACAGCAAGCGTGGCAAAGCGTGCGCTGCCGCGGTGTGCGGGAGGCTTTGCGTGTCCCTTCATTGCTCGTCCTCCTCCATCTCCGGCTCCGACAGCTTGTCCAGCTCGTCCGAGAAGGAGGAATAGTCGCCGAACATGTTGGAATATTCGGATTTTTTCATAATGTGAATGGCATCGGGCTCGATGTGCAGACCGATGATGGCGTCGGGCTCGACGTAATCGGACGTTTCGATCATCCACTTGAAGCCGCAGACGTCCACGATGATCTCGTAATAGTCACCCTTGAAGGTGACGCCCGTCACCTGACCCTTGAGCATGCCCGCTTCGGGTGCGACCACGTCAACGTCCTCGGGACGAATGATCACGTCCACCTTTTCGTTCTTTTCAAAGCCTTGGTCAAGACACTTGAACTGCTGGCCGGCAAAGCGGGCGCAGAAGTCCTCTACCATGACGCCGTCGACGATGTTGCTCTCGCCGATGAAGTCGGCAACGAAGGCGTTGACGGGCTCGTTATAAATATCGGTCGGAGAGCCGATCTGCTGAATGCAGCCGTCGGCCATAACGACGACGGTGTCCGACATGGAGAGTGCCTCCTCCTGATCGTGCGTGACGTAGATGAAGGTAATACCCGTGCGCTTTTGCATGTTTTTGAGCTCGACCTGCATGTCCTTGCGCAGCTTGAGGTCAAGCGCGCCGAGCGGCTCGTCGAGCAATAGTACCTTGGGGTGATTGATGAGCGCGCGGGCAATGGCCACGCGCTGCTGCTGACCGCCCGAAAGGGTGGTTACCTTGCGATGCTCAAAGCCCTTGAGGTTGACCATGGCAAGCATGTCCTTGACCT
>JAZQMI010000045.1:0-16772 GCA_045543375.1 Eubacteriales bacterium | reverse complement strand
CCACCAACCCCACTTCTACCGCCATCTTCAAGTGCTTGCTCGCGCTCAAGACGCGCAACGCCATCATCATCAGCCCCCACCCTCGTGCAAAGAACTCCACCATCGCAGCAGCCAAGCTCATTCTTGAGGCTGCCGTTGCGGCAGGTGCGCCCGAGGGCATCATCGATTGGATCGACGTTCCCTCGCTGGATATGACCAACACGGTCATGAAGGAAGCAGACATCATTCTCGCCACGGGTGGTCCCGGCATGGTCAAGGCCGCTTACTCGTCGGGTAAGCCTGCGCTGGGCGTCGGTGCAGGTAACACGCCTGCCATCATCGACGAAACGGCCGACATTCTGCTCGCCGTCAACTCGATCATTCACTCCAAGACGTTTGACAACGGTATGATCTGTGCATCCGAGCAGTCGGTCATCGTGCTTGATAGCATCTACGACAGCGTCAAGGCCGAGTTTGCCGCAAGAGGCTGCTATTTCCTGGATCCCATCGAGACCGAGAAGGTCCGCAAGACCATCATCATCAACGGCGCGCTCAATGCCAAGATCGTCGGTCAGAAGGCTTGCCGTATCGCCGAGCTTGCCGGCGTGACCGTTCCCGCAGGTACCAAGATCCTGATCGGTGAGGTCGAGAGCGTCGAGCTTTCCGAGGAATTCGCACACGAAAAGCTTTCTCCCGTTCTGGCTATGTACCGTGCCAAGACGTTTGAGGAGGCTCTGGATAAGGCAGACAAGCTGGTCGAGGACGGCGGCTTCGGTCACACCTCCTCGCTGTACATCAACGAGATGACCGAAAAGGAAAAGCTTGCCGCATACATGGCAAGAATGAGAACCTGCCGTATTCTGGTCAATACTCCCTCCGCACACGGCGGTATCGGCGACCTTTACAACTTCAAGCTCGCACCCTCTCTCACGCTGGGCTGCGGTTCTTGGGGCGGTAATAGCGTATCCGAGAACGTAGGTGTCAAGCACCTGCTCAACATTAAGACGGTAGCCGAGAGGAGAGAGAATATGCTTTGGTTCAGAACACCCGAAAAAGTTTACATCAAGAAGGGCTGCCTGCCCGTAGCGCTCGACGAGCTTCGCACCGTCAGAGGCGCAAAGAAGGCGTTTATCGTTACCGATAACTTCCTGTATCAGAACGGCTACACCAAGCCGATCACCGACAAGCTGGACGAGATGGGCATTCAGCACACGACCTTCTTTAACGTTCAGCCCGATCCCACGCTGGCCAACGCCACCGAGGGTGCAGCGCAGATGCGAGCCTTCCAGCCCGATACCATTATCGCACTGGGCGGTGGTTCCGCCATGGACGCGGCCAAGATCATGTGGGTGCTGTACGAGCATCCCGAAGCAGATTTCATGGATATGGCCATGAGATTTATCGACATTCGCAAGAGAATTTACACCTTCCCCAAAATGGGTGAGAAGGCATACTTCATTGCCATTCCCACTTCGGCAGGTACGGGCTCTGAGGTCACGCCCTTCGCGGTCATCACGGACGAGAAGACGGGCGTCAAGTATCCTCTGGCTGACTACGAGCTGCTGCCCAACATGGCCATCATTGATACCGATTTCCACATGTCCGCTCCCAAGGGGCTGACCGCGGCATCGGGTATCGACGCCGTGACGCACGCCGTCGAGGCTTACGCTGCCATGCTGGCAACCGATTACACCGACGGTCTGGCACTGCGTGCGCTCAAGGTGATCTTTGAGTATCTGCCCAGAGCTTACGAGAACGGACAGACCGACGTTGAGGCACGCGAGAAGATGGCAAACGCTGCCACCATGGCAGGTATGGCCTTCGCTAACGCATTCCTGGGTGTCTGCCACTCGATGGCACACAAGCTGGGCGCCTTCCACCACCTGCCTCACGGCGTTGCCAATGCGCTGATGATCGAGGAGGTCCTGCGCTTCAATGCAAGCGAAGCTCCTGCCAAGATGGGTACCTTCTCGCAGTACGATCATCCTCACACGTTGGCTCGCTACGCCGAGATCGCCGATTACCTTGGCATCAAGGGCGGCAGCGACGAGGAAAAGCTGGAGGGTCTGATCAAGGCGATCAACGATCTCAAGGCGAAGGTCGGCATCAAGGAAACCATCAAGGATTACGGCATTGACGAGAGCGATTTCCTCGCACGCCTTGACGACATGGTCGAGCAGGCGTTCGACGACCAGTGCACGGGTGCCAACCCCAGATATCCTCTGATGAGCGAGATCAAGCAGATGTATCTCAACGCTTACTACGGCAACCACTTCGTTGAGCAGGATATGCCCGCCACCGATCTGACGGTCGCCAAGGTCGATCCCATCAAGACGCCCTACCGCAAGGGCAAAAAGGCGTAATCAAAGGAGGAAGCAGATATGAATCTTGATAGAGTAATTGCAGTAAGAAACAACAAGACCATCTACCGCGACGGCGATAAATGTATTAAGGTGTTCAACGAGGAATATTCCAAGGCCGACGTGCTCAACGAGGCACTCAATCAGGCGAGAATCGAGAGTACGGGACTGAACATTCCCAAGATCCTTGAGGTCACGATGATCGACGGCAAGTGGGCTATCGTATCCGAATTCATCAAGGGCAAGACGCTTGCCCAGATGATACAGGAAGACGAGGACAACAAGGAAACGTATATCAACATGCTGGTTGATCTTCAGATGACCGTTCACGCCAAGACTTGTCCGCTTCTCAACAAGCTCAAGGACAAGATGAACCGCAAGATCGCCGAAACCGATTTCGACGCTACTACCCGCTACGATCTGCACACGCGTCTGGAGAGCATGCCCAAGCACAACAAGGTATGCCATGGTGACTTCAATCCCTCGAATATCATCATTGCCGAGGACGGTACGCCTTATATTCTCGACTGGTCGCACGCAACGCAGGGTAATGCATCGGCTGACGTTGCACGCACCTATCTGCTGTTCTGGCTCAACGGCGACATTGAGGGCGCTGAGCTGTATCTGAACACCTTCTGCAAAAAGAGCGATACTGCCAAGCAGTACGTGCAGAAGTGGATGCCCATCGTCGCTGCCTCGCAGTCGGTCAAGGGCAATGAGAAGGAGCGCGAGTTCCTTTCGAGCTGGGTCGGCGCCGTCGATTACCAGTAATCTGCAAACGTATGCATAGGGCGGGGGCTTGCCCCCGCCATTCCCCTTAAAATTATCAAATATGAGAGGTAAATTATGATGCTTAAAATTACAGTATGTATCGGAAGCTCGTGCCACATCAAGGGCTCGCGCCAGGTCGTTGAGCAGCTTCAGTATCTGATCGCAGAACATAATCTCGGGGAGAAGGTCGAGCTTGGCGGTACCTTCTGCATGGGCAAGTGCCAGCAGGGCGTGTGCGTCACGGTGGGTGATACCTTCCACTCCGTTACGCCCGAGAGCGTAGGCGACTTCTTTGCAAAAGAAGTGCTCGCGAAGGTGTAAGACATGCTGTTCGTTCAGGTTTGTGTCGGCTCGTCGTGTCATCTGAAGGGCTCGCAGGATATCGTCGAGCTGCTGGAGAATGCCGTGGCCGAGCACCATATTGAGGATGACGTCGTGCTGTCGGGTAGCTTTTGCATCGGGAAGTGCAATCGCGTCGGTGTGACCGTGCAGGTCAACGACGATATTCATGTCGGCGTCACGCGAGAAAATTTCAGAGAGTTTTTCAAAAATCATATTCTTGACGCGATTGAAAATGAAGGGAAGTGAGTCGCATGGCAAATTGCTTGACCTTAAAAAAATCGAATTGCAAAAACTGCTATAAGTGCATCCGTCACTGTCCCGTAAAGGCCATTCGCTTCTCGGGCAACCAGGCACATATCATCGGCAATGAGTGCATTCTGTGCGGTCATTGCTTCGTCGTTTGTCCCCAGAACGCAAAGGAGATCGTGGATGGTACCGAAAAGGCGCGCGTGCTGCTGCAAAGCGGTGACCCCGTCTACGTCAGTCTGGCACCTTCGTTCATCGCCAACTACGAGGGTGTTGGTATCGAGGCCATGCGCCGCGCACTGAAAAAGCTCGGCTTTGCCGACGTGGAGGAAACGGCCATCGGCGCGACCATCGTCAAGACCGAGTATGAGCGTATGCTGCGAGAGGAAGAGCGGGATATCATTATCACCTCGTGCTGTCACTCGGTCAATTTGCTCATTCAGAAGTATTTTCCTGCTTGCCTTGAATATCTGGCCGACGTTATGTCGCCCATGATGGCGCATTGTGCGGATATCAAAAAGAGAATTCCGAACGCCAAAACCGTCTTCATCGGTCCTTGCGTGGCAAAAAAGGACGAGGCAGAGTATTACGAAGGACTTGTTGACGCCGTTCTCACCTTCGAGGAGCTGACCAACTGGCTCAAGGAGGAGAGAATAGATCTTGAGCAGGAGATGGATACGACCCCTGAGAGCCGTGCGCGTTTCTTCCCGACAACGGGTGGTGTACTCAAGACGATGACCAAGAATATCCCCGGTTATACGTACATCGCACTTGACGGTGTGGAAAACTGCATTGCCGCGCTCAAGGATATTGAGAGTGGAAAGATCCATAAGTGCTTCATCGAAATGTCTGCTTGCGTGGGGAGCTGCATCGGCGGTCCCGTGATGGAAAAGTATCACAGCACCTCGCCCATCAAGGATTACGTTACCGTCGCTGATTACGCCGGTGAGCGTGACTTTGAGGTCGAGCAGCCTGCGCCGCGAAGCATCCGAAAGCATTTTACCGCCATTGAGCACAGACTCGCTCAGCCGAGTGAGGACGAGATCATGACGGTGCTCCGTCAGATGGGCAAGTTCAAGCCCGCCGATGAGCTCAACTGCGGCTCGTGCGGCTACAACTCCTGCCGTGAAAAAGCGATCGCCATCATTCAGGGAAAGGCAGAGGGCTCGATGTGTTTGCCCAATTTGCTTGATAAGGCAGAGAGCTTCTCGGATACCATCGTGAACAACACGCCCAACGGTCTGATCGTACTCAACGAGAACCTTGAGGTGCAGCAGATCAACAACGCGGCACGTAAGATCATGAATATCCGTGCAGCGTCGGACGTTCTCGGTGAACCCGTCATACGCATTCTGGACCCTGCCGTTTTCGTTCAGGTCAAGAACAGCGGCAGAACGGTCAGAGATCAGCGCACCTATTTGGCTGAATACAAAAAATACATCGAGCAGACGGTCGTTTATGCGCCAGACTCGCACATGCTCATCAGCATCATGCGTGACGTCACGGACGAGGAGGCAGACCGCGAGAAAAAGGCACGCATCAACAAGCAGACGGTTGAGGTTGCCGATACCGTTGTCGAAAAGCAGATGCGTATCGTTCAGGAGATCGCGTCGTTGCTTGGAGAAACGGCAGCCGAAACCAAGATCGCGTTGACCAAGCTGAAGGAGTCGATCGGCGATGAATGATCTATGTGCAGATATCGGATACAAAAGCATCAATCACGTCGGTGAGGAGCTTTGCGGCGATCACGTAGACGTCGTCGAGCAAAATGAGAATTCCACCGTGATCGTGCTGGCGGACGGTCTTGGCTCGGGTGTTAAGGCGAGCATTCTTTCGACGCTCACCTCCAAGATCATTTCCACCATGATGGCCGCCGAGCTCCCCATTGAGGAATGTGTGGCTACCATTGCCGCAACGCTGCCCGTATGCTCGTTGCGCGGCGTGGCGTATTCCACCTTTACCATCATCCATATTCGGAACAACGAGGTTGCCGAGATCATTCAGTACGACAACCCGCACGTGATCGTTATTCGGGATTACGAGCAGTACGATTATCCCAAGACCGAAATGAACATCGGTGGCAAGAAGATATATAAATCCACCGTCAAGCTGCAAGAAAATGACGTGTTCATCGCCATGAGCGACGGTTGCCCTCACGCGGGCATGGGAGGTAAGTATAACTTCGGCTGGAAACGCAAGGATATCGCAGATTATATGCAGGCACTGGTGGCGGGTGGCTACACGGCCAAAAACCTTTCGACCATGCTGGTCGACGAGTGTGATAAGCTGTACGGTCACAAGCCGGGCGACGATACTACTGCGTGCGTGGTCAAGATCAGACGGAGAGAGCCCATGAACATTTTGTTTGGTCCTCCCTCCAACCGTGACGATGCCAACCGCATGATGTCGCTGTTTTTTTCCAAGGAGGGCAAGCACATCATCTGCGGCGGTACGACCTCGTCCATCGCCGCCAAATATCTTGGCAAGCAGGTACAGGTCAGCTTGAGCTTTGAGCGCAGCGACATTCCACCCACCGCCAAGATCGAGGGCGTGGATCTTGTGACCGAGGGCGTTATCACCATGAACAAGGTCATCGAGTATGCCAAGGATTATCTTGGTGACAACGCGCTCTACGAGGATTGGAACTTCAAAAAAGACGGCGCCTCGCTCATCAGCCGACTTTTGTTTGAGGAGGCGACGGATATCAATTTCTACGTGGGCAGAGCGGTCAACCCCGCTCACCAGAACCCTGATCTTCCCATCAATTTCAACATCAAGATGAACCTTGTGGAGGAGCTTTCCGCATGTCTTCGCAAGATGGGCAAGCGCATCAAGGTCAGCTATTTCTAAGGAGGCAAACATGCGTAAATTCGATACAAAGGTACAGCATTTGAAATATAAGGTGCTGCGCGAGGTGGCACGACTTGCATGGGAAGACAAGCTGCTGGAGAACATCATGGATGTTCCCGCAAAGCTCGTTCCCGGCAAGGAGCCGACCATGCGCTGCTGCGTGTATAAGGAGCGTGCCATTCTGGGCGAGCGCGTCAAGATCGCCATGGGCGGTGACAAGAACAACCCCAACGTCATCGAGGTCATCGACATCGCTTGCGACGAGTGTCCTGTCGGTGGCTTTGAGGTCACCAACGCCTGCCGCGGCTGTCTGGCACACCGCTGCGAGGACGTATGTAAATTCGGTGCGATCTCCTTTGACCAAAATCACGTCGCTTACATTGACAAGTCCAAGTGCAAGGAGTGCGGTGCGTGTGCCAAGGTGTGCCCTTATACCGCCATCGTCAGCCGTAAGCGTCCTTGTCAGAATGCCTGCAAGGTCAAGGCTATCTCGATGAATGATGAGAAGGCGGCTGCCATTGATAACTCCAAGTGCATTCAGTGCGGCGCGTGTGTCTATCAGTGTCCCTTTGGTGCGATCATGGATAAGTCCTATATCGTCAACGCCATTGATATTCTCAAAAAGAGCGAGCGCAACACGCGCGGCGGCAATTACAGAGTGTTTGCCGTGGTCGCTCCGTCCATTTCGAGCCAATTTACCTACGCCAAGCTCGGACAGGTCATCACGGGCCTCAAAAAGCTCGGTTTCCATGACGTCATCGAGGCGGCGCTGGGCGCGGATATGGTCGCTATGGCAGAGGCCCGAGAGCTGTCCGAAAAGGGACTGCTCACAAGCTCGTGCTGTCCCGCTTTCGTGCAGTACATCAAGCTGAATTTCCCGAACCTTGTCGAGCATATCTCGCACAACATGTCGCCTATGGCGGTGCTTGCCAAGTATATCAAGGAGATCACGCCCAACGCCAAGGTTATCTTCATTGGTCCGTGTACCGCAAAGAAGGCCGAGGCGCAGCTTGAGGAGGTCAAGCAGTACGTCGATACCGTCCTCACCTTTGAGGAGCTCCAGGCACTCTTTGACAGCCGTGATCTCGACCTTTCCTCGCTTGAGGAGGGCGTGCTGGACAATGCGTCCTACTTTGGTCGTATCTTCGCAAGAAGCGGAGGACTTACCGATGCGGCAGCACAGGCCATGAAGGAACAGAACATTGATTTTGAGATCAAACCCGTCGTTTGCGACGGCATTGAGGCTTGCCGCATGGCATTGCTCAAGCTTGGCAAGGGCGTGCTGGACGGTAACTTCATCGAGGGTATGGCGTGCATCGGCGGCTGTATCGGCGGCGCGGGCTGTCTGACCCACGGAGAAAAGAATAAGGCAGAGGTCGATAAATACGGTCGCGAGGCACTGGAAAAGAACATCAGTGACGCGATCTCGCTGCTGAAATAACAACGTTGCAAGGGTTTGTCGCGAGGAGCGACAAGCCCTTGTTTTTTGTAAAAAAAGATTTGATTTATTGACAAGTATGTGGTATAATAGGGTGTAAATTTACAGATTGAGGTAAAATGAATGAGAAAAACAAAAATCGTATGCACGCTTGGCCCCGCGAGCGAAACCAAAGAGATCGTTGTGGGACTTTGTCGGGCGGGCATGAACGTGGCGAGATTGAACTTCTCGCACAATACCCATGCAGACCATCAAAAAAGAATTGATCTGGTCAAGGAGGTGCGCGACGAGCTGCAGCTTCCGATTGCCATTATGCTTGACACCAAGGGACCCGAATATCGCATCAAAACGTTCGAGGGAGGCAGTATTACGCTGTCGGACGGTGACCGCTTCACCTTTACCACCGACGAGATCGTGGGCAACCGTGAGCGCGTGTCGGTCAGCTATGCCAAGCTGCCCGATGAGCTGTCGGTCGGTGATACCATTTTGCTCAACAACGGACTTTTGACCTTCCTCGTTGATAAGATCGAAGGCAGCAACATTGAATGCAAGGTTATTTGCGGCGGCGTATTGTCCGACCGCAAGAGCATGAGCTTTCCCGGTAAGGTCATGAAGCAGCCGTATCTCTCGGAGCAGGACAAGAAGGATATCAAGTTCGGCGTGGACAACGGCATTGATTATATTGCCTGCTCGTTCGTATCCTGCAAGCAGGACTTGCTCGACGTGCGCGAATATATGAGCGAGATCGGAGCGCAGGGCATTGAGCTGATCGCCAAGATCGAGAACCAGTCGGGCGTGGACAACATCGACGAGATCTGCGAATGCTGCGACGGCATTATGGTCGCCCGCGGTGACATGGGCGTTGAGATTCCGTTTGAGCATCTGCCCGCCATTCAGAAAAAGCTGATTACCAAGTGCCGCTTGCTTGGCAAGCGCGTCATCACGGCGACCGAGATGCTTGAGTCGATGATCTCCAACTCGCGCCCCACCAGAGCCGAGATATCGGATATTGCCAACGCCGTTTACGACGGCACGAGCGCCATTATGCTGTCGGGCGAAACGGCTGCGGGTAAATATCCCGTGCAGGCAGTACAGACCATGGCCAAGATCGCCGAAACGACCGAGGGCAACATCAACTACAAAAAGAGATTCCACGAGTCGTCCTTCCAGATCCGCAACATGACCGACGCCATCTCGCACTCGACCTGCGGTATGGCCATTGATATTGATGCCAAAGCCATCGTTGCCTGCTCGCTGTCGGGTATGACGGCAAGAATGGTGTCGCGTTTCCGCTCGCCCGTGCCCATCATCGGTCTGACGACCAATGAGAGCACCTGGCGCAAGCTGGCCATGTCGTGGGGCGTGATTCCCGCCATGTGCGAGCAGTTCACCTCGACTGATGTGCTGTTTTATACGGCGAACAAGATCGCGAAAAAAGAGTTGAACTTGAACGCCAAGGATCGCATCGTCATCACGGGCGGTGACACCACGGGACATTCGGGCAACACCAATCTGATTAAGATCGACGAAATCTGAAGCATCAAAGGAGAACGAGTATGGCAAGCACCATTCCGTCTGACATTCCTGCCTTTCATTTACACGACAATATTGACTTTGTGGGCAGCAGCCGCGTGTCCGTTCACGTGCTGCGCACTGAGGAGGGGCTTGTCGTGATCGATACGGGGTATCCCGATATGCTCGATCAGATCGTGGCGAGCATGAACGATCTGGGGCTTGACCCCCGGGATATTTGTGCCATCATTCATTCGCACGGGCACATCGACCATTTCGGCTGCACCGCCCGACTCAAGCAGATGAGCGGCGCGACGACCTATATCAGCCGCGCCGACAACGATATTGCCAACGGCACGCTCGATCTGTCCTGGGCAAAGGAGCTGAACTATGACCGTCTGCCGCCCTTTGATTGCGACGTGCTGCTATCCGACGGCGACGTACTGACCTTCGGCTCGACGACCGTTCGCTTTGTATCCGCGCCGGGACACACGGCGGGCACCATGGCCATATTCGTCACGACGCCCGACGGCACGGTGGCAGCCATGCACGGCGGCGTGGGGCTTAACAGCATGACGCGCAGCTTTTTGAACGCCTACGGGCTCTCGCTCGATTGCCGTGAGCAATTTCGCCAAGGGCTGCACCGTCTGATGGACGAAAAGGTGGATCTGATGCTTGGTAATCACCCCCAACAAAACGATACCGCAGGAAAGCGGGCGCGCCTTGCGTCGGGAGAGAAAAACGTGCTCGACGCGACCGAATGGCAGAGGTTTTTGGCTGCGACCGAGCACCAGCTTGACAATATGCTGGTCAAAGAGCAAACCAATGCTTGACATTGGTCGCAAAATGATTTATAATGAACAAGACAGACATAGAAGGGAGATCTCCCATGAAGGTTGAATTGATCGCACATACACCAAATCCCATTGCCGCCATTGAGCGTGCGGCGAGCACCTGCTACGACAGCGAGCCGACGGCGGGGCGCATCATGCGTCATTGCTACCGTAGCGGTCACCACAGCGTGCTGGAATTTGCCGATTTTTCGTTTAAGATCGAGGGCGTCAGCCGCGCACTGACGCATCAGCTCGTGCGTCACCGCATGGCAAGCTACGCCCAGCGCTCGCAAAGATACTGTACCGAGGACGGTTTTGAATACGTCACGCCCAAGACGGTGGCAAAGAACGGCGAGGCGGCCGAGCTGTATCACGGCGTGATGGAGAATATTGAAACGGCTTACGAGGCGCTCTTGTCCATGGGCGTTCCCGCCGAGGACGCGAGAATGCTGCTGCCCAACGCCTGCTGCTCGCAGATCTGCGTCAAGATGAATTTGCGCGAGCTCATCCACTTCTGCAACGAGCGTCTTTGCGCTTGCGCCCAGTGGGAAATACGTGAAATGGCGCGGTTGATGGTCAAGGCCGTCGTTGAGGTTGAGCCCATGCTCGCTGAATTCTTGGTACCCAAGTGTGAGGCGCACGCGCCCCATTGCTTCTGCACCGAGAGCAAAGCGAGAAGCTGCGGCCGTCACCCCGTCATTGGTGACGTGATGGGCAAAGAATAAAACGAAAAAATGGACTTCCCGAGGGAAGTCCATTTTTTATGTTTACTCTTGATAGAGCTCCAGCAGACCGACCTTGCGGTAGCCGTCGAGGATCTTTTGGGGATCGTGCGGAATGGTACCGCTGACGTAGTGGTTGCGGTAGGTCTTGCCTTCGTATGTCCACTCGATCAGGTACACCACCGTGTCGTCGCCCGTGTAGGGGATCGAGCAGACGGTGTTGTTGGCGTTGGCGGCGGCACCGCCGTTGCCTGCAGCGATCTCGCGATCGTTTGTCACGTCGGTGACGCGGTAGGTAAAGTTGACCGTACGGAGCGTATCGTTGGTGCAGATGAGCTCGAGCACGCCGTTCTTGGGCTCACGGAAGAGCAGGCACACGGGCTCTTGCGAGCGCGTGAGCGCGTGGTAGGCCAGCTTGGGCGTGCCGTAGTAGTCCACGACCGAATCCGAGAACTGAGGCCAACCGTCCAGCAAATTCCAGATGAGCATACCCGACATTTTGTCAAACTTGAGCGAGCGGGTGCGCTCCATGAAGAACTTGAGGCCCTCGGCCTGGGTGATCTGACTGTACAGTGCGAAGGTTTCAAGATCCTCAGCAGCTACGCCGAAGAATTTTTCGGACGTGCGGGAGATGCGCAGGATGCGCTCCGACCAGATCGCGCCCTTGTGCGTTTCCATGCAGGCGTAGTGGACCTGCCATTCGGTGTTGTCCTGCCAGGGCCAGAGCTTATCCGCATTGATGAACTTGCGGACGGACGAGGGCGAGGGGCAGCCGTGACGGCCCGTTTCGCTGACGAAGTGGCAGACGTGAGCGTTGTACAGACCGTCCTTGAAGTGCTGGTCAAAGCCCCACAGATGTCGCTCGGGCAGCGTCTTGTGCTGGTTGCCCCAGCCGTACTTGGCAGCCTCGGGGGACATATAGGGCGAGCTTGCCATGTAAGGACGCGTCGGATCGTTCAGACGAAGCGCGTCGGGCAGCACGCGGCGGGTGGGAGCATACTGGTTGGGATCCAGAGGAATACGGGCGCCGCCGATGAACTGGTCGCCCTCGTTGTCGCCGCTCCACAGGAAAATGGCGGGGTGATTGCGCAATCTCTTGATGATCTGCTCGGCCTCGTCGTGCAGCTTTTTGCAAAATACCTCATCCTGCGGGTAGGAGGCGCAGCCCATCATGAAGTCCTGCCAGACGGCGATGCCGTGCGCGTCGCAGAAATTATAAAATTCGTCGCTTTCGTAAATGCCGCCGCCCCAGACGCGAACCATGTTGATGTTGCCGTTACCCAGCAGGGAAAGCGCTTTGGGAAGCTGCTCCTTGTTGCGCGAGTGGAAGGAATCGAGCGGTACCCAGTTGGTGCCGCGGACAAACATTTTCTGACCGTTGACGACGAAGCAGAACTCACCCTCGCCCTTTTCGTTGATCAGCTCACTGCGCACGAGCTGTACGCTGCGGATGCCGAAGTCGAGCTCGCGCGTGTCGAGCACCTCGCCGTCGAGCAGCAGCTTGACGGTCACGTGATACAGGTTGGGATCACCCATGCCCTGCGGCCACCAAAGAGCGGGGTTCTGAACGCGGATGTAGCGCGTTTCCTCGGTGTGCCAGAGGCGCTGCGTGTAATCGAAGGTGTGCTCGCCGCACTCGCCGTGGAACTCGATGGAGTAGCGGTGAATGAGATCCTCGGTGACGGTGAGGCAATAGTGCGTGTAGACCATAACGTCGCCGTTGCCCTCGGTGCGTCCCGTGGCCATCATAACGTCGTCAATGCGGTTCTCGGGCTTGCAGCAGAGCGAAACGGAGCGCCAGATACCGCCCGATACGATGCGGGGGAAGATATCCCAGCCGTACGAATGGGCAGGTCTGCGCAGACCGAGCGAGGCGGCGTTGTAGTTCAGGTGCGTGTTGATGCCCGCACCCAGAGGAATATCGCGCGCGGCAATCATGGAGGGCGTGATGTGAACGAGCAGCTCGTTCTCGCCCGCCTTGAGCGTCACGGGGAATTCATAGGACATATGCATATTGTCCGCCGAGCCGAGCTTGTCACCGTTCAGATAAATATCGGCTACGGTGTCGATGCCGTCGAATTTGAGATACCAATTCTCGCCGTCCTTGGCAGGAGATTGGAAGGTCGTTACGTACCACAGATGGCGGTTTTCATACTGCTGGAGCAATATGGGATTTTCGCCAAGGAAGGGATCGGGGAGAACGCCGTCCCTGACCAGATCAAGCTCAAAGTTACCGGGAACCGAGCCGTCGGTCTTGTAAAAATCGGTGTTCTGCAATGCGGCGAGCGTGGTCAGATCCCCCGCAAACGATGCGCATTTTTTGTGCTCCTCGACAAACAAACGCCACGTGCCGTCAAGGCATTGTTTTTTCCACGGAATATTCATGGTCATATCTCCTTTCGCTTGATAAGCTTGGCTTATTTTATCATAATTTCGCGCGTACTGTCAATACATTTTGAACGAAAAAGCAGGAAGTGAAAAGAGAACGTTGTATTTAGTCTGTCATTTTGTGCTTTTGTCTGTTCAAATGATGTTTTTCTGCTCGGCGGTCGCGGTTTTTTTGTATCTGACGAAAATAACGCTTTCCATTTGAGCGCAAATGAGATAAAATGGGGACACATGACCGTCAAGGAGAGGGTGACGTGCAGAAAGGATGAAGAGTGCGTGATGCCGCTTTTGAAGGTTTCCGGGCGGACAAAAAAGAGCATGACGGTTGTCATGCTCTTTTCCTTTTTGGCTTCATTACTTATTGTCGATCATATGAACGTCCAGCTGATTGAAGGGCACCTCGATGCCGGCCTCGATGAAGGCCTCAAGCACACGCTCGTTGAGATCAAAATAGGTCGTCCAATAGTCTGCTTGATTGACCCAGACGCGGGTGACGAAATTGAGCGAGCTTGCCGCGTGCTCATTCAAGCGGACGGTGACACCCATGTCGAGCAGCACGCCGGACTGGCTTTCTACCGTGCGCGTGATGACCTCCTTGACCTTGGCGATCGGGGTACCGTATGCCACGGAAAAGACAAGATCGACACGGCGGGTGGGATTGGTGCTGTAATTGGTGATGGTGGCGGAGGAAACGGTGCTGTTGGGCAGAACGACGACCTTGTTATCCGGTGTGGTCAGATGCGTGTTGGTGATGGTGATGTCCTTGACCACACCCGACGTACCGCCGATGTCAACGAAGTCGCCCTCCTCAAAGGGCTTGGTGGCCACGATAATCAGACCGCCCGCAAAGTTGGACATTGCCCCCTGCAGCGCAAGCGATGCAGCCAGGCTGAAGGCGGACAGTATGGCGATCAAGCTGGTGGTGGGAACGCCGAGCAGCGTCAGAATGGCGATCAGGTAAACGAGGATCAGCACGACCTTGACGACCATGGTCAAAAATCCGCCGGCCACGTGTGAGACCTTTGGGGATTTTGACAGGCTCTTGCGCACGATGGAGGTAATGACCCTGATGGCGACAAGCCCTAAAACCACAACGGCGATGAAAATGATGATGGACCTTGCATTTGCTTTACAGTAGTCTAAAATGTTTTGGAAAAATTCAGGCATGCTCTCAATCTCCTTTTTGTATGATGGTGTGCTAATATTATAGCATATGAGTGTGTGAAAGTCAACACGATTTTCTACGGGACTTGCCCTGTATGATGCTTGCCGGAGGCAGCGCGTGACGGTGCATAGCCAAAGTAGCGCTTGAAGGCCTTGGAAAAATTGAATTCGTCCTCGTAGCCGACCATAGCGGCGCACTCGCCGACCGAAAAGCCCTCTCCCAGAAAGTCGATCGCGTTTTTCATGCGCACGTTGACGATATATTGCTTGATGCCCACGCCGTAGCGCTGCTTGAACATACGGTACAGATAACTGCGCTCAAAGCCAAAGCTCTTGGCCAGCCCTTCGACGGTCAGGGGCAGCATGTAATTGTATTTGATGTAGTGCTTGATCTGACGAAGCTTATCCAGCGTTTGTGTTTTTGGGGGCTCGCGAAACAGAAGATAGACGAGCTCAAACAGAATAGATATGTAAATTTCGGGAGCGAGAATATTGTTTTTGATGTACTCGGTCAGCTTGTCTTCGATCTCGCGGGGGGTGTCATAGACGGAGTGGGCATCGTCAAAAACAGCCGCCGAATCGCCGCGAAAGGCGATCCAAAGGTATTCCCAAGGTGTGACGGTGTCGGCGGCATAAGTGGTGACCTCTCCGGGGCGGATGACGAACAACTGCCCTTTGGTGACGGTATGCTCTCCGTGTCGGTCGTGCAGCGTGCCGCAGCCGTCAAGGCAAAAATGGATCAGATAACAATCGCGAATGTGAGGCCCGAAGGTATGTCCCGACGGACAGTCCTGATATCCCACGAACAGCGGTGTCAGCACTCTTGGCGTTTGCGTATCGCCCAGCATGTGATCCAGCATGTCTTCACCTCCTTTTTTACTGCCTGTATTATAACACACAAGTCGCCGTGAAGCAACAGCGGCGTGAGAAAAAACAACATTTTGACAGATTTATACCACAAAAGGCATTGAAAAGCGGTGGTAAAATATGCTATACTGTAACAAAAGAACGGATTTCCGTTTGAAAATGAAAGGAGAAAATATATGAAGATCACATTTATGGGAGCGGGTAGCAGCGTGTTCGCCAAAAACGTACTGGGTGACGTTTTGCTGACCGAGGCGTTGACGCACGAGCTTGAGATCGCTTTGTACGATATTGACGGCGCACGGCTTGAGGAGTCGTATCTGATGATCGATCTGATGAATAAAAAATACAACGGCGGCAAGGCGCGCATCGGCAAATATCTGGGCGTGGAGCAGAGAAAAGAAGCACTGCGCGGTGCGGATTTTGTGGTCGACGCCATTCAAGTCGGTCTGTATGATCCTTGCACCATCATCGACTTTGAAATTCCGAAAAAGTACGGTCTGCGCCAGACCATTGGTGACACTTTGGGTATCGGCGGCATTTTCCGCGGTCTGCGTACCATTCACGTGCTCAAGGATTTTGCCCGTGACATGGAGGAGGTCTGTCCCAATGCATGGTTTTTGAATTATACCAATCCGATGGCCATTCTGTCGGGCTATATGCAGCGGTACACCGGCGTCAAGACGGTCGGTCTTTGCCATAGCGTTCAGGTATGTACCGAGCGCCTTTTGCGCGACCTTGGCATGCAGGAGATTGCCGTCGGCAGTGAGCTGATCGCGGGCATCAACCATATGGGCTGGCTGCTCGATATCCGCGACAAGCAGGGTAATGATCTGTATCCCGAGATCCGCCGCCGTGCCAAAGAGAAGAATGCGACCGAAAAGCATACGGACATGGTGCGCTACGATTATATCGATAAGCTTGGCTATTACTGCACCGAGAGCTCGGAGCACAATGCCGAGTACAACTGCTTCTACATCAAATCCAAGTATCCCGAGCTGATCGACCGCTTCAACATTCCGCTCGACGAATATCCGCGCCGCTGCATCAATCAGATCGCGGGTTGGGAAAAGCAACGCGACGCAC
This sequence comes from Eubacteriales bacterium, assembly GCA_045543375.1. Classification (GTDB taxonomy): domain Bacteria; phylum Bacillota; class Clostridia; order Oscillospirales; family CAG-272; genus SIG644. The sequence continues at coordinate 217 of JAZQMI010000045.1, read as the reverse complement.
TCATGGCGGGCGGCAACATTGAGCACAAGCGCTCGCGCGAGTATGCTTCGCATATCATGGAGGCGATCGTGACCGACCGTCCTTACAAGATTGGCGGCAACGTACTCAACACGGGGCTGATCGACAATCTGCCCTCGGACGCTTGCGTCGAGGTGCCATGTATGGTCGATGGCGGCGGTGTCCATCCCACCCACGTCGGACGTTTGCCCGTGCAGTG
>JAZQMI010000044.1:0-11618 GCA_045543375.1 Eubacteriales bacterium | reverse complement strand
TAAGATAACCCCTGCACACGACCCGAACGACTTCCTTGTCGGTCAGCGTCATAACCTTGAGCAGATCAAGGTCATGAACGACGACGCAACGATGAATGCGTACGCAGGAAAATACGAGGGCATGGACCGTTACGCTTGCCGTAAAGCACTTGTAGCTGATCTTGAAGCAGAGGGCTACCTCGTCAAGACCGAGCCGCACGACCATAACGTCGGCGTTTGCTACCGTTGCGGAACTACCGTTGAGCCGATGACGAGCGATCAGTGGTTCGTCAAGATGAAGCCGCTCGCTGAGCCGGCCATCGAAGCGGTCGAAAACAAATCGATCAACTTCGTGCCCGAGCGTTTCTCCAAAAACTACTTCAACTGGATGAACAACATTCTTGACTGGTGCATTTCCCGTCAGCTTTGGTGGGGTCACCGCATTCCCGCCTTCTACTGCGATGATTGCGGCGAGATGACCGTTTCCAAGGAGGACATCACCGTATGTCCCAAGTGCGGCAAGCCCGTCCGTCAGGAAGAAGACGTTCTTGACACCTGGTTCTCGTCTGCCCTTTGGCCCTTCTCGACCATGGGCTGGCCCGATACGACCGAGGATCTGAAAAAGTACTATCCCACAAGCGTCCTCGTCACGGGCTACGATATCATCACCTTCTGGGTATCGCCTATGATCTTCTCGGGTCTTGAGCACATGGGGGGGAAGCCCTTCTCCACCGTCTTCATTCACGGTCTGGTGCGCGACGCGCAGGGTCGAAAGATGTCCAAATCGCTGGGCAACGGTATCGATCCGCTCGAGATCATCGCACAGTACGGCGCCGACGCGCTGCGCTTTGCGCTTGCTACGGGCAACAGCCCCGGAAACGACATGCGCTTCTCGGACGAAAAGATCGAGGCTGCGCGTAACTTTGCCAACAAGCTGTGGAACGCCTCGCGCTTCGTTCGCATGAATCTGACCATTGAGGACGTCACGCTGCCCGACGTAGCCGACATGGCGACCGAGGATAAGTGGGTGCTGACGCGCTACAATGAAACGGTCAAGTCGGTCAACGATTCTCTTGAAAACTTCGAGGTCGGCGTTGCACTTTCCACACTGTACGACTTCACCTGGGACATCTTCTGCGACTGGTATATTGAGCTTTGCAAGGGCCGTTTGAACGATAAGGAAAGCGCGGGAAATCTCGTGGCGCAAAAGGTACTCTGCTATGTGCTGACGGGTATTCTCAAGATGCTGCATCCCTTCATGCCCTTCATCACCGAGGAGATCTATCAATCGCTGCCGCACGATGACGAGAGCATCATGATCTCGCGTTATCCCGAGTATGATGCAAACATGACGTTCACTGCCGATGCTGAGCGTATGAACAGCATTCTGGACGCCATCCGCGCCATCCGTAACCGCCGCAGCGAGATGAACGTCGTTCCTTCTCGCCGCGCCAAGGTGTATATCGCCACGACGCACGCCGAGGACTTCCCGCCAAGCTGCGAGCCCTTCTTCCAGCGTCTTGCCTCCGCTTCCGAGATCGAGGTTGCCGAGAGCTTTGAGGGTAAGCTGAATACGGACGAAACGGTACAGATCGTCACCGCCGCCGCTACCATTCTGCTGCCCCTCTCCGATATCATCGACGTTGAAAAGGAAAAGGCACGTCTGAATGCCGAGAAGACCAAGCTGGAGGGTGAGATCGCACGCATTGGCGCCAAGCTTTCCAATGAGGGCTTTGTAGCCAAGGCACCCGCAGCCGTCGTCGAAGGTGAGCGTGCCAAGCTGGAAAAATTCCGCGAAAATCTCGCAGGCGTTGTTTCCGCTCTTGAAAAAATGAAATAATTTGAAAATTTTTTCGTAAAAACGGGAACATTTTGACATTTGCTCCGTCTGTATGGGTGTAGACCAATCATCAAGCCTTGCAGACGGAGCATTTTCCATCTGTGATATCAAAGGAGGATTTAGTATGAAAACAAGAAATCTCTCGCTCGCTCTCGTCGTCGTTTTACTGTTCGCGCTCATCGCCACTGCCTGCGCAGCAGGAAATAAGGACATCGCAAATGATTCGATGAAGCCAGGCGCTGCTTACGACGCTGACGCTCCCATGGAGGCTCCCGAATACGGCTATGACGCCGGCTATAACGAGGTCAGCAAGTATCCGACGCCCACGCCTCCCACTACGCCGGATAGTCCCATCGTCGGTGACGCTGCGACCATGAGTGAGAAGATCATTCGAACGGTCAGCATGGACGCCCAAACCAAGGAATACGACAAGGCGGTCGGTGAGATCCGTGCAGCCGTTACACTGCTCGGCGGCTTTGAGGAAACCTTCCGCTCTACCGGAAGAAATTATTATTCGAGCAATCTCTACTCGCGTTCCGCTTATATGGTGCTGCGTATTCCCGCCGAACAGCTTGACGCATTTCTGGGCGAGGTCGGTGGACTTGTCAACGTGCTCTCGCAAAACATCGGTGCCAACAACGTAACGGCCGAGTATTACGACATTCAGACGCGCATCGGCGTGCTGGAAAGTGAGCGTGCCGCCTATGAGGAAATGCTCAAGCAATCCATGGACGTTGATTATCTTCTGCAAGTCAAGGACCGCCTTTATAACGTGATCGAGGAGATCGAGGCCTACAAGACCCGACTGAACCTGCTTGACAGCAAGGTTTCCTACTCCACCGTCACTATGAGCCTGAGTGAGGTCGTGGAATACACGCCCGTCGTTTATGAGGAGCCGACCTTTGGCGAGCGCGTCAAAGAGGCCTTCGTAACGAGCTGGAAAAATTTCGGGCAGGGCTGCCAGAACTTTGCGGTCTGGTTCGTTGAGGCCTTCCCCACGCTGCTTGTGATCGCAGCCATCGCGACCGTCGTACTCGTGGTCGTCATCAGACTCAACCGCAAGCACAAACGTCCTGCCGCGCCCAAGAACGAGCCGACAAGCGAGGACAAAAAACAATAAATTCCATCAAAAAAGGCTGTTGCATCGCAACAGCCTTTTTCATTTTGCTCTGACACTGACCTCTCCGCTGTCAAGCGCCTCGGTCGTCCCGTCCGCATAGCGTACCACCAAACGAAACGCCTCGTCCACACCAAGGGCGTATGCCGCACGCGGCGGTACGTCCCCGCGATGAACAAGCACGTCTTGCTCAACAATCAGCAAACGGCGGCGATATTCGTACAAAATATCGGGCAATGTCAAATGGTCAAGCAAGGGCATCAGACGGTTAAGAATTTCAGCCGCCAATGCTTCACGCATGCCGTGCGCTTGATCAGCCCCCTCAAACACCGTCGTGGCAATATCGGAAACGTCGGGCGGAAAACCGCCTTTGGGCGGTGCGAGATTGACGCCGATGCCGATCACGGCGTATTCCATGCCGGCGCTCGTTGAAGAAAATCCGCCTTCGGTCAGAATGCCACTCACCTTTTTACCGTCCAGATAAATATCGTTGACCCATTTGATGCGTGCTGCACGCCCCGAAATATGCTCGATGGCCTGTGCCGTAGCAACGGCGGCCGCCGTCGTCAATCGGGTCGCGTGCTCAGTTGGCATACAGCGTCGCACGACCAGGCTCATATACAGCCCCGTGCCGTCGGGTGAGAAAAAGGATCGTCCCATACGCCCGCGTCCGGCACTCTGCCGCTCTGCAATCACCACAGAGCCGTTTTGAGCCCCTTCTGCGGCCATTTGCTTGGCGGTGGCATTGGTGGACGCCAATGACGAAAAAACGGCAACACGGCACTCTTTTGCCGCTCCCAGCAAGCTCTGCTCTATGCGTTCGTCATTCATGCCCTTTAAATCATCCATCTTGCCACCTCCGTTCTGCGGTAAGTATAGCACATGCGGCAAGTTTTGTCAAGGCTGCCCTTTTTCTACGGAGCGTAGATAGAGGGGTATTGACAAATCCGTCGCTCCGTGTTATAATGAAATCTCTGAAATCAAACATATGGAGGCTACATATGAAAACTTCTCTGGTCATTCTCGCAGCGGGTATCGGCTCGCGCTTTGGCGGCGGCATCAAGCAGCTTGAGCACATGGGTCCGAACGGCGAGATCATCATGCACTATTCCATTTACGATGCCTTGGCTGCCGGCTTCGACGAGGTCGTCTTCATTATCCGCAAGGATCTTGAGGCTGACTTCCGTGAGATCATCGGCAACAAGATGGAGAAGGTCTGCCCCTGCAAGTACGTTTTCCAGGAGCTTGACGATCTTCCCGAGGGCTTTTCGCTGCCCGAAGGCCGCACCAAGCCTTGGGGTACGGGTCAGGCACTGCTCGCCTGCCGAGGCGTAGTAAACAATCCCTTCATCGTCATCAACGCCGACGACTACTACGGCAAGCAGGGCTTCAAGCTCATTCACGACTATCTGGTCGAGCACGCAAATGACGGCGCGCACAGCTACTGCATGGCCGGCTACATTCTCGACCATACGCTGAGCGACAACGGCGGCGTTTCGCGCGGCGTTTGCTCGGCTGACGCCGATCTCAACCTCGTCAAGGTCAACGAAACGCACAACATCACCAAGACGGCCGACGGCGCTGCTATTCCCGACGGCGACGGCTGGAAGGCACTTGATCCCAAGTCGTACGTTTCGATGAATATGTGGGGACTGACTCCCGCCTTCATTGAGGTGCTCGCAGAGCGCTTCCCCATCTTCCTCTCTAACGTCAAGGAGGGCGACATCAAGGCTGAATACCTGCTGCCCTCGATCGTGGACGATCTGCTGCAGGAGGGTGTTGCGACCGTCAAGGTGCTGCCCACCGACGACCATTGGTTCGGCGTGACCTACAAGGAGGACAAGCCCGCCGTCGTTGCCGCCATCGGCAAGCTGATCGCGGACGGTGTCTATCCCTCGCCTCTGTTCTGATTTTTATACAAAAAGACGCAACCCTTCGGTTGCGTCTTTTTTTAATCTTCTATCGCGCCGTTGACGGCGTTTAAGCCAAACGTCTTCAGAGCATCGACTGCACGCTGCACGTCTTCGACGGTCGTGATCGTGTCGGGAACGGTGCACGGCATGGCGAGAGATTCGTAACGCGAGGCGGCAAACGGGTGAAATTGCAGAACCTTCACTTTGGTAATTCCCTGCAAGTTCTGCAAAAATGCGCCGATCTTATCGCATTCACCGTCGTTATAGCCCATGACAAGCGGATAGCGTATCTCAATGCGTGCGCCTTGCTCGGACAGATACCGGAGATTGTCCAGAATGCGCTCGTTATTTCGTCCGGTGCAACGCTTGTGCACACAAGCGTCGATCGCCTTGAGATCGTAAAGAAAGGTATCGGTGTACGGCAAAATACGATCAAGCACCTCACATTCTACGTAGCCGCAGGTATCAATATCCACGCTGATGCCGCGCGTATGCAAAAGGCGTGCGACCTCAACGGCAAAATCCGGTTGTGAGAGGCATTCGCCGCCTGACAATGTGACACCGCCGCCGCTGCGCTCAAAAAACGGTTGATCGCGTGCGACGAGTGCATCCAATTCTTCGGCATCGTATTCCCTGCCGTAAAGCATCATTGCTCCCGTTGGGCAAGCATCGGAGCACGCAGCGCAGGTGACGCAACGCGAACGGTCAATCGTCAAACCTTCTTGATCCAAAACGATTGCATGCTGTGGGCATGCGCATACACACGCACCGCATGAAATGCATTTTTCCGTCTGGTGCGCCGTCTGCGGATCAAATCCGATGCTTTCGGGATTGTGGCACCAAAGGCAACGCAGTGGGCAGCCCTTGAAAAACACTGTCGTGCGAAGTCCCTCACCGTCGTGGATCTCCATGCGCTTGATCGCCGAAATCATCCCCTTCATACGCCGCCTCCTTCGTGGCAGGAGCGGGCGATGAATTCGTCCTTTTCTTTGTCGGAAAGGCTCGAGAACAGCACGTTCCAGCCGCACAGTCGTACCTGCAGATTGGGATAATCTGCAGGGCTTTGCTTGGCCTTTTGGAGCGTTTCGGTATCGAGCACGTTGTATTGGACGGCAAATCCGCCCAGATCAAAATAGGTCAGCAGCGACGAGGTCAGCGCACGCAGGCCGTTGTAGCCGCGCACGGCACTCTCATGCAGGTCGATATCCACGATACTGCCGTTGGGCGTATTGGTCATATCAAGGGCCGAAACGGAAAGCAGATGCGCAGTCGCACCCTCTCGATCGGAGCCAAAAGATGCGCCTGTATTCTGAGATAGCGGCTCTGCTGCATGGCGACCGTCGGCCGATGCTGCCGTCTTTTGACCCATATCCCAGCGCCAGTCGATGGAAAACAGTCCAAGCCGCCAGATACCGCCCTTGGTATTGGGCTTGCCGCTCACGGCTTTAGCGAGCGTATCAACGATATCGTGAGCCAAGGCATCGACGTTTTCGTCACCTACGCCATATTTGGGGAATTTATTCTTTACGCGCAACCGAAGCACCTCGGCATCCTTCCAATCGTTTTTCAACAGCTCGGTCATTTGCGCGAGCGTGAGCGTACGATCCTCATAGACCAAGCGGCGAATGGCCGTAAGCGAATCTACGACCGTGCCAAGACCGATGGCATTAAGCGACGAATTGTTATATTTTGCGGTATAGTGGCAATACAGATCGCCACCCCGCTCGAGCGCGCTCTGATAGGTCGCCGAAAGAATGGGGGCGCAATGCAGCTTAGCAAGATAACTTTCGTGAATGCCCGTGGACAGCATGGCTCGCTCACAGACGTAGCGCATCTGTCGCTCAAATTCGGCGTAAAGAGCCTCAAATGTTTCAAAACAGCCATTGTTTTCAAGACCGACCGCGTGCTCACCGAGCATGGTCTTACCTTGATTGAGGGCGAGCTCCAGCACCATGGGGAGATTAACGCGTGCATTGCACGAGCAAGTCAGCTCGCCGTCCGCGCCGCACTCATAGCAGCCGACGACGTGATAATTGGTGGCGTCGGCCTTGTCCGCGCCAAGCGCGACAAGCGACTCAATGACCTTGGCATCCGACATAAAGACGATACTGTTATAGCCGCGGCGCACGCCGTCAAGTGCCTGCTCGATCAAGCCATGCGGCATATCCTTTGAAATGAGCAAATGGAGCTTGGTATTGTGGGTCGGTACACTTTGATACCGGTCGAGCAGAATGTACGACATTTCATTGACCGTGGAGTTTCCCTGCACGTCCGTGCCGCCGATGGCAAAGGGCATATTGGCAGGTGCGCGGATCGCGTCGATCTCAACAAGGAACGCATCGACCAGATCGCAGATGTCCTCCCGCGCCATATGGTTGGTGAACGGATAGAACAGCTTATCCAGTCTTCCGAGCGTGCGCAGATAGGTGCCGTCGAACATCGTTTGAAGCACGTAATAAACGATGGACGTCTGCATGGCCTCGAACAGCGTTTCGGGGGCGTGCTGTGTCAAGGCGCGAAGCCCCTTGGCCATCTCGTGCTTGTCTGCCGCCTCTGCATCATCGGCGGCGCGACACATAAAGCGCAGCGCAGCATTCCACACGCGCGTCAACGAGTCAAAAAAGCGGCGTTTTTGTTCGTCGTTTTCCACCGCTTTGGCATAGGCAATGATACGATCACGCAGCCCCACAATGCCAAGAGAGATGACGTCCTCCCAAACGGCCGAGGTATGGCTCATATCGTGCCACCCCGTATAGACCAGCGTTTCCATGTCCTTGCGCAGTCCGTGCGCGTCAAGCTCTTCCTTATAGACCGGCCAGCGCTTGTGGGCAACCTCACGCATCACGCCGTCACAGTTCACGTCACCGAAAAAGCGGTGATGCTCGGCAAACGTGATCTCGCAGTGGTCGAGCAGATATACGATGGTATCCGCGTCCGTCGCGACAACGTCGGGAGCGTCACCGATATCGGCGCGAGCGAGGGCATGGTTCAGCAATTCTTCATAGGTGAAAGACATATTATGCCTCCTTCCTTCTCTATGGCTTCAGTATAGCACGGCCTTTCCTTTTTGTAAAGAACAAAAACGGAAAATTTGCACTTTTCGAAACAAAATCTTTGATTTTCATTGAAAATCCATAAGACTTATGATATAATATCATAAGCAGGAGGTGTAATATGAGTAAAATCGATATTTGCAAGTCGGGGCTTTATATCGTCGGTCTTTCTGCTGTGATTGAAAGTACCAATCACACCCATCCCAAGCCCTTGTTCGTCGACGGACGCCTCAGCGACGCTTTCGTCTGGATCATCGAAGGCGGCTGTACCTATACCTTTGATGACGGCGATCACTTTTCGGTCACGGCCGGCGATATTCTCTATCTGGCCAGCGGCGCGGTATACCGCATGGACGTCGATCCCGGAGATTACCATTTTATCTTTTGTAATTTTGATTTTCTTTCGCATGAGAGAAGGAAAAGTGCCGTTTATACACCCAAAAATCAATCCGAAGTTGAGCATATTTTCCGCAAGCTACGGCGCGCACACGCGACGGCGGCAGACTCGCAGGCCGAGTGCCTTTCGTTGCTGTACCGCATATATAGCATCGTGACGCAGACCGCTCATGCTTCTTACGTAGGGCAATCATCTCGCCAAAGAATAGCTGCCGTTCGCGATTTGATCGACGGCAACTGTCACGATCACGAATTGAGCGTCGCCTCCTTGGCCGCACGGCAAGGCATGAGCGAAGTGTATCTGCGCAAGCTGTTTCGCTCGCTCTACGGTGTATCCCCCTCGCAGTACATCACGCAAACACGCATCAGCCGCGCCAAGCAGCTCATGCAATATCCTTTTCTCTCGCTGGAGGAATGCGCCTACCAAAGCGGTTTTAGCTCGCTCGCTTATTTCAGCCGCGTTTTTCGTAACGTCGTTGGACTGTCGCCCGCCGCCTATCGAAAGAGTATCAAGCAACAATCGCCCTCGGACGATTGAAAAATCCGTATTTTTTCGTTTTCCTCTTGACAAGAGGATATTGACATAGTATAATAAGCGTAACAGCAATGAGAAAAAGGAGTAACGCAAATCACTCCCGACAGAGAAAAGGCGGTTGGTGCGAGCCTTTGCGAGTCTTGCGTGAAGCAGTTTTTGAGCTTTGACCCGAGCGGATATCCGCAAGGCATCAACGGTTTCCCTCCGTTATTGGGGAACGGCATTTTTGTGCCGACAGAGTGCGGTCCATGCGACCGAATTCAGGTGGTAACGCGGAGAAATTTCGCCCTGAACACAAGCAAAGCTTGGGTTCGGGGCTTTTGTTATAAGGAGAAAATATCATGAATTTAAGTCTTTTGAAGCTGCTGAGCAAAAACGCTCGTACCAAAAACGAGGATCTCGCCGCTATGACGGGCAGAAGCGAGGCCGAGGTTGAAAAAGAGATCAAGAAAATGGAGGCGGACGGTCTGATCCGCGGCTACAAGGCCGTGGTCGACTGGGAGCGCATGGACAGCGCTTACGTTTCGGCCATCATCGAGCTCAAGGTCACGCCCAAGGCAGGTCTTGGCTTTGAGGAGGTCGCGCGCCGCGTCATGCGCTATCCCGAGGTCGAGTCGGTCTATCTGATGTCGGGCGGCTACGATCTGTCTGTCGTCGTCAAGGGCAAGACCTTCCAGGAGGTCGCGCTGTTCGTGGCCAAGGAGCTCTCCACCATTGACTCGGTCATCTCCACCTCGACGCATTTCGTGCTGCGCCGCTACAAGGAGCTGGACGTCGATCTGGTCGAGGCCAACGGTGACGACAGGGGGACGTTCTCGCTGTGAGTACCATTGACTACGGAAAAATTCTCAACCCAAGCGTGACGACCATCAAGCCGTCCGGCATTCGAAAATTTTTCGATATTGCCGAAACGATGGAGGACGTCATCTCGCTGGGCGTTGGCGAGCCCGACTTCCCTACGCCCTGGCGCATTCGTCAGGCCGGTATCCGCTCGCTGGAGAACAGCCAGACACGCTATACCTCCAACTCGGGACTTGAAAAGCTGCGCCGCGAGATCGCGCATTACGTCAAGCGCAAATATCATCTGGATTACGACTACGAGCACGAGATCCTCGTGACGGTCGGCGGTAGCGAGGCGATCGACGCCGCGCTGCGTGCTGTTGTCAGCCCCGGCGACGAGGTCATCATACCTCAGCCGAGCTACGTTTGTTACGAGCCCATGACGTTGCTCACGGGCGGCGTTCCCGTGATCATTGAAACGGACGCCGAGCACGAATTCAAGCTGACGCCCGAAGCTCTGCTCGCTCACCTGACGCCCAGGACCAAGGCGCTCATTCTTCCCTATCCCTGCAACCCTACGGGTGGCATTATGGAGAAGGACGACCTTGAGGCGATCGCCAACATTCTGCGCGAGCGCGATATCCTGGTCATCTCCGACGAGATCTATGCCGAGCTGACCTACGGCGGCAAGCCGCACGTGTCCATTGCATCATGCCCCGGTATGGCCGAGCGCACCGTCGTCATCAACGGTTTTTCCAAGACGTTTTCCATGACGGGCTGGCGCATGGGCTATGCCTGCGGTCCTGCGCCCATCATGCAAGAGATCCGCAAGATCCACCAGTACGCCATCATGTGCGCGCCGACCACCTCGCAGTACGCCGCCATTGAGGCGCTGCGCTCATGCGAGAACGACGTACAAGCCATGCGCGAGGAATACGATATGCGTCGCAGGCTCATTGTTTCAGGCTTTAACCGTCTGGGACTTGAGTGCCGTGAGCCCAAGGGTGCCTTCTACGCCTTCCCTTGTATCCGCTCGACGGGACTTAGCTCGGAGGAATTTTGCGAAAAGCTGCTTTACTCCAAAAAAGTAGCCGTCGTTCCCGGAACGGCGTTCGGTCAGGGCGGCGAGGGCTTTATCCGCGCCTCGTATTGCTACTCGACCGAGCACATCACCGAGGCTTTGCGCCGCATTGGCGAGTTTCTTGAAGAACTGAAATAAATAAATATCCCCCCGCTATGCGGGGGGATATTTATTTTTACATTCTCTCTCTGATTGCCTTCAAAAATTCAAGGCTATTGACCGCTTTGACGGCCGTCTTATCATCGACAAGGCCGGCAAGGTCCTTGGTCATGATACCGTCGTCCAGCGTCTTGATGCAAGCCGCTTCCAGCTTGTCCGCAAAGGCAACGAGGTCGCCAAGGCCGTCCAGCTCGCCTCTTTTGCGCAGTGCGCCCGTCCAAGCGAAGATGGTCGCCATGGGGTTGGTCGAGGTTTCCTCGCCCTTGAGGTAGCGATAGTAGTGGCGTGTGACCGTACCGTGTGCCGCCTCGTATTCGTAGTTGCCGTCGGGAGAAACCAACACCGAGGTCATCATGGCAAGCGAGCCGAATGCGGTCGAAACCATATCGCTCATGACGTCGCCGTCGTAATTCTTGCACGCCCAGATGAAGCCGCCCTCGCTGCGAATGACGCGTGCGACCGCATCGTCGATCAGCGTATAGAAATACTCGATACCAAGCTCTTCAAATTTTGCCTTGTAGCACTCGTTGTAGATTTCCTCAAAGATCAGCTTGAATGTCTGGTCGTACTGCTTGGAGATGGTATCCTTGGTCGAGAACCACAGGTCCTGCTTGGTGTTGATTGCGTAATTGAAGCAGGAGTGAGCGAACGAGCGGATGGAGCTATCCTTGTTGTATTGCCCCTGCAGCACGCCCGCACATTCGAAATCGTAGATGGGCTGACGCCACTCGCTGCCGTCCTTGGCGGTAAAGAGCAGCTCTGCCT
>JAZQMI010000043.1:0-2194 GCA_045543375.1 Eubacteriales bacterium | reverse complement strand
CACCCGCGCTGGAGTGACGTCATCCGCAAGGGCAGTATGAAGGCGTCGGTCACCCGCGTGATCGAGCCCGACGAGGCGGCCGCCATGACCGACGACGAGCTGTTTGCGCTCGTCCACCGAGAGCTGACCTGGGACGATACGACCATTGGCGGTCAGTATCACCACAAAAAGAGCGCAGAGTATCTCGAACGCGTCATGTACGTCTGCCCCGAGTGTGGACTGTCCGAGTGGGAGAGTAACGGCGACGTCGTCCGCTGCAAGAGATGCGGGCTGTCGGCGCGCTATCTGCCCGATCTGCGCCTTGAGGGCATTGACAAACCGTTCCCCTTCACTTACGTCAAGGATTGGTACAAATATCAGGAAACTTACATCAGTCGGCTCGACCCCGCCGCGCTTTGCGAGAAGATGGTGTATGAGGATCACACCTCGCTTTGCCGCGTCGTGCTGTACAGCCACAAGGAGAAGATCGCCGACAAGGTCGCCGTCCGTCTGTGGGGCGACCGCATGGAGCTCGTGGGCGAGGGCGTGAGCATCGCGCTGCCCTTTGACGAGGTGCGCGTCATGTCGGTGCTCGGCCGCAATAAGCTGAATATCTATATCGGCGACGAACTGTATCAGCTCAAGGGCGACAAGCGATTTAACCCTGTCAAATATATGAATTTTTACTATCATTACGACAACGTAAAGCAAGGAGTGGAGTATGGAAAACTTCAATTTTTGGGACTCTGAGGTCTGGGGCTTTGTCAGCCTGATCTCGGTGTTGCTTTTGAGCCTTTTGATTGCCAATCTGCTCAAAAAATCCATCAAGCTGCTGCGTGTATCGCTTATTCCGACCTCTGTTCTTGGTGGCATTGTTTTGCTGCTCTGCTCGGTCATTTACCAACTGATCACCGGAAATTTGCTGTTTGATACCGCGTTCTTCGGCGGTAACGGCATGGGCACCATGGAGATCATTACCTACCACTGTCTGGCACTCGGCTTTATCGCTACGACCTTCCGCTCGGGGCGCCGTAGCAAGGGCATGCGCCGAACCGTCGAGGTGTTCAACACGGGCGTGACTACGGTCGCCACCTATCTGCTGCAGGCCATTCTCGGCCTTACCATCACCATGATCGCTGCGCTGATCATCCAAGGCTTTTTCTCTGCGGCAGGCATTCTGCTGCCCTTTGGATTTGGTCAGGGAACCGGTCAGGCGCTCAATTACGGTAACATTTATGAAACCGAGCACGGCTTTGTCGGCGGACGCAGCTTTGGTCTGACCGTCGCAGCACTGGGCTTCTTGAGCGCGGCCATCGGCGGCGTGATCCATCTGAATATCCTCAAGAAAAAGGGTAAAATCACCGTTGCTGAGGACGAGGGCGCGGCGTCGCTGACAGCCGAGCAGATTCAATCCCCCGACGAGATCCCCATGAACGGCAGCATCGACAAAATGACCGTCCAGATTGCCATCATTATGGGCGTTTATATGGTTTCGTACGGCTTGATGTACCTGCTTAGCAGCCTCATTCCCGGCTTCCGCTCGGTGCTTTTTGGCTTCAACTTCCTGTTCGGCGTGCTCATGGCGACCGTGCTCAAATGGGCACTGGATATGCTTCGCCGTGTGAACATCGTCAAAAAGCAGTACGTCAATCCCTTCCTCATGAACCGCATGGGCGGCTTCTTCTTCGATCTCATGATAGTCGCAGGCATCGCCGCCATTCGCTTGGATTATATCAAACAGTATTGGCACGTGCTGCTCATTCTGGGTGTCGTCGGTCTGCTGTCGACCTATTGGTACAACCACTACGTGGCAAGAAAGCTGTTCCCGCGCTATTGCGAGCAGCAGTTTATGGCCATGTACGGTATGCTGTCGGGCACGGCCAGCACGGGTATGATCCTGCTCCGCGAGGTCGATCCCGAATACAAAACACCAGTGGCAGATAACCTGATCTACCAGAACCTGCCCGCTATCGTGTTCGGCTTTCCCATGATGCTGCTCGCTACGCTGGCACCGAAACAGCCTGCGCTGACACTCGGTATCCTCGTCGCCTTCTTCATCGTTATGAACCTCATTCTGTTCCGCTCGCTGATCTTCCGCCGCAAGAGAAGAAAACGGACGAATAAATAATTTCTCGGAAAATCCCGCCAAACGTGCATTTTGGCGGGATTTTCTTTTGCAAAAAGACCAAAAACAGCGATTAAATCGTTGACTTTT
>JAZQMI010000042.1:0-7011 GCA_045543375.1 Eubacteriales bacterium | reverse complement strand
GACGGCGCGGTCGATGAGCAGCTCGTAGCGGTCACGCGTAAAGCGCGAGTAGAGAATATCGAGCGGGATCATGTTGCCGCCCTTGGCAAAAAGCTGACGGCCGTTGATCAGCAGCTTGAAATTGCGACCGACGTCCTCGCGGGCCGACTGGTCGATCTCGACGTGGCGAAGACCCACTTTTTTGGTGACCGTTCCGATCACGGCGCCGCTCTCGAGATCGGTGATCGTTACCGTGAGCGTGTAGCGGAACTGCTCACCGTAGCCGCGCGGATACCACAGCTTGGGATTTTCGATGTTGAGCGTCAGACGGACGGGAGATGCGCCCTTGAACTCGCCCTCCCAGCCCCAGCTGTCGCCCGTTTCCTCGATGCGGGCGTCGACGCGCAGCTTGCGCTCGCCCTCGACGGCAAGGAACTGGCGAATGTCCAGCGTGGCGCGGCTGTAATCGGCGTTCAGTTTATGGTAAACCGCCGTTTCATTGATGAAAAAGGGCGCGATCTCGACGTAGCAGGGCTTGACGATACCGACGTTGAGAAGTCGCGGCGCCCAGTCCCACTCGTACTGCGACTGCGCATGGCGCGCATAGACGCGTTTGAGGATTTTGGCGGTGTAGCTGTTGCAGTAGGTGGTGGACGTGTCCTTTTCACCATACTCGTAGATGCCCGTGTCCAGACGGATATCAATGTGGTTGGTGCCGACTACGGCGTGCTCGGTCACGTCGATGCGGGCGGGAAGGTAAGCGTCGGTGTGCTTGCCCACGTGCTTGCCGTTCAGATAGAAATGCGCGCACAGCTCAAGTCCCTCAAAGACCAGGCGGACGCGGTTGCCCTTTGCCAGATCCTCTTCGGTCAGCTCGAAATCGCGCGAGCAAAGCCAGTATTGCTCCTCGATGAAGCGAGCGAGGTAGACGTTGTGACCGACGTGGACGTCGCCCGTCAGGTATTCGAACGCCTCCTGCACCGTGCCGGGAACCTGCATGGGGTAGGTGGGGGTAAAGGGTTGCGTGACGGGCCAGGTGTGAATGCCGCCGTGCTCGCCGGTCGAGCCCTGACATTGCCACGTGCCGCAAAGGGAAATGGTCTTCATATCGGTATCTCCTTTTTTGGTTTTCGTTGACAACAGTATACCATATCCGCGAGCGCGGCGCAAGGGGGTTTGCTTTGTTTTTGCCGCTGAGTGAAAAATTTGTCGTAAACGCGTGCGAGCACCAAAACAAGTTCGGGTAAAAATCAAAAAATTACGTAAACCCCGTTGCACCGCGCAAAGAAATGTGGTATACTGTTAAAAATAAGCAAAAAGGAGGGCGCGTATGGCACAGACCGCACCGATCATACTCAAGGATGCCGATTTTCGCAAGCAGATCAAGACCGCGCCCGCTCCGGGGTATCTTTTGTTCGGCGAGGAGGATTACCTTAAGGACTTTACGCTGCGCGAGGCGCGCGGAGTTCTTATTCCCGACGAAAGCCTTGCCTGCTTTAACGAGGTCACCCTGGATTCGCTCACCTATTCGTCCGAGGCGTTGCGCAGCGCGCTCATGCCGCTGCCCATGATGGCCGACCGCAAGCTGGTCGTCGTGCGCGGGCTGGACTTCAATTCCATGAAGCCGCACGAGCTGGAGGCTCTTTGCGGGGTGCTGGACGAGTTGACCGAATACGATTACAACACGCTCATCATCTCGGTCGCGTCGGGCGCGATCGACCAAGGGTTTTTACCCAAAAAGCCGTCCAAGCTGCTCTGTCGCCTTAGCGAATATCTGACGCTTGTCCAATTTGAGCAATGTACGCCCGCAAAACTTAGCGGCTGGTGCGCCCGCCACTTTGCGCATAACGGTGCACAGGCTCAGCCCGCCGTCGTTGCCGCGCTGATCGAGGGTTGCGGTCGCGATATGCTCACGCTGGCTGCCGAGATCGACAAGCTCAGCTTCTACGCCCTCTCACACGGCAGACAACAAGTGACAAACGAGGACATCGCCGCCGTGTCCTGCCGCACGGTGGAATACGATACGTTTGCTTTCTCGGGTGCCCTGATGGAGCGCAACACGCCCCGCGCGTTGGAAATCCTTTCCGACCTCAAGGCGCGCCGTGTCGAGCCGCTCATCATTCTGGGTGAGATCGTGACGGCGACCTCCAATATGCTCATGACGCTGCGTCTGGCGCAAAACGGTGCGACCAACGCCGAGATCGCCAAAGCGTTGAAGCAGGCCACGGGCAAGCCCGTGCACGAATATACCGTTTCGCTTTACCGTCAGCACGCCCAGCGTGCGGGTGAGAGCGCCGTCCGCCGCATGATGGACGCCTGCCTTGTCGCCGACCGCTCGCTCAAGCAATCGCCCCGCGGCTATGAGGCCATCGAAATGCTCATTTGTTCTATTTAAGGTGACACAAGCTGCCGCGATCTGTCGTAGTACGACACGGCGTGTCGTTGTTCAAATCACAGAATTTTCACTTTCGACAAAAAAGGGCTTGACAAGCCTTTCTCGCGAGTTTTCCACAGCCATTTTCCCCCAAGCGCCCGACAAAGCGCTAAATGGGGCAAGGTTTTACACAATTTCCACAGAGTTTTCCACAGTTTTGCCGTTCGCGCGACTTTTGGACGGTGGAAAAGTCAAAAAATTTTGATAATCGGCACTTTGCACAAAAACCGACAAAAGGCGCACACAAAAAACACCGTCCGTGTCGTAGTGACACGGTACGCACAGCGATATGACAAAAGTCGGAAAAACAGCGGAAATTCCCCTGTTTTTTGCATTTGACCACACCTGAAAGGAACCTATTATGTCTGAATTTGACACTACCATCAAAAACGTTCAAGCCGTCCTGCGCGCCAAGGCGCGGCAAGCCCGCCGCACGCTGCTCAAGCTGGAGCGCGTGCCCGAGCGCGTCGCCGCCGAGATTCGCGAGGATATCGCCGCCGTCCGCGCGCGCGACCCCGCCGCCAAGAGCGACATGGAGGTGCTGCTGCTCTCGTCGGGCGTGCACGCCATTCTCGCCTACCGCGTGGCGCACAAGCTGTATCTGAGCAAGCATTATTTTCCCGCCCGTATGATCAGCCAGATCGCGCGTCTGCTCACGGGCATCGAGATCCACCCCGGTGCGACCATCGGCAAGGGCTTTTTTATCGACCACGGCATGGGCGTCGTCATTGGCGAAACCACCGAGATCGGCGATAACTGCTCCATTTATCAGGGCGTGACGCTGGGCGGTACGGGTAAGGACGTCGGCAAGCGTCACCCGACGTTGGGGGATAACGTCATGGTCGGCGCGGGTGCCAAGGTGCTTGGCCCCTTTACCATCGGCGACGGCTCCAAGATCGCGGCCGGTGCCGTGGTGCTCAAGGAGATCCCCGAGCAGTCGACCGCCGTGGGCGTGCCCGCCCGCGTGGTCAAGCAGCAGGGGCGCAGGGTCAGCGACGACGTCGACCAGGTTCACGTCCCCGACCCCATTGCGCAGGAGATCGCGCGTCTTGAGGCACGCATCCGCGAGCTGGAGGAAAAAAACAAATAATCAGCAAAAAGAAAAAGAGCGACGCGTTGCTCTTTTTCTTTTATTCTTGGCGTGCGCCGATCTCGGCGGCAAAATGAAAGCCCAGGCGGATGCCGTAGCGGAACGCATGTTCCTGCCAGTCAAGGGCAGACTGGTGGATGGCATCGACGTAGGCGTCAAGCAGGTCTTGCTGTTCCTGCGTGGTCAGCGCGTTTCTTAACTTTTCGTATGTTTCATAGTCGGTATGCTCGGGAGGTATGTCGCGGCTGCAATCCTCCACGCCGCAGATATTGCCGTACCAAAGGTCCTTGATAACGTCCATGTTGCTTCCTCCTAAAAATAAAAAAGTGCGCAGCCGAAGCCGCGCACGAAAAACGCAAGCTCCGATAAGCTACCACACCAATCGAACCCATCTGCAAAGGACGCAAAAAGGCGAGCTGCGTTTTTACCAAAGTAAAAACAGCCCTTTGCATAAAATTATTCGATTGATGTGGTAAGGGTATTATAGCATAAAGAAAACTGTTTGTCAATATGCAGTTTTCTCTTTACGCTCGCCCTGCTGTGCGCGCTCGCGGACTGCACGTTATGCCATTTCTTTGTCGTTCCACAAAGAAATGGCGAAAGAAAAGGAACGGGGGCTTCGCCCCTCGACCCCGCGCCGTAGAGCGGCGCACGGCAAGCCGCTTCGGTCGCTCCACTCCGTTTCGCGAAGGCGCGGCTTGAAATTTTCGTGCAGCAAAATTTTCGCGTTTTCGCGTCAAAAACGCTCAAACACTATGGCGGCAGCACCACCTAAAGTGTGCGTGGCTTTCTTTAAGCCGCGCACGCGGCATGGATGGAGCTATATCTTTCTGCGCCGCCTTGGCGGAGTGAAACGGAGCCACTGAAGGCGCAGACAACGGGGTCAAGGGGCATTAGGCCCCTTGCTCGTTTTCTTGGTTCGTTCTTTGCCGAGCGGCAAAGAATGAACATAAACTCGCCCCGAGCGCGTTGTGCGAGGGCAAAGAGAACCCCTTGACTTTGGATGTGTTCTGTGATATGATGTAAACAACGAAACAAGAAAGGACACTCTCCCCCGATGACCATTCACGGCTTTCAAAAAATGACGCTGCTCGACTTTCCCGGTCGCGTGGCGTGCACCATATTCACGGCGGGCTGCAATTTTCGCTGTCCGTTTTGCCACAACGCGGGGCTTGTGACGCATCTCGACACCGCCGCCCGCGTTGACGAGCAGGAGATTCTTTCCTATTTAATGAAAAGGAAGGGCATTCTCGACGGCGTGTGCACCACGGGCGGTGAGCCGACGCTGCAACGCGACCTGCCCGAGTTTATCCGCCGCGTGCGCGAGCTGGGCTACGCCGTCAAGCTGGACACCAACGGTGCCGACCCGACCGCGCTGTCCGCGCTCATGCGCGAGGGACTGCTCGACTACGTTGCCATGGACGTCAAAAACTGCCCCACCCGCTACGCCGAAACGGTCGGGCTGACGGATTTTGACCTCGCTCCCGTCAGGGAGAGCGTCGAACTGCTGCTCCGCGGCGGCATCGATTTTGAGTTCCGCACCACCGTGACCGACGAGCTGCACACGCCACAAGATATTGGGGCGCTGGCCGCCTGGATCGCGGGCGCGCCCCGCTATTTTATCCAACCCTTTGTGGATTCGGGTGACCTTGTCGGGGGTGGAATGAGTGCGCCGAGCCACCAAAAACTGGAAGAAATGTTAGCGGCTGCCCGTCAATTTGTTCCTGCGGCAGCAATTCGTGGTGCATAATGCACAAGTTTGGTGCGAAATCTTGTATAAAACGACAAAAACACAAAATATGCAAAAAAATTCTTGACGCACCACAATATATATGGTATAATGAGCGCGGCTCGAAAATTTGGCGGATACGGTTATCCGCCGATTTTCAACGGTGCGGGAAACAGCCCGCCACCACCGCGCTCTTGTTTGTTGCCTTGTGAAACCTTGGATTTCGAGAGGCAACTTTTTTGACCGAAAAATACAAACCGAAAAGGAGAAAGACACATGTATAACGTTTTAAAGCGTGACGGCAAGACCGTCGATTTCGACCTTTCCAAGATTTCGAATGCCATGATGATGGCCTTTGACGCCTGCGGCATTCAGTCTCATCCCGACGTTATTGATTTCCTGACCCTCAAGGTCACGGCCGATTTTGAGCCCAAAATCAAGGACAACCTCATTTCGGTCGAGCACATTCAGGACAGCGTTGAGTCGGTGCTCATCAAGGGCGGCTACGACGAGGTTGCCAAGGCCTACATTCTGTACCGTAAGCAGCACGAGAAGCTGAGAAATCTCTCGACCACGCTGCTCGACTACCGCGATCTGGTGGACAAGTACGTCAAGGCCAACGACTGGCGCGTCAAGGAGAACTCCACCGTTACCTACTCGGTCGGCGGCCTGATCCTGCACAACTCGGGCGCCATCACGGCCAACTACTGGCTCTCGGAGGTCTATGATAACGAGATCGCCGATGCGCACCGCAACGCCGATATCCACATTCACGACCTCTCGATGCTGACGGGCTATTGCGCCGGTTGGTCGCTCAAGCAGCTCATTCAGGAGGGTCTTGGCGGCGTGGTCGGTAAGATCACCTCGGCACCTGCCAGCCACCTGGCAACGCTTTGCAACCAGATGGTCAACTTCCTTGGCATCATGCAGAACGAGTGGGCAGGCGCGCAGGCGTTCTCGTCCTTCGATACCTACCTCGCTCCCTTCGTTAAGGTAGATAATCTGTCCTACGACCAGGTCAAGAAGTGCGTCGAGAGCTTCATCTACGGCGTCAACACGCCCTCTCGCTGGGGTACGCAGGCGCCCTTCTCCAACATCACTCTGGACTGGGTCTGCCCCCCTGACCTGAAGGATATGCCTGCCATCGTCGGCGGCAAGGAGATGGACTTCACTTACGGCGACTGCAAGAAGGAAATGGACATGGTCAACAAGGCCTTCATCGAGATCATGATCGAGGGCGACGCCAATGGCCGTGGTTTCCAGTATCCCATCCCCACCTACTCCATCACCCGTGACTTCGACTGGAGCGAAACGGAGAATAATAAGCTGCTGTTTGAGATGACCGCCAAGTACGGCACTCCTTATTTCTCCAACTATATCAATTCCGATATGGAGCCTTCCGATGTCCGTTCCATGTGCTGCCGTCTGCGTCTGGACCTGCGTGAACTGCGGAAAAAGTCCGGTGGCTTCTTCGGCTCCGGCGAATCCACCGGCTCCATTGGCGTTGTCACCATCAACCTGCCCCGGATCGCATATCTGGCAAAGGACGAGGCTGATTTCTATGCACAGCTGGACAAGCTGATGGATATCGCTGCCCGCAGCCTTAAGACCAAGCGTCAGGTCATCACCCAGCTGATGGAAACCGGCCTGTATCCTTACACCAAGCGCTACTTGGGCACCTTCTCCAACCACTTCTCCACCATCGGTCTGATCGGTATGAACGAAGTTGGTCTGAATGCCAAGTGGCTGCGTAAGGATCTGACCCATCCCGAGACCCAG